>CAYVTV010000043.1:0-10472 GCA_964454295.1 uncultured Bacteroidaceae bacterium
ACTCAACCACGTAACCACTCAACCACGTACCCACTAATTAAAAATCCTTACCCTGTTCAGAGCCTTTTGGTAAAGGCGGGCATTCCTGTTATGCTGGGACAGGGTTTGAGCAAAATTGTGATAACCGGAGAAATCTTCTTTTGCACAGAAATACAGGTAATTATGTTTTTCATAGCTGAGCACGGCATCAATGGCTGACATAGAAGGGATGCAGATTGGGCCCGGAGGTAATCCTCTGTATTTATAAGTATTATAAGTTGAGTTTATTTCCTTGTGTTTATTCAGTACTCTGCGGATGGAATAATCCTGGTGGGCAAAAATTATGGTGGGGTCAGATTGCAGAGGCATACCCTTCCTGATCCTGTTAATGAACACACCTGCAATTTTCGCATTTTCATCAGGATGCAACGACTCCATTTCAACGAGTGAGGCGAGAGTGCTTACTTCAACGGGAGTGAGTTTTATGTGGCTTGCTTTTTCCAGTCTTTTCTTTGTCCAGAAAGCTTTATATTCCTGATGCATCCTGTCCATGAAGCTTATGGGATTTGTATTCCAGAAAAGCTCATAAGTATTTGGGATAAACACAGCGGGCAGGGTTTCTTTTGTGAAGTTATATTTTTCCGCAATAGCTTCATTTTTAAACGTCTCCGAAAAAACGACTGAGTCCGGCTCAAGTTGTTTTGCCGCTATGCCTGCCAGCTCTTCTGTACCGCGAATGGTATTAAATATAAACCTTACAGGTTCCTGTCTTCCCGATCTGAGGAGGTTGACAAGTTCATTGTTGTTCATATCATCAAACAACCTGTACCTTCCTGGTTTTACATTAGCCGGGTAATTCTTCTTCTTCGCCAGCCAGTCAAAAGTCTCTTTGTTTATAATATACCCCTCACTATACAGTGCGTTTAATACATAATCGTAGCCTGATCCCGTCGGAATATAGAATAATGAGCTGTTATTGTCATCAGGCATCCTTATGGGAGAGAAAATGTTGGTATAAATCTTAATCAGTATTACCAGGGAAGTGATTATGGCAGCAATTACCAGTAGAAGTGCAGCTCTTAAAGCAAGGGGAGTCTTTCTTGATATTTTTCTTCTGACCATAATTTTTCAACTAGCGGGATAAATTTACGGGAGCCGGACATGCCGGAATAAATAATATACGATGGTTACTACCGGTTATAGGATGGCAGGGGGAAGGCTGTTTTTAAACTGCGTGTATTCCCTGCTGAAGGTATTGCCTTCTTTCACAGTTCCGGATTTTTGATTTAAATTGTTCCAGACATTTTCAATATTTTTTATCCGGTTGGGAGGAGAAGGGTGGGTGCTGAGAAATTCAGGTGTTGCTCCTGATCCTTCCAGCTTCTCGAAGAATTTTTTTACACCTCGTGCATCATATGCTGTAGTATACATATACTTAACTGCCATCTCGTCTGCTTCATATTCATTTTCCCTGCTGAAGGATAATCCGGCAAGTCCTGTAGCCAGGCCTGAAGCTATCTTAATATACTCATTTGACCCTTTTACTCCAAGGAGGACATCCAGCAGGAAAGACAATCCATACTGTTTAGTCAGCATCTGTGTGGAGTGCCTCCGGTCCACATGAGCCATTTCGTGGGCCATTACACCTGCAAACTCATCTTCAGCACTCAGAAACCTTATTAATCCTGTATAAAAGTACATGTATCCTCCCGGAACTGCGAAAGCATTCAATACCGAATCATTGGCAATGATATATACTTCCCAGGGGAAATCGTTTTTATAAGTTATCAGGTCACTGTTTAAAATGCTATCACGTATTCTTTCAATATGATGATAAGCTTCCGGGAATTTCTTTTTATCAAGTACCGGAAATTCGGCAGGGTTTGCCTGTATCTGTTCATTCATTGACAATCCGAATTCCTTGTCCTGTTCAATAGTGAACAGGTTGATATTTTTACCTGAAAATGAAAACAGCTTGTCACCTCCCTTTGAACAGGAAAAAATTATGGATGTGATCAGGAGTGCAGAAGATGCAAACAGGATTACTTTTTTCATCTCTTATAGATTTACTGACCAAAATTAGTAAAAAGAAAAGTTAAAACAAAAATAGGAACTTTCGCTGTGATTCGGTATAAAGACTTCTTAAACAAGCGCATCCAGTGCGTCTTTAAATCTTTGCATGGCCGTTAAAAGGTTCTCATCGGAATTTGCGTAGGAAATTCTGATATTGGAGGGTGCGCCGAAACCATCGCCGGGAACAGCAGCGATATGAGCTTTGTCGAGCAGGTACAGGCACAGCTCTTCTGCGTTGGAGATGACGGTTCCCTTAAAAGATTTGCCAAAAAATGCGCTGACATCTGGAAAAACATAAAAAGCACCCTCCGGGATATTGTATTTTATTCCCTTTATTTTCTCAAGCTGGTTGATCATCAGGTCTCTTCGCCTGCGAAAGGCAGCGTTCATTTCTGCAGTACAGCTTTGATCGCCCGTGAGTGCTTCAATAGCTGCGCGCTGCGCAATCGTTGTTGTTCCGGATGTCATTTGTCCCTGCAGCTTGGTAACTGCTCTGGCAATCCACAACGGAGCGCCGAGATAGCCGATCCTCCAGCCTGTCATCGCATATGCCTTTGATACTCCGTTAACTGTTATTACCCTGCCTGCCAGTTCAGGAAAAGCACCAATACTTTTGTAGCTGCCGGTAAAATTGATATGCTCATAAATTTCATCTGAAATAACATAGATATCAGGATATCTGGCCAGCACGGAAACCAGATCCCGGAGCTCCTCTGCCGAATAAACGCTACCGGTAGGATTGTTGGGTGAACAGAGAAGCAAAGCCCTTGTTTTTGAAGAAATGGCGTTCTCAAGCTGCTCAGGGCTGATCTTGTAATCCGCTTCAACCGTGGTATTAATGATAACATTTTTACCCCCGGCAATTTTTACCATCTCCACATAACTCACCCAGTAGGGGGCTGGGACAATAACTTCTTCCCCCGGATTAATGATACATATCAGCACGTTTGCTATGCAGTGTTTTGCCCCTGTTGACACAACAATCTGGTCAGGATTAAAATCCAGATTGTTCTGCATCCTGAATTTATTGCATACAGCCTGCCTCAGGTCAGGATAACCCGGAACGGGAGGATAAAAAGTATAATTATCATCTATAGCCTTTTTTGCAGCTATTTTTATATGATCGGGGGTAGGGAAATCGGGTTCTCCTACACTCAGGTTAATAACGTCAATACCCTGTGCCTGCATTTCCCGGGTCCTGGTATTCATCGCGATAGTCTGGGAGACAGATAATGATCTGATACGGGTTGAAAGATGTTCCATGAAAGTGTTAAATTAAAATAAAACAGTTTTCTTAATAAAAATATGATCCAAATTGCAAAGGTAGGCAAAGTCTGAAATATTACAGAGATTATTATATCGAACTCACGTTATTTTACGGAGGTATTTAATAATAATACTCCGTTATATAAATAAAATTCTTAAGTTTGAGAATCAATTTGCCATACCATGAATGAGTTACCGGAAATACTGAAATACACACTGCCTGCCTTACTGGTATTACTGGCAGCTATTATTACCCTAACTATTATCCTCAGGCATGAAGGGAAAAGGAGAAAAGCTGAAATACTGAATAATTACAAGGATACCACTCTTCCCTTGCGGTTGCAGGCATATGAGAGGATGGTACTTTTTCTCGAGCGCATTGCACCTGAATCCCTTGTTATGAGGGTAGCCAGAACTGATATAACTTCGGCACAGATGCAGAGTGAACTGATAAATGCGGTAAGAACAGAGTATGAACATAATCTTGCACAACAGGTTTACCTTAGCTCCAGGGTATGGGAGATGGTGAAGTCGGCAAGAAATAATGTGATAAAGCTTGTTAACGACTCGGCTGCTGAACTTAAACCCGGGGCTTCAGGAATGTCGTTAAATAAGAAGCTCCTGGAAAAGACTATGGAACGTAATATCTCACCTGTTGAAACTGCTGTGGAATTTCTGAAAAAAGAAGCCAGGGAGCTGTTCTAGCTCTCCTTCGCACTCTGCATACTTGCCGGAAGTATGGCTTGTGGTACTCCCCGTCTGCCGTGCCGGATATCATCAACTTTCATTTTATCAGCTCTATACTCCGGTTCACAAATCTGGTCAGCTCTTCGCCCTTCAGCATATTATTGGACAGAAGGGCAAGGTCAATCAACTGCTTTAATACTTTGTTCTTTGACCCGAAGTCTGACAGGTGTCCGTTTTTCTTTTTTTCAATCTCCGCAATTTTTTTATTCAGGTCTTCCTGCCTGTCTTTATCTGTCTGGGGTATTTCCTCATCCTTTTTATCCTTTCCTGTTTCCTGCAGTTTATCCTTTTCTTCCTTTAGCGGAGCAAGTTCAGCCGCTAATTTTTCAAGTTTCTCCCCTGTCTTTTTATTCTTATCTTCCCGTATTCTGACAACCAGCGGATGATCTGTGTTAACCACCATATTGTAATGATCGGGCATACTCCCGTAAAAGCCTGCAGTTCCTCCCAGTGCTGACATGTCTTTCATCCTTCTCATGAATTCAGACTGCGTTATGGTTACAGGAGCTGCACTTTCACCCATTGCTTCAAAAGAAACAAAAAATCCGGATTTATCAGGAAGCTGGCTTTCAAACACAACTGACAACTCAGATCTTTCTTTTTCATCCAGTTGCTCAGTTTTGTTGTCCTCTTTCATTATCAGCTTGTCAATGACATCAGCATCAACCCTTGAAAACCTGGCATCTTTAAGCTTATGTTCTATATGGTTGATGAAATGGGGATCGAGCTGACCGTCCATCAGCAGCACATCATAAGCTTTTGCTTTTGCTGCTTCAATAAAACTATGCTGAACTTCCTTGTCACTGGCATAAAGATAAACCAGTGTTTTATTTTTGTCAGTCTGATTTTCCTTTATCAGTTTTTCATACTCTTCAAGGGTGAAATACTTACCCTCGGTATTCTTTAAAAGGGCAAATTTAACGGCTCTTTCCCAGAACTTTTCTTCAGTGATCATCCCGTATGTGATAAATAGCTTCAGATCATCCCATTTCTTCTCAAATTCCTCACGGTCTTTTTTAAAGATCTCTTCCAGCCTGTCAGCCACTTTTTTGGTAATGTGGGCAGAGATCTTTTTAACGTTGCTGTCGCTCTGGAGATAACTGCGTGACACATTCAGGGGAATATCGGGGGAATCGAGGACCCCGTGCAGGAGTGTCAGAAATTCCGGAACTATTCCCTCTATTGAATCTGTTACAAAAACCTGGTTGGAGTATAATTGTATTTTATTTTTCTGGATTTCAAAATTGGACTTGATTTTCGGGAAATAGAGTATGCCGGTAAGATTGAATGGGTAATCCACATTCAGGTGGATGTTGAACAGAGGTTCTTCGGATACGGGATACAGATCCCTGTAAAATCTGACATAATCTTCTTCCTTGAGGTCGGCAGGCTTTTTTGTCCATAACGGATTCGTGTCATTGATGATCCTGTCTTTGTCAGTTTCAACTTCCTTACCGTCTTTCCATTCTTTGATTTTACCGAAAGCGATTTCCACCGGCAGGAATTTGCAATATTTCCTGAGGATGTCGTAGATGCGGTCTTCCTCCAGAAACTCTTCTGAATCCTTATCAATATGCAGTATTATATCAGTACCTCTTTCCGGTTTTTCTGTTTCTTCGAGGGAATATTCCGGTGAGCCATCACAGGTCCATTTCACTGCACGGGCATCGTCACGGTATGACCGGGTGATGATCTCCACCTTGCCGGACACCATGAAGGAAGAATAAAATCCGAGGCCGAAATGACCGATGATGTTATTACCGTAGCTTTTATATTTTTCAAGGAATTCCTCGGCACTTGAGAAGGCGATCTCATTAATATATTGATTTATTTCTTCCGCAGTCATTCCAATACCTTTATCGCTGACCTTCAGTAGCTTTTTCTTTTTATCCACTTCAATGCGTACCGTAAGGTCGCCGTATTCTCCTTTAAATTCTCCGGCTGAAGAGAGAGCTTTTAGCTTTTGAGTTGCATCAATACTGTTGGAAACAAGTTCGCGAAGAAATATTTCATGGTCGGAATAGAGAAATTTTTTAATTATGGGGAATATGTTTTCCGTTGAAACCCCGATTTTTCCTGTCTGCATATCTGATTCATTTTAAATTTAACAACCGGGATTTTATTTTCAAAGCCTGTGCCAGCCGGGTGAATATGACAAATAGTCAGGCAGGGTGAAGGCTATCAGTAGTTTCTGGCATCCACATCTCTTTCGAGCGTGAAGTTTCCCCGGTAAAATCTAAGTGCATCGTATGATCCGTCGGGTACATAGAAACGGTAAAACCCTTTAAAAATGGGTTCAAGTGGTGAGAGGTGATCAAAAACGGTCTGATTAAGTTTATCATCAAACCGTAATGCCATCACCACATTGGAAGAATATTCAAAGATAATGCGTCTGACTGGTCCGGATTCTGTTTTTATATCTTCTCCGAACAGGGGTTTGTCCTTTTCAAAATGGAGTATTTCAATGATCTTCTTATTTGAGAAGTTATTGTTGAAATCAAATCCAAGCAGTACGTACCATGTTTTTCGGCGGTGGGTATGGGTTGAGAGGGAATAGTACAATGCCCCATACCAGTTATCGGGTGTAAGTTCTTCCTTTTCAGGTTGTTTTATTAAAGATGATTTGTCGGTAAGGAGATATACAGTGATCTTATCTTCTTTTCTTTTTGAAGGAAGACGGTATTGGATGATACCATAATATATATATGTGTTATCTTTTTTAAGGATATGCCAGGTAAAAATATTTACCAGCATATCATCTGACCTGATCTTACCGATCATATCCAGTTCCGGCCAGGGGTAGAAGAAACTTTCTGTCAGGGAGAGACTTGATTTAAAAATGTCAATGATTAGGCTGTTCAGGGAATCCTTTTCTGCATCACTGATTTCGGAATACAGTTTATTGAAATTATCGAGGAGCACGCGTTCATTTTCAGGAATAGAAAAAACATCCATTTCAGTTTGTGCAGGGAGGGTGAGTGTTGCCGTTAGCAGGATCGCGGAAATAAGCTTAATACGGAAAAGATAAGCGCAAAGGCGCAAAGGCGCAGTTTTAAACAGAATATAGGTTGAAAAATATAATTTCATGTCTTTGTTTATGATCTTCATGCTTTACATTTCCTTGTTTTTTTTGTGCCTTTGCGCCATCGCGTTCCTTTTTCCTGTTTCATATTTTGGTTGCTTCATCGATCGCCTGGTTAAGGAGGTTGCAGGCGGTAATTATTTCTCTGTTGCTGATGATAAGTGGGGGTGATATTCGTACGGCGGTATCGCAGAAAAGGAACCAGTCGGTGAGCACCCCGTTTTTGAGGGCGCATTTTACGGTTTTATGCATCAGGTCTGACGAGGCTAGTTCGGCTGCGAGCATCAGTCCTGTCCCCCTTATTTCCTTTACTGCAGGGTGGGACAGGTGTTTTCTGAACAGTTGTTCTTTGTTTGCAACAGATTCATGTAATTTTTCTTTTAGAATCGTTTTCAGGCAGGCCAGTCCGGCAGCGCAGGATACAGGGTGCCCTCCGAAGGTGGTGATATGTCCGAGGGCAGGTTTTTCACTCAGGGTTTTCATCAGCTCTTTCCTGGTATTGAAGGCTCCAAGGGGCATTCCGCCGCCAAGGCTTTTTGCCATGACAATGATATCGGGTTTAATGCCGCACTTCATGAATGCAAAAAGTGACCCTGTCCTTCCGAATCCGGTTTGTATCTCATCGAAGATAAGGAGAGCTCCGGTTTGATTACATCTTTCACGAAGCTGTCTCAGGAAGTTTTCCTCAGGAAGCACAATACCTGCTTCTCCCTGTACAGGTTCTGCTATCACACAGGCAGTCTTTGTGGTAATGTGCCGTAAATCTTCAAAAGCGTTGTATTCCAGCTGCCGGGTATCCGGGATAAGCGGGTAATATCCCTTTTTGTAAAGGTCTCCTCCCATAATGCTTAATGCACCGAGGGTGCTGCCATGATAAGCATTCTTAAATGAAACGATATTACTCCGGCCGGTTGCTTTCCTGGCTAGTTTTATGGCGCCTTCCACAGCTTCTGATCCGCTATTCAGGAAATACGTGTTATCAAACCCATCACCCAGAGTGGAGGAAAGAAGTTGAGCATACTTTACCTGGGGGGACTGGATGACTTCTCCATATACCATAATATGCATATGGTGTTCAACCTGTTCCTTAACAGCCTTTATTACTGAAGGGTGGTTGTGTCCTAATGCAGAAACAGATACTCCGGCAATGATGTCGATATATTTTTCCCCGGAAGGGCCATACAGATAAACCCCCCTGGCAGTATCAACTTCGGCCATTAGCGGCTCCGGAGAAGTTTGAGCAATATATTCAAGGAATAGTTGCCGGTTGGATATCATGGTAGCAGGGGAAGAGAACTATTTTAATATTACATTAATGTCCTTCATCAGTTTCTCTTTATAGGATTTTCCTATAGGTATGCTCTTTGAGCCGTCGATGGTTGAAATGATAACATTCTTATCTTCAATAACATCAATGCTTCCTGTATTTACGATAAATGAGCGATGTACCCTTGTGAATTTATTTCCAGGAAGTTTTTGCTCAATGGCTTTCATTGTAAAGTGTATGGTAAATTTTTCCCTGAACGTATTGAAGGTTACATAATTTTCCAAAGCTTCCACCCATAAAATATCATCATATTTAAGACGTACAAGGGAAGAATTTTTCTTGATAAAGATCTCTTCTTTACCTATCAGGTTTGATTTATTCTTTTCAAATCTTGATACGGCTTTATCTATGGCTTTAAGGAAGCGGGGAAATGTAACTGGTTTTAACAGATAATCGGTTACGTCATATTCAAATGCACTTAGAGCATATTTTTCTTTTGAAGATACGATGATTATCTGTATAGGGTCATTAAGGAGATTTAAGAGGTCAATCCCGTTCATTTCGGGCATTTCAATATCAAGAAAGATAAGATGAATATCATCTTCACGTTTAATATAATTAATTGCCTCAATAGCATCAGCAAATGAATGTTTTAGCTCCAGCCCTTCACACTTCTTAATAAATTCCTCAATAATTCTTCTGGATAATTTATCATCGTCAATAATAATACTATTCATACGAGGGGGACTTTAATCGAAATAATTAAACATTTTATCAATGAAAATAATAGATTCATCAAAGGTAAAAATAATACCAATATAAAAAAATGTACTCAGGCAAATAAAAAGTTGATTTTTAGTCTGAAAAGCAGTAGAATTTTGTTTATAAATGGTAATAATAGATTATTCAGTTATCGTGGAAAGCCGGGAGTAGAAACAAGAATTTCAGGAATGGTGGAGGTAAGGCAGAAGCAAAAAAAAGAGGCTGTCTTGTTGAGACAGCCTCCCTTTTCCAAAAGTTAATATTTTTAATTCACTGCACCAGCCAGTTCGCTGCCAGCTTTGAACTTAACAACTTTCTTAGCTTTAATGGTAATTGGTTTTCCAGTTTGTGGATTTCTCCCTGTTCTGGAATTTCTTTTGGAAACTGAAAATGAGCCAAAACCTACCAGGGCAACACGGTCACCTTTTTTGAGAGCACCGGCAGTGGCTTTAACAAAAGCATCGAGGGCTCTTTTTGCATCAGCCTTAGTGAGCTTAGCACCTGCAGCAATTGCATCAATTAATTGAGCTTTGTTCATAATAAATACTTTTTAAGGTTAGTAATCTTTAAAGTGTCAAAGTTTAGTACAAATATAGAGTATTTCTGATGTATAGCAAATTTACCACAAAAAAAATGCGATTTTGTTGATAAAATAGCGGTTTATTCGTGTAAAAGACTCTGAAAAGCCTTTAAATGTTCAAAAATTTGGGATTTGAGTGCGGATTTCCCCATGTTCATTAACCAATTATCACTGTTCATTTCTTAAATTGGACATACATGAATAGTTACTTTAAAATTGAATGAAAAAATTTCTGATAGTTTTATATGCATTTATTCTTGTCATACAATCATTATAATTAGTAAGGAGCTGCATAAAATTTGTCTGATTAAAGAGGAAAGGGTTAATAATCCCGAACCGTGGTAATTCAAAAAATTGTATTATTTTTGCGCCCGGAGGAATGGCAGAGCGGTCGAATGCGGCGGTCTTGAAAACCGTTGTCCTGCTATCGCGGGACCGGGGGTTCGAATCCCTCTTCCTCCGCCAATTCACAAAGTAACCCGCGGGAGCGGGTTTTTTGTTCGGGGGAAGGACAAGCCATGCGAAAGCATGAGCGCAGTCGTTCCACTGAACAAAATAACCCGAAGGGTAACTTTGTGAATTGAGTTGTTCCCCCTGACAGGGATCATGAATACAATGAAATAATCCCTCTTCCTCCGCCAATTCACAAAGTAACCCGCGAGAGCGGGTTTTTTGTTCGGGGGAAGGACAAGCCATGCGAAAGCATGAGCGCAGTC
>CAYVTV010000043.1:10572-20338 GCA_964454295.1 uncultured Bacteroidaceae bacterium
GGGTAACTTTGTGAATTGAGTTGTTCCCCCTGACAGGGATCATGAATACAATGAACTAATCCCTCTTCCTCCGCCAATTCACAAAGTAACCCGCGAGAGCGGGTTTTTGGTTCAGTGCAGAGCGAACAATTAATCCGTTTCTTTCAATCCTTTGATTTCTGGAAGCTTACGGCAATTGCCTTGAGGTATGCAGAAAATTGCTTATCTTTGTTTCTTATAACCTGTAACTGCTCTCTATAATTCAGCATGAGAACAGGTTGTATTTGCCATATTTATCTTCTCATCAATAGTTACTAAATTATTCTGCAATGAAAAAATTCCTCACAATTTTAATGTTATCAACATTTAGCGCAATTGTATTTTCTCAAGCACCCGAAATAATGAATTACCAGGCTGTCATACGAGATTCCGGCGGCGATTTGGTTACCAATAGCGACATAGGAGTACGGATACAAATATTACAGACATCAGAATTCGGATCAGCCGTTTATGTTGAAACTCATTCTGCTGCTTCAAATAGCAATGGACTAATAACACTTAAGATAGGAGCCGGAAATATTATTACAGGGGCTTTTGCTGACATTGACTGGTCTGACGGTCCGTATTTTATTAAAATAGAAACAGATGTGTCCGGAGGGACCAGTTACTCTGTTACAGGTGTGAGTCAGATATTAAGTGTCCCTTATGCTTTTGCTGCCAGGACAGCTGAGAGTATTACCGGCACTATTAATGAGACACAAAATCTGGCTGACGTGCTTGTACAGGGTAATGATGCAAATGGAAGTCAGATAAAAAATATTGCAGATCCCACAGACGAACAAGATGTTACATCCAAGGAATATGTTGATTATTTTTTAAGGATACTGGGTATCATGCCTAATAATTACGCCGGAATAATTAATGATATTGAAGGAAATAAGTATATTATTGTTACGATTGGCACCCAGACGTGGATGGCCAAAAATCTAAAAACTTCTACTTACAATGATAGCACTGCTATACCCCTGGTAACAGATAATACTGCATGGAGTAACCTTACCACTCCCGGATATTGTTGGGGTAATCCAATCTTCGGGGCATTATATAACTGGCATGCAGTGAACACCGGTAAATTATGTCCATCAGGATGGCATGTTCCATCAGATGCAGACTGGACTGCCCTGTCAAACTATCTGGGAGGTGAAACTATCGCCGGAGACAAATTAAAGGAAATAGGTTCAATTCATTGGCAGCCATATTCTAGTTATATAGCCAATACTACAACAACCAATGAATCCGGCTTTTCAGCTCTTCCAGGTGGCGTCCGTAGTGGTACAGGAACTTTTCAAGGTCTTATGACTCATGCTTATTTCTGGAGTGCTACAGGGTACGATGAAACAAATGCATGGGCTCGTTATATGTTCTCTGGTTCTAGTGAACTGGGCAAATCATCAAGTTACAGTAAAATTTTCGGCTTATCAGTCCGGTGCGTGAAGGATTAGGGTGCTCACTTAATCCATTACGCAACGAACAGAAAACCCTAATGTCTTATAGTTTTGGTTTCTGTATATAGTGCTGAGAGAGGAGCCTATGGCACGGAACCTGGCGTTATCGGCACTGACCTCTGTATAACTCCACCAGTAACCGGCATCGCCGATGATATTGAATGCATCGTCATTTCGCCGGTAGCTACCCGGAAGGGCTGTAAAACCGCTCTCGTTGGTTGCTCCGGTATTGGGGTCATTCCAGTGTAGTGTACCTGTTTCTTTTAATTTTCCTCCTTCATTGGTTCCCCGCCAACCGGCATTATCTGCATCTGCCATCGACATTCCAAGATATATTTCCAACTCTTTCCACTCTTCATCAGTTGGGACATGCCAACCTGAAGGACAAGCATTTATGGCCGCAGGCCAGTTGTAAAGCACCCCGAAGGTATTGTAATTAGTTGTTGCTTTGGCTTCGATAATGTTTGTGGCATAATAATCATTTACATAATAGTAAGGCTCGGTATCAGAACCTGTCGCCGGCCCGACTACCGAAGGAAGGTATTTCAGGTTTTCTGCCATCCATATCTGGTTGCCGATTTTTATAGCTGAATAATGAGTATTATCACGGGTATCAGTGAAGCCATTATTTAATATATCAGATATTTCCAGTGCTGTTATTTTTTCCAGTAAAGCATCAACATACGCTTTTGTTGCTGCATCCTGGGCATTTACAGGGTCGGCAAGGTTGGTGATGTTTTTATTGCCAGCTGAATTATTTTGCATTAAAACATCATCCAAATCCTGGGTTTCGGTATAGTTGTCTGGTTTATTATTCCAATATGCTGTATCAACGCCTGTAATTCCTGCTGCTATAGAAGCACCAAATACAGGGTCGGTTTCATTAATAGTTTCTGTAACACGATCGGCTGTTTTAGCATGCAAAGCATAAGGCACACTCAATAACTGGCTGATGCCTGTAATGGTATAATTTGTTCCTCCGGAAGGATCAATTTCTGTTTTTAGGTACAAAGTACTGCTGTTGCTGAACATATCTGTAAACAATGGCACTTCACTGCCTATTTCAATAGTTAACAGACCGCTTATGTTTGTTGTTGCCAGCTTTTCTTCCTGCCAGAGAAGTTCCCCTTCTATACCATTCAGAATGCCAACTTTTATTCTTACTTCTGTATTGGTTACCAGTTGTCCATTTTGGTCACGGATCACGGCCTGATAGCTCATTTTTTCGGGTACCTGGGAAAATGCACCTATGGTAAATGCAAATGCCATTAAAAGTGTAAATAAAGTTTTCATGTCTGGTTATCTTTTAACAAATTTTATCACCTGTTTGCTAAACTTACTCCCGTATATACTGATAAAATACATTCCGTTGTTTAGATCCGATACCGGAACAGTCATTTGTTCAGAACCGTTCCATGTAAAGGTTTTCTCCAGTCTCCCGCTGATACTGTAAATATTTATCTCAAGAGGGAAATTTACAGTACCGGTAGCCAGTATCGTAATATGATTTTCTGCCACTGTCGGGAAAACAGTTATTTTTCCGGATTTATTTGTGGTTATATACCGGGTGGCTGTTACAGGTCCCGGCTCATCTCCATTCAGGACAAATCCGAATACAAAAGCATATGCTCCGTCTGCACTGAGGATATTCGGGAATTCAGTGTAATTCTGGCCTGTTTTAAACCACGAGTACTCATAGGCTGTTGCAAGGCCTCTGTTCTGCGGGATACTTGTTTTCTGAACCGCCAGTCTTTTAGTGCCGCTGAATTGTAATGCAAGATGATAGGTTCCGCCGGCAACAAGTTCAACCTCGTTCTCAGGTATTGCAATAAAGGTGGTATCGGCTTTTGTAATATTAATAACAGCTTCATCAGTAACATACAAAAGATTCAGTGCTACATCATAAATGGCACATTTAACTTTACCTTCAGCGGAACAGGTGTCGGTTTTCAATCCGATCTGTCTCAGAATCCTGTTTTCTGTCCCCTGTAAAGTTATCTGACTGTAATAAATTGTGTTGGGCTCCAGTTGAATGGAAGAAGTGCAGTTAAATTCAAGGATCTCATTTTCAGGTTCCACTGTTTCAGGCTTTATAGTCCCTTTGATGATAAAACCCATGCTGAAGCCATAAGCACCTGAGGGACTAAGCGGATCAGAGAAGTCAGGATAATTGGCCAGGGAGTTGAAATTGGAAAATTCATGGACGGTGGCAATGCCGGAATTCACCGGACTGGATTGTTGTTTTATGTAAATGTTTGTTCCTGAAAACATAACTGCTGCATAATAACCTGCTTCTGCTGATAATGGCTGAATACATCCCGGCAGGTCAACCATAACTGTAGAATTAACTCCTCCGGGATAGGCTGCTTCCTGCGATTTAAACAACAGTACCCCTGATTCGTTATACAGGGCAATAAAAATCTTTGCCGCAGCGGATTGTTCATCCAGCTGAACACCGATTTTTGTTATACAATAGTCATCTCCGGCAGGAAGAGTAAAATATTGAGCATAAATGTTGGGAGCATAACACACAATACTTTCTGAACATTCAAAATTAATAATATCAATTTCCTGCGCATTGATCCATGTTTTTGAGATGAACAGGAAAACAATCAGGGGGAGGTAAATTTTTTTCATATTTTAAATAGGTTAAAGTAAAAGTTCGTTAAACAATTATTGTTAAACAATTATTCGCATTAAAGTTATATTTTTTTTGACAATTTGTTAAGATAACAGTTCGTTAAACTAAAATAAAACGCAAAGTGTGTCGTCCTAAAATAAGTTTACAGATTTTTGATTAAATCAACTGTATCTGTTCCGCCTCAATAAACCAATCGGTATTAAGAGCCGGTTTCTGTACTGCGGATTTTCATATCGTCATTTTTCCAGGGGTTGCCACCCCTGGCTATTATATTGAAACCCCGGGGTTTTCTTGCAAAGACGCACAGCCGTGCGTCTCTACTGTGCATACCGTCCCCTTCGTCCCTTTCCGTCCCCTTCGTCCCCTTCGTCCCCTTCGTCCCTTTCCGTCCCCTTCGTTCCTTTCCGTCCCCCGTCACTTGTCACCTGTCACTTATTTAAAGGGCCTGAGAGATATCAGCTGTCAGATCTTCCACATCCTCAATACCCACGGAGAGTCTTACCAGGTTTGTTGTTATCCCGGCGGCTTCTTTTTCTTTTGCGGGCATTACCCCATGTGTCATGGTATAGGGATAGCTCACCAGTGATTCCACACCCCCCAGGCTTTGGGCAAGTGTAATGATCTTCAGTCGTTTTAAAAATGAATTCACCGCTTCCCTGTCTGCTTTCTGCAGTTTGAAAGACACCATACCGCCGAAGCCTGACATTTGTTTCAATGCGAGCTTATGGTAAGGATGTCCGGGTAATCCGGGATAAAACACTTCTTCAACGGCAGGATGTTTTTCAAGATATTCAGCGATACATTTTGCGTTTTCCTCATGTTTTTTCATTCTCAGGGCGAGGGTTTTGACACCTCTCAGCATCAGCCAGGCATCAAATGCACCGGGAACAGCCCCTACGGAATTCTGAAAGAACTTAATTCTCCTGTACCACTCCTCATCATTAAGTATCACTGCTCCACCTATCAGGTCGGAATGTCCGCCTATATATTTAGTCGTACTATGTACTACGATATCAGCCTTAAGGAGCAGGGGCTGCTGGAAATATGGAGTTGCGAAAGTATTGTCGACCACCGTTTTAATATTATGTTTTCCGGCGATTTGCGATACTTTCTCAATATCTATTATTCGCAGTAACGGGTTTGTGGGAGTTTCAATCCAGAAGAGCCTGGTATTAGATCTTACCTCCTTTTCAAAGCTTTCCGCATTGTCTTCCACATAGCTGAATTCAATTCCCAGCGGTTTAAAGACCTGTTCAAACAGCCTGTATGTTCCCCCGTACATATTCATGGTTGACACCACATGATCGCCGGGGGAAAGTGCTGAGATTATGGCATGTTCAGCAGCCAGGCCTGATGAAAAGGCGAGGCCATAGTGTCCATTTTCGAGGGCAGCAAGGCATTCTTCAAGCGCCTGGCGGGTGGGATTCCCTGTGCGGCTGTATTCAAAACCTTTATAAACGTCTATCTCTGTCTGCCTGTAGGTTGAAGTAAGGTAAACGGGAGTTATAACGGCACCGGTTGTTGTATCAGGCTCCTGTCCTGAGTGAATGGCTTTGGTTGAGAATTTCATTTTCTTACACCGTATACGTTGACGAAGCTGTTTCCCCCCCTCTTCCTGTCCAGTTGGTATGGAAGAATTCACCTCTTGGTTTATCCACACGTTCGTAAGTATGTGCCCCGAAGTAATCACGTTGTGCCTGGAGCAGGTTTGCCGGAAGGCGTTCGGAGCGGTAACCGTCGTAATAAGCCAGGGCGCTGGCAAATGTGGGTACAGGGATCCCGTTCATGAATGCTGCTGAAACAACGCGTCTCCAGCCATCCTGTGCCGCATGGAGTTTTTCTTTAAAGAAAGGATCCAGAACAAGATTTACCAGATCGGGATTGGTCTTAAAGGCTTCGGTGATCTTACCAAGGAAAGCTGAGCGTATGATACAACCGCCTCTCCACATTTGTGCGATACCTCCGTTATTCAGATTCCACTTGTATTCTTTTGCAGCGTCACGCATCAACACATAACCCTGGGCGTATGAAATTATTTTCGAAGCATAAAGAGCTTGTTTAATATCTTCTATAAACTGTTTTTTGTTTCCTGTGAATTTTACAGCCGGACCTTGTAGTATCTTTGAAGCAGTAACTCTTTCATCTTTCTGGGAGGAAAGTATCCTTGCAAATACAGCTTCTCCGATGAGCGTCAGCGGAACTCCCACATCAAGTGCGGCTACTGCTGTCCATTTACCGGTTCCTTTTTGTCCTGCCGTATCCAGTATTTTTTCCACCAGTGCTTCACCGTTTTCTTTGTAACCAAGGATATCGCGGGTGATTTCAATAAGATAACTATCGAGCTCTCCGGTATTCCATTCTTTGAATACTTCGTACATCTCATCCGTACTCATTCCCAAAACGGATTTCATAATATGGTAAGCTTCACAGATAAGTTGCATATCACCGTATTCAATGCCGTTATGAACCATTTTCACGAAATGTCCTGCGCCGTCTTCCCCAACCCAGTCGCAGCAAGGCTCACCATTCACGTGGGCTGAAATAGCCTGGAATATGGGTTTAACATGGGGCCACGCTTCTTTTGAACCGCCGGGCATTATGGAAGGTCCGTTCAGGGCGCCTTCCTCTCCTCCTGAAACGCCGGTACCAATAAAGAGAAGTCCTTTGCTCTCAACATATTTTGTGCGCCTTATACTATCGGGGAAATGAGAGTTTCCGCCGTCAATGATGATATCTCCTTTTTCCAGCCAGGGGAGAAGTTGCTCGATGAAATCGTCAACTGCTTTACCTGCTTTAACAAGCATCATCACTTTACGGGGGCGTTCGAGTGATTTGACAAATTCTTCAATACTGTGAGTGCCGATAAAATTCTTTCCTTTACCTCTGCCGCTGATAAACTTGTCGACTTTCTCCACTGTCCGGTTGTAAACGGCTACGGTAAAACCATTGCGTTCCATGTTGAGCACAAGGTTTTCACCCATCACTGCGAGACCAATAAGGCCAATGTCTGCTAATTTTTTCATTTTTAATAATGGATTATTATGTTTAACAATAAAAGATTTCAGGTTTGTAAATCAAATCCGAGCTTTTTTAATTTCACTGGTAAATCCCCATGACTGTTACTGAGTAACTTAACCTTATATGCAGGGGGTTCTCGTCTGACGGGATAGTTGCCCCTGAGAAATTCAAAGTTTTTCGGATTTTCACGTAGTTTTCTGTCATCATCAGAAATATCATAGGTTTTAAGGTATATCTCCTTTATTATTTCAGTTTCATTTTTCTCTGTACAATCGCAAACGAGGAGTTCATTTGCGGGTTTTGGAACGTTCCCGGGATACCAGTTTTCGAGTCCGAGTTCAAAAAAGTGACTCACGGCTTTTACGGTCATCGCGGTACCGGTTACTTTTCCGTCAGTGGAATAGCCTGCAATATGGGGTGTTCCAAAGGTTACCTTGTCCAGTAATTGCATGTCAATATCCGGTTCATGTTCCCAGACATCCAGCACACCGGCTTTAACTATTCCCCGGGCTATAGCCTTTTTAAGCTCATTGCCATTAACGACAGGGCCTCTTGAAGTATTAAAAAGGATTACCGGTTTGTTTAACCTGCTGAAGAATGATGAGCCTGCCATCCCCAGGGTTTTATCCTGCCCTTCTTTATTCAGGGGTACATGGAAGCTTATAATATCTGCTTCCCGGGTGATATCCGCAAGATTTGAAAAGATCTTACTGTTCTCTGCACGTGCCCGTGGCGGGTCATTTAGCATCACTTTCATTCCCAGTGCTTCAGCGGCCAGTGCGGTTTTTGATCCCACATTCCCCGCTCCGACAATGCCAATGGTGATCTGCGAAGGTTCAAGTTGTAAAGAAGAAAAGAGATTCAGGAATGCCGATACCATATATTGCTGAACGGAAGATGAATTGCAACCGGGGGCATTTGTCCATTTAATACCTTTTGCCTCACACCATGCTGTGTCAATATGATCATATCCAATGGTTGCTGTGGCTATGAACTTTACTGAGGATCCGGCCAGCAGATCTTCATTACACAAGGTACGGGTACGTGTGATCAGTGCATCTGCGTTTTTCACCACTTCTTTGTCAATAGCCTTCCCGGGAAGATATATTATCTCAGCATAATCTTCCAGAGCGCCTCTCAGAAATGGTATTTTGTCATCTGCAATAATCCTGATCTTTTTCATGTCCTTTTATTATGCGATAGTACATAAGGATTTTCAGTAAAAGTCAACGGTTAATCATTAAATTTACCTTTGTATGCCCAGAGACCCAGGGCAGGATTGGAAATGTAGAATATTTCCTCACCGTTAACGATATTAAAACCGTCTTTTAATTTGCCGGGGTTGTAAATTTTCATCATAGTATTGAGTGGAGCATATCTGAAATTTACCGAATGGATTTCTTCTTCAGAGAGACGTCCCGGGCAGTAGGTAACAGAAAAGCGGTCTTCAGTTGAACCATGGATCAGGTGAGCGGCCGCACTCAGATTTGAGCCAAGGTCTTCATTTTCTTTTGTAAGTTGCAAAACCTTCGGAGTATTCACATATCCATATTTCCTTATAAGCCGGTCAATTTCGCGGTCTTCTCCGAACTCTCTCAGTCCGGGGGCAAGGACGATCAGTTCACCTCCGTCGGCAATGGCCATTCGTGTGCGGTAGATACTTTTATTTCCAAGCCAGGTGCTTTTAAATTCCTCAGGATCGAGATAAACCACTACCTTTTTGAGCGGTTCATCCAGCAGTTCAAAGTTCACTTTAAGAGACAGTTCGGCAGCTTTGTAAAAACATTCCTTATCGTCACCGACAAATAATCCGCGGGCTTTCAGTTTGCCGTCTGCACCGCGTCCGACTACGGTCAGAACGTATACAACGGGGAGATTGCTTCCGAAATGTTCGGATGCATAGTCAAGGACACGACGGACAGGCGTGTCGGCCCTTCCCATCATTTTCTCCATTCCATAGGCGGCGCCGAGGAAGTGACTCTTATTTATTCCTTCTGCGCCTCCTGTTCCCACAAAAATGTTTTTATTATAGTTAGCCATTCCTATGACCTCATGAGGCACTACCTGTCCGATGGAAAGAATAAGATCGTACCCGTTATTAACGAGCATTTTGTTTACCTGCGCAGGCCATGGATAGTTAACCTTTCCTCCGGATACTCTTTCAACAAAATCACCCGGGACTTCTCCCAGCGTAACGATATCGGTCCTCCAGTTATGATTGCGAAACAGGTTTTTGGGAACATCTCCGAACATCCTGGTTATTTCCTCTTCTGTCATAGGGAAATGAGTTCCCAGTGCAGGGAGGATATCCGTCATTCTTTCCCTGTAGAATTCCCAGGCATAGCGTGTGAGTTCCCCTGCCATGGAATGAAACCTGGTGAAATCCGGGGGAAGGGCAAGAACCTTCTTTGAAGGCTGCAGTTTGCTAAGCGCTTCTGTCAGACCCTGTTTCAGGTCATCGGAAGAAAGTTCAAGATCGGTATTTCCTTTTGCGAAGTATAACATATGTTTTTTAATAATGTTTTTTATATCTACTTTATTTTTTCCGCTTGCAAAAATTTTGGTGACATATAAAAAATTGTTATTCTATTATCAACCAAGCCAGACCTGTCCGGCTTTTTCT
>CAYVTV010000044.1:0-20112 GCA_964454295.1 uncultured Bacteroidaceae bacterium
AAGCTCTTTCATTATTACTGACCGATTTTTCCTTTACTTTTCCTGACTTTCCAAAGGATAACTCCCAATATTTTATCCATTTGCTCTTTGTATTTTTTTTAAGATTTTTTTTCAGATCCTCAAGTGTGATAATATCACTTCCTATTTTGGAATATAATTCATCTTTTGATGTAACATTATAGGCAGGAAGTAACTTTTTAAATATCCTGGAACTTGGAATAAGATTCAATTCTTTGAGTTTTTCCTCCAGAAGCTTCTTCCCCTTTTCTATCCTGTTTTTTGATTCAGCTTTCAGAGCTGCTTTAATTGCGCTTTTTGCTTTGGCAGTAAAAACTGCATCCAACCGATCCCTTGTGAGTTTCTGACTGTCGGAAGTGATTATTTCAACCTGGTCCCCACTCTGCAGTTTATGGTTAAGAGGCATCAACTGGTGGTTTATTTTTGCTCCTATTGCCTTATTACCTATTTCAGAATGAATTTCATATGCAAAATCAAGCGCTGTTGCTCCCTGAGGGAGTGTTTTTAAATGACCTTTCGGGGTAAACAAGAAAATCTCAGAGGCAAACAAATTCAATTTAAAATCATCAAGGAATTCAAGCGCATCTGAATCAGGGCTTTCGAGTACTTCTCTGATTTTTTTCAGCCATTTATCCAGCTCGGAATCGGTTGACCCTGGTTCTTTGTATTTCCAGTGAGCAGCAAAACCTCTCTCAGCAATGGCATCCATCCTTCTGGACCTGATCTGAACTTCAATCCATTTACCATAAGGACCCATAACGGTAGCATGAAGTGCTTCGTATCCATTTGCTTTGGGAGTAGAAACCCAGTCTCTTATGCGGTCAGGTCTTGGAGGATAAATATCAGTGATCATAGAATAAATATTCCAGCATTGCGTTTTTTCCGGAACATCAGGAAGAGGATCGAATATAATACGTATCGCCAGAAGATCAAAAATTTCCTCAAAACTCACATTTTTTTGCTGCATCTTATTCCATACGGAATAAATGGATTTAGACCTTCCACTGATGTCGAAAGTTATTCCGTTTTTTTCGAGTTTATCAATAATGGGCAGAGAGAATTTATTGATAAGCTGTTCCCTTCTTTCTTCCGAATCCTTTATCTTTCCGATTATTTCATCGTATATTTTAGGATACCTGTATTTTAGGCTCAGGTCTTCGAGTTCGGTTTTAATTGCATATAATCCAAGACGATGGGCCAGGGGGGCAAACAAATAAATAGTTTCATTAGCAATTTTAAGCTGTTTACTGCGAGGCAGAAAATCAAGGGTACGCATATTATGCAACCTGTCTGCCAGCTTTATTAATATAACCCTGACATCATCCGAAAGGGTGAGAAGCATTTTTCTGAAATTTTCTGCCTGCAAGGATGAATTTGTATCAAAAACACCCGAGATTTTTGTTAACCCATCTACAATGGAGGCAATTTTCTTCCCAAACAAATTTTCAACGTCTTCAATGGTGAAGTCAGTATCTTCAACAACATCATGGATAAGGGCAGAAACAATAGAAGTAACACCCAGCCCTATTTCCTGGTTTACTATCTTTGCTACTGCAATGGGATGCAAAATATAGGGCTCACCGGATTTTCTTCTCATTCCCCGGTGTGCTTCCAATGCAAAATTAAACCCTTTAATAATTAACTGTTTATCGTTCTCATTCTTACAATATGAGCAATTCAACAATAAATCATCAAATTGTTTGTGAATCTCTGCTATTTCTGTCTTCTCTATTACTGTCATCTGCCAGAGAAATATGGTAAGTTAATTATACAAAGTTAATGATTAATCCGACAAAAATTCATGATTACCAGGGGTAAAAAAGAGTCAGAGTACCCGGCTTCTGCGTTTTTCGTATCCCGTTAAAAGATTTATATTCAATATAATATAAATAAACCCCTTCAGACGCTTTTACACCATCAACATATCCATCCCATCCTTCTTCAGGATCACTGGTCTGAAATATCTTAATCCCGCTCCGATCGTATATTATCATAGTATATTCTTCAGGAAGAAAATTCAATACAGGTCTGAATATATCATTTTTCCCGTCTCCATCAGGAGTAAACGCATTTGGAAGATAAAGAACCGACTCCACAGGAATAACTACTTCATTGGAAAAAGCAATGACTCCGGTAGTGTTTTCAACTACACCAATTTTATATATAATCTCACCAGGTGACAGCTGACCGGAAATACCTGAAACATTATCATTGTATACCGTAACAGAGGAAGGCACTGTTGTATGAATAATAAGATCATCACTTGAAATGCCCCGGTAAACGATATATTCCTTAACCCCATGTATGAACTCTTCGTAAGGATTCCATTGCAATAGTACATCAGTTTCGGATGAAGATCCCTGTAATAGAATATTAACCGCAAGGTTTGATTCTTTGATGATACGCAGGCATGAATTCAGAGCCCCGATTTTATAGTAAAAACTCTCTCTGCCGGTTATAGCAGAATCATAAATTTTTACCGGTTGAGTACTTACATCAGTTATTGCTTTTACCATAATAAAATCGGCATCCCTGTTCCTTGAACGAAGAAGCGCAAAATCATTAATTGAAGAAGTGTCAGTAAAGGAAAAAGATAACTCAACGACGTTCTTTTCATTAACACTGGCGTACTCCATGATCAGGTCCTCAGGAGGTCCGGGCATATAAGTATATTTACGTATAATGTTTGAAAAAGACTGCAGTCCGTCATTCTTCAAGGTTATCACAAAGTAGGCATAATGACAATTCTCAGTTATACCCTGCTCGTCTATTCCGTTATCAACAAATACCGTATCATATGAAAGTCCTGCTATACTGGAAAATTCCGACATGTTTCTTGAGCGGAACAACCTGTATCCTGCTATATTGTCATCCCATCCTGTATATTTATTCCACTGAAGTATAATTCTGTTATTACAGGAATCATATTCAGATGAAATATATACTGTGCTGTGTTTGGGATAATCTTCGCGGGTGCTTAAATTTCCTGAACTATCCTTTGCTGCAACACTGTAATATACTTTTCCTGATCCTGCCCCGCTTCCGGTATGGATATAATGACTTGCAGGTGCATCTACTGAATCAATTGGAATTCCTCCTCCATAAGTAGTTTCTTCATAGTAGATAATATACTTTTCAACATTTTCAGTAGGACTCTCCACCCAGTAGATATGCGTGTTGTTTGTTGCTGTATCCACAGTGACCCGCTCAATATATGGAGCAACAGGCCGGACACCCTCCTGTGCCATTGCTATTTCATGTATGAAGAAAAACAGCAGTGTGATTATATGGAGGTATCGGTACAACATGTGTCTCTGAAATAATCCAATAAAATTAATGTTTTTTTAATTTATTTAACAACGGGGTCATTAAGACTTTTCAATATAACGAACACTCCGGACTTTTCCGGTTAAAAACCTTTCCTTATTCTATAAGACTATTTTTTTACCTTTGTTTCCTGTAAACTTGCATCAGTAGCACTAAGACAATCGCCGGTTGATGATTAACAGTTTATTATACAATTAGTTAGTTAAAAAGCAATTCCTGTTAATTCATATGAAGCACAGAGCATACCTCAGAATACTTCTTTTAATCAGGGACAGATATTTCAGTCCCCGCAGCTTTATCATTTTTATGAGTTTCATTGTTGGGATGCTTGGTGGATTAGCTGCGGTAATATTAAAGAACACTGTGCATTTTACACACGAATTAATTACAAAAAGCATTATCATAGATAAATTATACTTTCTTTATTTTGCTTTACCACTTGTTGGCATTTTTTTAACTGTTCTTTTTGTAAAATATTTTGTCAGGGATAAAATTTCTCACGGGGTAAGCCGGATTCTGTATGCTATGTCAAGGAAAAAGAGCGAAATTAAGCCGCACAACACCTTTTCATCGATGATTGCCAGCACGCTAACCGTAGGATTTGGTGGTTCAGTCGGGCTTGAAGCACCCATAGTTCTTACAGGTTCTGCGCTGGGATCTAATATGGCCAAACTATTCAGACTGAACTACAGATCTGCCACTCTGATGATTGGATGCGGAGCAGCAGGTGCTATTGCCGGTATATTCAATGCTCCCATTGCAGCCATTTTATTTGCACTTGAAGTGCTAATGCTTGATCTTACTATGAGTTCTCTTGTTCCGTTAATGATATCTGCTGTAACAGGGACGGTTGTTTCCTATTTTCTGATGGGACGTGAAGTGGTATTCTCCTTTTCCATACAAGATCCTGTTGTTCTTGCGAATTTACCATTTTATATTTTACTGGGAATCATATGTGGCCTTGTTTCCGTTTATGTTACCAGGGGAGTCAAATACTTCGAAGGACTGTCATCCTCTGTAAACAATCAATATAAAAAGATGTTACTGGGGGGAAGCATATTAGGTTTATTGATATTTCTTTTCCCCCCCCTTTATGGTGAAGGATATAATTCTCTAAAAGCCATTCTTACCGGTAATTTTTCTGACATGGCTGCAGGGAGCGTTTTTTATGGAATTCTTGATAACTACTGGTTGTTCCTGCTTTATTTATTGTTAATTCTGCTTTTTAAAGTAGTGGCGGTTTCAGTAACAACGGGTAGCGGAGGAGTCGGAGGTATCTTTGCTCCTGCCCTGTTTATGGGTGGCATCACAGGGTTCATAATATCGCATGCATTTAATGGAATTAATTTAATACCGGTATCTGAAAGGAATTTCACATTAGCAGGCATGGCAGGGGTGATGGCAGGGGTGATGCATGCTCCCTTTACTGCTATTTTTCTTATTGCTGAGCTGACAGGTGGCTATAGTTTATTCATACCCCTTATAATTACAGCAGCGGGGTCGTATCTGTCAACAATCTACTTTGAACCCCACTCCATTTATACCGACAGACTGGCAAGAAGAGGAGATCTTATTACACACCATAAAGATAAAGCCGTTCTTACTCTGCTGAAAATGGAAAGTGTCATTGAAAAGGATTTTACTATCGTTAAACCTGATGCTAAACTGGGTGATCTGGTAAAAGTTATTTCCCGATCCAAAAGAAATTTGTTTCCTGTTGTTGATGAAAATAAAAGTTTTCATGGTATTATATTACTGGACAATGTAAGAGATATCATTTTCAATCAGGAAATGTACAACACAACGTATGTTCATGACCTGATAACTGATCCGCCGGCTATTATAACCATGTCGGAACGTATGGATAATGTGATGAAAAAGTTTGAAGAAACGGGAGCATGGAACCTTCCGGTTGTTGATAAAGGAATATATGTGGGTTTTATCTCAAAAGCAAAAATATTTAACATGTACCGGAAACTCCTGGTACAATTTTCTGATGAGTAAATAGTAACTTTGTCACCATAATTAATGTTTAAAATTAACAACTATAAAAATGAAAAGAGATACAAAAGTTTTTCATCTTATTGAGGACGAATATCAGCGCCAGCGAAGAGGTATTGAACTGATAGCTTCAGAAAACTTTGTCAGTCAGCAGGTAATGGAAGCAATGGGATCCTGTTTAACAAACAAGTATGCTGAAGGTTATCCGGGGAGCAGGTATTATGGTGGCTGTGAAGTTGTAGACCAAACGGAACAACTGGCAATTGACAGATTAAAGGAACTTTATAATGCTGAATATGTTAATGTTCAGCCGCACTCAGGCGCACAGGCCAATATGGCTGTATTCCTCACAGTACTAAGTCCGGGAGATACTTTTATGGGACTGGACCTTTCTCATGGCGGGCATTTATCCCATGGATCGCCGGTAAACAGCAGCGGAATTCTGTACAAGGCTATTTCCTATGGTCTGGATGAAAACACAGGTATTATTGATTACGATAAAATGGAGGAAACAGCCCTCCTTGAAAAACCAAAAATGATCATAGGTGGAGCATCTGCCTACTCCAGAGATTGGGATTATGAAAGGATGAGGAACATTGCCGACAGGATAGGGGCAGTTTTTGTTGTGGATATGGCTCATCCGGCCGGACTGATTGCTGCAGGACTTTTAAAAAATCCTTTAGAACATGCACATATTGTGACTTCCACGACACATAAAACCCTCAGGGGACCGAGAGGGGGAATCATATTAATAGGTCAGGATTTTGAAAATCCCTGGGGAATAGCTACAAAAAAAGGAGAGGTCAGAATGATGTCTTCCCTGCTGAATTCAGCAGTTTTTCCCGGTATACAGGGTGGTCCCTTGGAACATATTATTGCGGCAAAAGCTGTTGCATTTGGGGAGGCTTTACTGCCTGAATTTAAAGAATACCAGATGCAGGTTCAAAAGAATGCAAAACAAATGGCTGAAACATTTATTAACCTGGGATATAAGGTCGTTTCAGACGGTACCGACAATCATTCGATGTTAATTGACCTGCGTACCAAAGTTCCTGATATTAACGGCAAACAGGTTGAGAATACTCTTGTGAAAGCCGATATCACTGTTAATAAGAATATGGTGCCTTTCGATTCAAGATCGCCATTCCAGACTTCCGGAATCAGGGTTGGCACACCGGCAATAACAACCCGCGGAGTAAGGGAAGACTTAATTCCTGAGCTAGTAACCATGATGGATGAGGTGATTACTCATATTGAGAATGAAACGGTAATTGAAAAAATCAGGAAAAAAGTTAATAGCATCATGGAAAAATATCCCATGTTCGCATATTAATTCGCATGAAGATATTTATACTGATACTTTTTTTCTCTTGTATATACATTTCATCAATAGCACAGCCAACTGACACACTCCGGCTGGATGATATTTATGTGTATTCAGATCTGCTGGAAATAAGACAAAAAGAAACATTGCGATCCCTGTCCTTTATCACTGCTGAACAGATCAGCAACAGTAATTTCACCACGACGGATGAAATCTTAAGATTCATTCCCGGTCTTGAAACTCAATCCAGAAATCTGTATGGAGTTCAGTCCGATTTTTCCATCAGGGGGAGTACTTTTAACCAGGTTCTGGTTTTAATTGACGGTATAAGGTTAAATGATCCGCTTACCGGTCATTTTTCTTCATACCTTCCTGTTACTCTGTCTGAAATAGCGCGGATTGAAGTTATCAGAGGTCCGGCATCCATTATTTACGGCCCTGATGCAGTGGGAGGTGTAATTAATATCATAACAAAAAATGCAGGATTGAACACTGACAGTGTTGTTAATGTAAACATCAGAGCCGGAGGCGGCCGGTATGAACTGATCAATACGGATGCAGGACTGTCCGGCTCTTCCGGGAAATTCAATTACAATGCCGGTGTTAAATTATTATCTTCAGGGGGTTACCCTGCATCAGACGGACACAGATATGACTTTCGTTTACGGACTGCGGCAATATCACTGTCTTTTCCTGTCGGAGAAAAATGGAAGTTTTCAGGCAGAATAGCCATTGACGGAAGGGAATTCAGTGCACGCAGGTTTTACACAATAAGTCCGTATGACTCAGCAAGAGAATATGTAAAAACATGGTGGAACCACCTGAATGGAACACATTACGGTTCATCGTCAATTACCATTTTTGACCTGGCATATAAAAACACCAGTGATGAATATGTTTTTAATTCCCAAACACCGGCAAATTATCATACTACAAAGCAGATCATTACACAAATAGCCAGCAGGAGTGAAATTAACAGGAGTATAAACCTTACCACCGGGATACAGTCATATTACCGTTCAATAGTGAGCAATGACAGAGGAGATCATAATGAAATCTCAGGCGGATTATTTGGCATGTGTTATATTTCAATTAATGAAAATATTAATTCTTCAGGAGGTCTAAGGTTGGAGTATGATAAGCACTCCGGTGTGGATATTCTTCCCCAGGCTAACCTTTCATTTAACAAAGGGATATTCTCACTGAGGGGTCTGGCCGGAAAAACAATAAGGACACCGGACTTCACGGAACGATATATCTCTACAAACTTAAGTTCACTTGCACCCGGTCGCAATCTTGGAAATCCGGATCTTATACCTGAAAAATCATGGAGCTTCGAAGCAGGCTCAGTAATTCACCCTGTTAATAATTTGTCGCTTGAAGTTACTTTGTTTAAACGTTTTGGTTATGAACTTATTGACTATGTCCTTACTCAGGGTTCTGAAATAGTTACCCTTGTTCCCTTAATACCCGATGGAAGATACTTTTACGCAAAAAATATTAAAAGTCTTTCTGTCAATGGTGTTGAATTTATTCTAAATGCTTCATATGATGCCGGAAAAGAAGGGAAAATCCTTTCAACAATGGGATATTCCTTTCAGATACCGGAGTCTTCAACCGGCGAAATATCCAAATACATTTCCAATCAGGCACATCAGCTTTTTGTTTTTAACACCAGGTATAGTGCATACAGAATGGGATTCTCGCTTAACGGAATGTATCGTCAGAGGAACACGGAATATGCATCAGCAATGGATTTGTCATTATCTTCCAGATACTGGTTATTCAATACTCAGCTGGATTTTGGAATTGTACCGAAGAGACTTTATATTGAACTAAGAATTGAAAATATTTTCAATACAAAGTATAGCGACATCCTGGGTGCAGAACTTCCCCGAAGATGGATATCCGGAGGAATAAAGTACAGGAAAAATTAGGGGTCAATTATATAACGTATCCAACCCTGTTGCCTGAATGCAGCGTTTGGATCAACATTAAATTTTGACTTTGTAGCTGCTTCTATAACAGCTTTATAGATGCAATCGTCCTGATAAGTAGCTTTCAGCACCCTTGGTTCTCCTACTACATTTCCATCCCTGTCAACATTTATCTGCACTGTCACAATAATCTGTGATGTAACAATGCAATTGGTTAACAGAGGCTCCGGAAGCTTTCCCGCAACCTTACGGTCACCCAGTCCATAAGTAATACCACTTCCAAGCCCGCCTCCATCAGCGTAGGTGTCAGCATCGGGGGTGCCACCTATGCTTCCCTGATTTCCGGTACCATTGGTAATTCCTTCAGATCCTTCGGTTGTTCCCACTCCGGCAGTGCCGAATGCGCTCTTTCCCATGCTTTGTATCTTCTCAGCCTGCTGTTTCTTCTTTTCCTCCTCCTCACGTTGTTTTCTGAGTTCCTCCAGTCTTTGCTTCTCGAGTTCCTGCTTTTTCAACTCCTCCTCAGTAGGTTTCTTTTCCTTCACCGGTGATTCTTCAATATCCTGCACTACTTTCGGGGTTACAGCTTCTTTTACAGCAGGTTTCTGCGCAGGCACCGGAGTGGCAACCTGCACTATTTCAGGCACTTCAGTATCCCCTCCCTGAAACTCATCTCCTTTTGGCTCTGTCCTTCCCAATCCCGTTTCGCTGGTGCCGAAATTCACAAGAATACCTTCTTCTTCAGGCGGCGGATCGGGGTAACTAAACCCAAAAAAAAGCAACAGGAGAAGTATGATAATGTGATATAGAAATGTCAATATAGCACCTCTTGTATTAATATCCATAATAAAAAAATTACAATGGTCTCGTTCCTAAAATTACCCTGAATCTGTTACGTTTGGCAATTTCAAGGAATTCATAAATTTCATTCATATCCAGGTTTTCATCTGCATTTAACCTGATGGTGGGAGAGTCTTCCGTATTATTTATTACGCTATTAATTTTAAATTCAACATCTGCCAGGTTACATTGTTCCTCATTAACGAAATATTCAAGATTACGGCTAATGGAAACACTGACAACAGGGCTTGCTGCCGTTTGATTATTACTTTGAGGCAGAAGCACATTCATTGCAGCAGGAATAATAAGCGTCGAGGTCAGCATAAAAAATATCAGGAGCAGAAAAACAATATCAGTCATTCCTGACATACTGAAACTAATGCTTCTTTTATTTCTGGATGATATTGACATAATAATTTACTCCTGTTTTGTGAGTACAACCTGCACATCAAGTTTTGCAGCAAGGTTCATAATTTTCACTGTTTCCTTTACTGTAACACCTTTTGCAGTTATAAGCCGCATAGCGGGATCTGTTTGTCCTGAAGTTCGCACTCTTAGAACAGCTTCCAGCTGGTCAAAACTTACATTTCTTCCATCTACAATAATCCTGCCATCAGTTTGAAGAACGACTTTCGGAATGGAACTTTCGGTGCTTGCCGTTTGTCCGGCCTGGGGAAGCAATAATTTTAAGGCATTTGGCGCAATCAGGGTGGATGTAAGCATGAAAAATATCAGCAATAAGAATACTATGTCTGTCATGCCGGACATGCTGAAATTAACACTTACCTTATTCTTTGATCTGATACTCATAAGCTATTTCAAGGGTTCATTCAGTAGATCCATAAACTCTGTTGTACTGGCTTCCAGGGTATTTACTACTTTCTCAACTTTTGCCACCAGTATATTATACGCAAAATAGGCAATGATACCCACGATCAGACCGGCAACTGTTGTAATTAGAGCGGTATAAATACCGGTTGAGAGCAGGCTTACATTGATATTATTCCCTGCAGTGGACATTTCGATAAATGCCTGTACCATTCCGATCACGGTCCCGAGGAATCCGATCATCGGTGCACCACCAGCCACTGTAGCCAGGGTAGGAAGACCTTTCTCAAGTTTATACACTTCCAATCTTCCCACATTCTCAATAGCAGCATGTACATCATTCAAAGGACGACCGATACGGCTAATGCCTTTCTCAATCATTCGTGCAACCGGATTATCGGACGATTGACATAATGCACGTGCTGAATCTATTTTACCATCCATAATATAATCCCTGATCCGGTTCATAAAGTTCAGATCAATCTTTTGCACTTTTTTAATAGCAAAGTATCTTTCACCAAAAATATAAATGGCTATAAAAGACAATAAAATTATGGGCAGCATTACCCATCCTCCTTTCATTGCAAGAGAGAAAAAGGTGTCTTCTTTGGTCCCCATGGAAGCAACAGTAGTTGCATCTGCTGTAACTACCTGTAAAATTGAAAGAATATTCATATTAAAAATTTTTGTTACGAAGATATAAAAAAACGATTTAACGGGACATTGTATTATGGCTTGATTATAAAAAATGAAGAAAGTTTATCAACACATTTAATAAAAAGTCTCACCATCAATATTTTCTTCTTCCTCCTCCTCAAAATCGGGTGTTGTTTTTTTGCGCTTGTCTCTGGAGAAGATCGATAGTATGGCATCACCATACCGCCTTAATAATTCACCAAATGTATTAAAGTTTTCCCTGTAGGTAACACCAACTCCCTGGGTATAGGGTGAAGTAAAGAGAAAATTATCATTGGTACGGTTAAAAGCCTTCAGATGCAGTTTACCGCTTTCTGTCAGTCTGAAATCAATATCAAAGTCACCCACGATATTATTAGGATTTGTTGTGGTTTGAGCTACAGAAGTCTGCTGACCTCCTACGCCCACATTTCCGCTTATACTAACTCTGTCATTAAGAATCTGGGTACTCAATGCGACTTCCAGTTGATCTGTAGTAATTTCATCTCCAAGACGATAATTCAAACCGATATCAAAATCTTTGCTTAGTTGAGAGAACCACCGGCTCAGCTGGTTGGAGAAAAGCTCACTGGCAGCCACTCCCGAACTTCTTAACCCTGTACCTCCAAGTCCCGCAGTATTAATGTCGGTGTAGAAATTATTTATAACAAGCAATGAAATAAACTGTTTCATCATCTCCTCATCGGTATTAATGCGATTTTTCAGAATATTACGTGTCTGTTGATCTGCGGTGGGAAGAACTATATCCGGTGTAATAGTAGGACTCATAAGCTTTCCCGTCATGTTAATATGTGTTTCTACCGGAATTTTCTTCCTCAGTGATTCATCCGGCTCAGGGGCAAGAGCAAAGACCGATGTTTTAAGACTGTATACAGCTTTTAAATCTATATTTGCATCAAGCGGATCCCCTGTCCACGAAATTCTGCCACCTCGTTCAACCTGAAAGTATTTATTAATCAAGTTTTTAAGAGTAAACAGGTAATCTCCCCTGTCAATGATGATATCCCCTAATATCTCAAATTTTCCAAGTGTTGTAATGATCAGTTTTAAATTTCCGTTACCCCTGCCCCGTAATATATCTCCTACCTTGGGGTCAAAGATCAGCTGCACCTCAGCATCAGGTGTTACTTCAAGATTGAAATTCATTTTCAATCCTTTAAGTTTCACTTCATATCCTGTTTGTTGTTTATCATCCTTGTCGGGGAATTCTTTTTTATCCGAAACCCATTGTATGAAATCATGTTCGTATATCTCCTCAGCCCCATATAAGGGGAGAAAAAACACACTGTTTCTATCCGTTTTTGCATTAATATCCATCAGCAAATCATCAGCTGGTCCGGTAAACCGGATCAGTCCAGTAGCATTTACCTTTCCGTAAAAAAGATCATTATCCTTCTCTGTGGTATTTAAAAAAGTAAAATTAGTCGCTGAAAGTCTAAGATCAAGGCTGATGTTCTTTAAATTGTTGGTAAAGATCGTACCCTGTGCCACCGCTTTATTCCCTTTCTCATCGAAAATCTCAAAATCTTTAATAATAACATTGTTGTTAACTATTCTCACATCATTGGTTAAATAATATCTGGTAAAAAGATAGTTAACCATTAACGATGCTTTTTGCAATTTTACATTTCCATTTAGATCAGGATTTTTAAGTGAGCCGTTAAGTCTTAGTCTTCCGCTTCCAAATCCCTTAAGATCTGACATCAGCATGGAAAGAAAAGGCTCGAAAAGATTAACATTAAGCATATCTATATCAATTGTAAAATCGAGCTTGTCAGTTCCCGGATAATAATCGCCATCGATCTGCAACTGCTTGTTTTCGTCTCTGACGGTTTCAACCTTCAGTTCAATTTTCCGGTCGGTATTATTCCAGAAAGCATGAATTACGCCTGCACCCAGTTCTTCATTGTTAACAACAAAATCACTGATTCCCAGGTCAGAAAGAAATAAAGGCCTGTTCATCGGATCGCTGACAGATGCTTCCCCGGATAAAAATCCTCCCAGCTCAATTTTCTTTTTACCGGTAAAAACATTAAAAGCTGAAATATCAAGCTCGGAAAATTGTATTTTGAGTATGTCAGCAGGATCTTCTGAAATAGTTCCGAAAATCATAAAATCCTGTTGTTGATTTCTGAGCCTGACGGTATCAATTTGATAATACCCTGGTTCAATGATCACTTTACTCTCCAGGATATTCCACATAGTATTATTATAGTGGAAGGCTGAGGGTTCAGCTAAGATATTCAGTCTGATCTTATCGCTGAGATCACTTCTTTCAAAGACAGTTACTATGTCAATATGCCCGTCATACCTGGGAAGGTCAAGGTTATTCCATTCAATTTGAACCCGGGCTGTGTCAGAGAACAGAGCTGTGTTTACAAGCAGATTTTCAATTTCCAGGTTGTTGCTGGTAATCAACCGGAAACCTTTTACACTCAGATATTGTGTTTCCTCAATTCCTGCAGTTGAGACTGTAATATTTTCAAGAACATTATCTTTAAAAGCGAATAGCGGGAATTCTCCATTCAATGTTAATTCTTCACCTGAGGGATTAAACCGGCCGTTAAAGGAAGCATTATTCCCGATATCAAAATCCTTAAAGAAGAAAACAACAAATGGATGAATGTTTTTAAAACGAAAATTATAGTAAAAGTCATTTTCTTCGTGTCCCGGATGTTTATATTCAGGTTTATCCTGAACGGAAGGAATATAAACCCTTATCAGTTTATTAAATGACTGAAGTAAGGTGCTGAATTTATAGGATCCGTATATTTCCCCATCCAGCAGGTCTGACCGCATAATTATTGAATCAGTGTCATTCTGATTATTAACTGCCTTCAGCGAGAAATCGTACATTTGAATCTGCTGATCCGAACTGCTGAAAAGAGAATTTACCAGGCTTAATTCACCATTAAAATCATCCGGATTCTTACCCGTGAAATTTGTTTTCAGCAAAAATGAAGCAAAGTAGGAAGGGTCTGATCTGTCGATATTCAGGTAATAAGGTCTGGCACGTGCCACATCAGCAGTAAATGCAAATTCCGGATTTTCTCCCGAGAAATCTGCTTTACCGGAAAATTCAAGATTGATATTCGGATCGGAAACAGCAAATGAACCCTTGAAATTTCTTTCTGTCAGTGCACCGGAGATATTAATATTTTTATAATTATATCCAAAGACTTCAAAACTATCAACTGTACTCTCAATGTCAGCGTATAAACCGTCTGATGATATGGAGCCTTCAAGGTTACCATACATACTGATTTTACCCATTTTTTCACTTATACCTAAAAACTCACCTATTCTGAAATCCACGGTTTTCAATCTTCCTGAAAATCTTACTGTATTTGATATATCGGGTTTAAGGAGAATATCTGAATGCAGATCACCAAGGTTAGTGTTAAATCTTCCATAGGCTACAAAATCATCAGGATAACCTGTGAATTTACCCGTGTAATGAATCCTTCCCAGCTTCATAAAATATTCGGGTAATTCTATGTGTTTTCTGTTGCCTGGTAATTCCAGAAGCTCAATGTTACCGGTATTCGTAATAAGGTCTGATATATCAAAATACATAAAGGTATTCCTGATATCGGGTAAACCTATCATATTAAAACTCGTTTCAATGTAAGTATGTGTATTATATCTCAGAGTTACCTGATTCCCTCTTATATCATTAATTCGTCCTGTCAGAAGCCCGGAAATATTAAATTCTTCACGATATCCGGTCAATGCGGGAGCAAAACAGGAAATATCTGAAAAGCTTATTAATGAAGGCTCTATATGTAATTTAATGTCAACAAGGTCAACAAAATCGGAAAAATCCTTGTATTGAGTAAAGGAAAGATGTATAGAAGAAGATGTTACCTGTGAATAGGGAGTTCTGATGTTAACATCATCGAAAAACATCCGGTCTTTTGTTAAACTCAGGCTGGAAGAGAATGAATTAATTATAAATCCGCTTTTTTCAACCAGTTTAAGCCTTTGAATATTCATGGAAACGGTATCCCCTTTAATAGCAAAATCATTCAAACGGATTTCCATATCTCTCAAATCCATGTCAGTAAAATTAATACCCACAGGTATATCCTTTTTTATTTCCTTCGATAAGCAAAATCTCGAATTAGCAAGAGTGACATCAGAAAAACGGATTTTCCAGATGTCATCCCTAATCTTTACTGTATCAGGAGTTTTCAGAGAATCAATGAGAAACTTCATATTAAGCTGACCGGTTGAATCAATAATGAAATTAATAAATGCATCGTGAAGAGTAAGGTTTTTAATACTGATTTGCTTTCTTTGCTGACTTATATTACGCAAGTTAGCTGTTACCCTCTCTACATAAAGAAGTGTATCACTTTTCTGATCCTCGATGTAAAGATTTTTTAACTGAAGACGATTAATAAAAGTAATTGATACCTTATCAATACTTATCTTTGCATTAAGGTTTTCGGATAATTGTTTTGAAACACGTTGTGTGATATATGTTTGAATTACAGGATTTTGAAGAGAAATAGAAGCTATAGCCAGTATGGAAAAGAATACCAGCAAAAAAATCCATGTTATTTTTACAATTTGTTTGATAACCCGTTTATATAGATTAACGTAAAAGAAACAAAAATAGTTTAAAGATCAGTATATCTGAAAGAAAAATGAGTATAATTATCCTGGGTATAGAATCATCCTGTGATGATACAGCAGCAGCAGTAGTAAAGGATGGATACATACTTTCCAATGTTATTTCAGGTCAGGATGTCCACCAGGCTTATGGTGGCGTTGTTCCTGAGCTTGCATCACGGGCTCACCAGCAAAATATTATTCCTGTTGTTGACAGTGCATTAAAAAAGGCAGGTGTTTTAAAGCAGGAAATTAGTGCTATTGCCTTCACCAGGGGGCCTGGTTTAATGGGATCATTACTAGTCGGCACCTCATTTTCAAAAGGATTTGCCCAGGCACTGAATATTCCTTTAATAGAGATCAATCATCTGCAGGCACATATAATGGTGCATTTCATTCATGACAACAACAGGGATAACAACATGCCTGATTTCCCTTTTCTTTGTCTTCTTGTTTCAGGGGGACACACACAAATAGTGAGGATTGATGATTATCTCAAGATGGAGATTCTTGGAGAGACCATTGACGATGCAGCTGGCGAAACCTTCGATAAATGTGCAAAAATAACAGGTCTTCCCTACCCCGGCGGACCGCTGGTTGACAAGCTTGCAACCGGGGGAGATCCAAACAGATTCAAATTCAGTAAGCCGAAAGTATCAGATTTGAATTATAGTTTTAGCGGATTAAAAACCTCATTCCTTTATTTTTTAAGAGACCGGTTACAGGAAAATAAAGAATTTATTGTCAACAATATGCCAGATCTTTGTGCTTCCCTGCAAAAAACAATTATTGAGATACTTATGGAGAAGCTCATACAGGCATCTTCACAAACAGGAATCAGATCCATTGCACTTGCCGGTGGTGTTTCTGCCAATTCCGGCTTAAGAAATGAAATGAAACGGCTGGCCGGAATAAAAAAATGGAAGATTTACATTCCGGAATTCAGATACACGACTGATAATGCAGCCATGATAGCGATAGCAGGTTATTATAAATATCAGGGAGGATTATTTTCACCACGCGACACAAGCCCTCTTGCCCGCATGGATTATGACAGATCTGTCTGAAAGTGTGCCCTTCCATCGCTTACTGTTACATCAAAAAGGGACTCAAGTTCCGGATGAACACCTCTGCAACCGGCAACAACCTGTTCGGCCCATTCCAGGTAACCCAGGCGTCTCTCCAGTGTCCATTCCATTGGGTAATTTACCATGTCGCGGATATTACAGATTTTATCGGCTATCTTTATTTTTTTGGCATTTACCGATAAATCCGGTGCTTTTTTCACCTGTAATTCCTTTCTTACAGCTATCGGTAAATTCTTATCATCAGTTAGTTCCAATACCAGCCCGGAAACTTTCCTGCCAAATTCCTGTTCAATCTCCGGCGCAGTTGCATCTGTATCTTCAATAACATCATGTAATAATGCGGCAACAATCACGGCTTCATCATCTTCCCCGCTATTAACCAGAACTTCTGCAACTTCAAGCGGGTGATTTATATAAGGAACCTGATTAAAGCCCTTTCTTCTTTGATATTTGTGTTTCTCAGCTGCAAAAACAGCTGCTTTAATAATTAATTTCTTGCCCATAAATATCTTTCCTATTATCCTGCAAATTTACAAAATATTACTGCATTCAAAACATAATATTTAATCCATGAAAATGATCATTTCACCAATTTCCGCAGATATATTTTTGCAGTTAATTATTTTATCCCTATTTTGGTTGAAACTTTATTTGGATATTACATGAATAAATTAATTATTGAGGGTACCAGAAAAACACCCAAGGTAATGTTAAATCCTTCCGGTAATCTCAGGATTGAAGGAAGATCTATCCCTGAAGATGCCAAGCTTTTTTTTAATGCCATTGTGGATTGGATCAAAGACTACGTTTCTTCCCCCGGTACAAAAACAACTTTTGATATTGCTTTTGAATATCTTAATAGCGGAACATCAAAATATGTACTGGAAATCCTGTCTGTCCTGAAAGAACTTACTCAAAAAAATCACCAGCTCACTGTAAACTGGTACTACGAAGAAGGTGATGATGATATTCTGGAGCGTGGTGAATATTATTCTTCAATCCTCGATATAAAGATCAACTTTATCGAAACTGAATAATCGATATTATTTATTTTTTTCTTCTACCCACTTTCTTGCCTTTACGAAGGCTTCCATCCATGGTGTAATGTCGTCCTTTTTCCTCTCCTGCGGATAAAAGCTGCATTGCCAGGGAAAATATGCCCGCTCGATATGTGGCATCATAGCCAGATGTCTGCCATCGACGGAACATATAGCTGCAGCATCATAATCAGACCCGTTTGGATTTCCAGGATATTCGGCATAGGAATATTTAACAGGTATGTGATAATCAGACTCACTTCCTGGAAGGCTGAACCTGCCTTCACCATGTGCCACCCAGACACCCAGGCTAAAACCTTCAAGTGTTTTAAGCATTACGGAATCATTTTCTTCTATGGTTACACTTACAAATGCTGATTCAAATTTATGAGTTTCATTATGTAACATTTTGTATTTCTTCTCATTACTATTGTAAACCAATCCCAGTTCAACCATTAGCTGACATCCGTTGCATATACCCAGACTCAGGGTATCATCTCTCTTGTAATAATTTTCCAGTGATCTTCTGGCTTTCTCATTATATTTAAAAGCTCCTGCCCATCCCTTTGCTGAGCCAAGGACATCTGAATTGGAAAAGCCTCCAACAAACACGATAAAGTTAATACCTTCAAGGGTTTCTATCCCTGAAATAAGATCCGACATATGAACGTCCTTAACATCAAATCCGGCAAGATACATGGCATAGGCCATCTCACGATCCCCGTTTACTCCCTTCTCACGAATTATAGCTGCCTGAATTCCTGATCTATGTCTTCGCGAAGGATCAATTCCTACGGACTCAAATGTTCCGGTAAAATTATTCATATTAAACAGAACAGGCTGGCTTTTATAATTAGTGAATCTCATTAAGGCATTCTTTTCTCCCGACTGCTTCCTGTCAAGCAAATAGGAAGATCTGAACCATTTATCCCTGTATTCATCAATATTCAGGGAAAAGTTCATATCAAGCATGGTGATATTCAGGGATCGGTCTGCAGACGGACTTCCTAATGTGAGAAATTCTATTTGCCGTGATCTTAGCAATGTCTCTATGTTATCTGCTTTCCTGACCTGAATTACAATACCCGGATTTTCTGAGAACATAAGCTTTTGCGGGTCATAATCGCCTGCCGCCCGTAAATCAATGTTCATACCACCTGTCATTCTGGCGAAACACATTTCCATCAGGCAGGTAATTAATCCGCCTGATGATATATCATGCCCGGCAAGAATTTTCTCTTCTTCAATAAGATCCTGAATTACATTAAATACCTTTATAAAATAGACAGGATCCTTAATAGTCGGCACTTCAGTACCGGGGCTTCCCATGATCTGGCTGAAGCTGCTTCCCCCGGTCTTTCGTTCATCTTTTGAAAGATCTATATAAATAATATGGGTTTCCGCATCACCTGCCAGAACCGGTTCAACAATCTTTCTTATATCAGAAACCTCTGCTGCAGCTGAAATAATTACAGTCCCCGGAGCAAAAACAACATCGTCAGCGTATTTCTGTGTCATCGAGAGGGAGTCTTTTCCGGTAGGAATATTAATTCCAAGTGCAATGGCAAAATCACTGGCAGCTTTTACAGCATCATAGAGACGTGCATCTTCGCCCGTGTTTTTTGCCGGCCATACCCAGTTGGCAGAAAGGGATACACTGCGCAGCCTGTCAGACAGTGGTGCCCAGATAAGATTAGTAAGCGCCTCGGAAATTGAAAGTATGGAACCTGCCTCAGGATCAACAAGTCCTGCTACCGGTGCATGGCCAATTGCAGTGGCTATACCCCGCTTACCCCTGTAATCTATAGCCACAGCTCCAAGGTTATTCAATGGAAGCTGGATTTCACCAGCACATTGCTGTTTTGCTACTTTACCCGTAACCGACCTGTCAACTTTGTTCGTAAGCCAGTCTTTACATGCAACAGATTCAAGCTGAAATAATTGCTGCAGATGATGCTCAAAGTGTGAAACATCATAGTTTAATGGCCTGTATGTTACAGTTTTTTTAGTATCCTTTACCACAGTGACAGGTGGATTTCCAAAAAAGTCAGCAAGATCAAGGTTAACAGGTGTTTCACCTGTAACAGAATTGCAGAAGACCAGGCGGTAGTCACTAGTAACCTCACCAATAATATAGAAGGGAGCACGCTCACGTTCTGCTATCCTGTGTAATGTTTCTGTGTCCCCTTGTCTTAGAACAAGCCCTATGCGCTCCTGTGATTCATTACCGATAATTTCCCTTGCAGAGAGAGTGGGATCTCCAACAGGCAGCTTTGCAATATCAATTACACCCCCTGTTGCCTCAACCAGCTCAGACAAACAGTTCAAATGTCCTCCCGCCCCGTGATCATGCACTGACACCACAGGATTAACATCCGACTCAGCGAGGGCCCTGATGG
>CAYVTV010000045.1:0-19804 GCA_964454295.1 uncultured Bacteroidaceae bacterium
ATATATAATGAGTTTCAATCCACGCACCCGCACGGGGTGCGACGTCAGTGGTTAATTCTCTTACCACGATGGTACTGTTTCAATCCACGCACCCGCACGGGGTGCGACAAAACCCCTGTTGAAAACTATTTGATAAACCATGTTTCAATCCACGCACCCGCACGGGGTGCGACACAGATACGAGTTACAACATAATTAAGAGTTTAAGTTTCAATCCACGCACCCGCACGGGGTGCGACATGCTGGTCGCTGCCGGCAGCGTCGCCGAAGTTGTGTTTCAATCCACGCACCCGCACGGGGTGCGACATATGATTGCAACACTTCCCAATCTGCTATTGTCGGTTTCAATCCACGCACCCGCACGGGGTGCGACAGGCTTATACTTAATTAATTGTAAAACATATATTTAGGATCATAATTTTGCGAACCGTATTCCTTTACTTTAATAACCATTGCTACTAACGAATTAAAAACAATTCCAATTTACTACTCTTTCAAAGAACGCGAAACCTCCTGTATTTTAATATCTGCACAGCGTTCGCAGTATTTAAACAAGCAAAATGTCTTCTTCAGGATTGAATGTTGGCTTTGCACCAATGTGGTCAACTCTTCTACACCAATCGTTACCAAGATGATAAAATCTTAAGCTGTCTTTTTCATGATCAATTATTTCTTCAAGTCTGTGTTTAAGCTCAACCATCTGAGCAGGATCTATAACACACTCAAAAACTGAATTTTGGACACGCTGTCCAAAGTTTTTGCATTGCCTGGCTACCTTTCTTAACCTTTTTCGACCTGCTGATGTTATCGTTTCAACATCGTAAGTAACTAAAACCATCATAGATTATTTCATAATAAAAACAGGATAGTTATCCAGATCTCCTCTAAGAAACCTCGAAAAAAGCAGTGACTGAGCATAAGGAAGCAATCCCAACGGTATTTTGTACAACAGAAATGGATGCAGTAATTCTTCCTGCTTCCTCTTTTGCCATGCTGTGAGTACCTCTTTTCGTGTAACATCATCCATTATTACTCCTGATTCATCTCTCTTTAGAAATCCTTTTCCATTTATTTGCCTACGATTAATCAGGTTCAAAACCAGTCTGTCCCCGAGATATGGCCTTAATTCTTCCATCAGGTCAAGAGCAAGACTAATTCGGCCTGGCCTGTCGGTATGAAGAAATCCAACATACGGATCCAAACCAATAGTCTCAAGTGCTGACTGAACCTCATGAGCTAATAAAGTATATACAAAAGAAAGAAGAGCATTTACGTTGTCTTTTGGAGGTCTTCTTGTGCGACCGTTCATCAAGAAGTCATCCTTCTGGGCAATTATCAGGTTGTTAAATACTCCAAAATAAACACTTGCTGCGTCTCCTTCAATCCCCCTCAGAGATTCAATCTTATTTGTCTTAAGTGCCTGTTTTTGTCTTAATTCCAGTAAATCAGAGGCCCTTTTAATTGAAGGAGTTATATTTTCATTACCATGGTCTCGTATAGCTCTCTGTAAGACGTTGCGGCAATTTGCAATTTTCCCGGCAACAAAGATTTTGCTAAGTTTAAGGATGCTATCGTCATCATCAGCCATCCGGTATTGTGTTCTTCTTAACAGAACATTGCCTTTAACCGGACCTGAGAGTCGGCCCCAGAACTTTCCATGCTCAGTTAGGAAACTTACACTTACGTTACGTTCTGTGCATAAACCCAGCAAGGCAGGACTCACACCACTATAACCTAAGGTTACGATGCTCTCAATGTTATGCACAGGTATCCTGAATTTCTCAGTATTGCCAACGAGAACGACTACATTTTCACCGTCACGAGACAAGTAGGAATCAGGTGAGGTTATATATAATGTATTCAACAATTTACGCATAGTAGATTATTGATAAAGAAATTCTTTCAAGTACTTTGAGACAGATGGAGAATTACTTAATGCCTCTGGCAGACATAATTCCCTTAAGGAACATAATTGGCATTGTTTATTGAATATCGGTCCGGGTGTCTTCCTTTCATCGAAAAGCTTATGCATTCGGATTGCATAGTCCTTCACCATCCGTCGTAGTTCTCCATTAAATTCAATACCAAACCTGTGGCGTATTTTCCCGTAGTATAGCCAGCCCCATGCAATGTTGATATTGTACATTTCTTCAAGGCAAATTGCTTGAGCGCAAAGCTGTACCTCATCACATTTATTAGATTTAGGTTTACCTCGTTTATATTCCACCGGCACTACTTTCCACCATCCATTTCTATCCTTGATTTTAATAGAATTATTTGCATCATTATTTTCTATTCGTATCAGCTCTACAACATCAGCTCTTCCGTATAAACCAAGTTTGTTTGAGATAACTGAAACAGCCCTAAGAATAATAATATTATTATTATTCTTATTTTCAACATTGAAAGGATCATCTACCTTCTCATGAAGGTGATGGCCCTCGATAGTCAATAAATTTTCAATCCATTGTTGCTCTATATGGATCAAAGCCCATTGTCTTTCGCAGAATGCAATATGTTGTATACCTGAAAGTGAAAGATAGTCTTCCACTGGATATTCCATCATTGTTGATTTGTTTATAATAGGAGAAGCTAAATTAGTTGTTAAGAAATGCCGTTATTATATTTCATTAAATAAAGCATTTAACCAAGTAATTTTTATTACTAAAATATCATTAATTCAATACCCTGAGGTAATCTTCTTTCAATCTCATCTTTTGGCGTAATTGTATAATCTGAAAAACTCCTTGCAGTTTTTGTATTATTGACTCTCTCGACCTTAATTAAATCAAAAAGCTGATGGGCTGGGGCATTGCCGAGCGTTGAATTATGTTTGAAGACAATGAGTTTCCTCGTACTCATCATGCCTCTTGCTGCTGAATGATCATGCTCAAACATATTCTTCAATGATTCCCAGAATAATTGAAGGTCGTCCTCATCAAAACCTGTCTGTTCTGCAAGATGGGCTGAAATAAATCCATGTGTGCGATAAAGTCCATAAGGAACAGTGAATTTTCGCCCCATTTCTGCACCACCAGCCTCTGCTCTTTCTTCTGTCGTTTTTGCAACACGCGTAATGCTATGCTCCAGAGCCACTACCGGTTCAACGGATCGTGCAAAAGTTAGTTGCACTGGACCTCTTACCTGTCCGGCATTAGCTCCAGTTGTCAAGACAGCTCCAAAGGTCCTGATATCATAGTAACTTTCACACATGAATAGACGCCCTTTATCAATTTCTTTGCCCTGAGCCTGACCTTCTTTATTTCTCTTTTTCCCATCAGTGGGGTCTGATGGTTCTTTCTTCAGATCTATTGATAATGATGCATATGCATTAATAATATCCTGATTAAGTATGGCTTTTTCTTTTATAAATATATCAAAAGGTTTCTTACAACCTTTTACCAGTTGAACATAGTTTCTGACTTTGCGTTTTAGACAAACATCCGTAACCAGTCCAATTCCAGTCTCAGCATCAATCCGGGGAAGGTTTCCGGCATCAGGATCACCATTGGGATTTCCATCAGTTACATCAAAAACGAATACGAAATCATAGCGGTTTTTAATTAATTCGGACATGGGTTAACTCCTTTCTTTTTATATTTTTAATTTTCTTTTTTCGTAAAAAAATCCTGGCGTTGGTGATAATAGCCTATAGCAAAACGGCTCTGTTCATCAAGTGAGAGATGTGCTGGCATACCATTACTGCTTATTCCGGACATAACCTCCTGAATAAGCTTTTCAAGATTTGTTTTTCTGCCAGGATTCATTTTTGCAAGGTGATGGGTTGATAAGCTGAGTAATTTTCCAAATACTGCAATCGGTGTACTGGATGCTGAACCATAGTAACGGTCCTTTATAGTTGCATTAATGCCTGGTTGTGCTTCTTCCTGAATTTTTTCAAGAATGGCAAAAAGGCGGCCACATAAGTAACCCTGGTTTGTGTTTTCTAAATCCAAAGACATGGTGATTTGTTTTTCGTTCGTTTTATAAATTCTGTTTTTTCTGTTGAGATACCCTTTAAGAATTGCTGCACGTATCCTGTTGATATTCTGTTCAGCCCGGATGCGACGGATGCATTGTTGTTGAAGTGTTACAGGGTAAGGAGAACCATCCAGGATGCATTCCACTATCTTACCTGCAAGGTTAGGAGGTACATTATCCATCTTGTACTCGAGGGCAATATTGGACATCAAGTTAAAGAGCGAATAATATTTTCTTTCATCCTTTTTACCCCTGACAATTTCCAAATCATTGAAATGCTGAATAATATGGTCTGCAAACTCTTTAACTTTTCCTGATCTCCATAAACGGATTGAAATCCTGGCAGCATTAGGTGCTAAGCCGAGGATATAGAACGGAGTATTCCCTTCCGTATTTATTTTCCCTGAATGTATTGATTCATATAATGCCTTTACCTCTTGTGCATTCCTATCCGGGTCATCCTTCGTCGGTGGTGTAAAAAAGAAAGGGAATTGATTTTCAAAGGAAGTCTGTTTCTCAGCCCAGAAGACGACTGTCATATCTGCAATCCGGAACTTGTTTTCTGAATCCTTGTCCGTTAACATATTTAGTGCTGTTGTATAAGCGAATGCAGCTATTTTACCTACCGGGGCATTTTGGCCTTGGTCTTTACCAAATGAACAGAATGCCGGCAGATTAAAAGAAACAATGGATCCTCCAGTGGTATTAGTCCCAGCAATTCCTTTGATTGATGTATGAAGTGGTTCTAATACATCACTATTACCCGTTATCAGACAGACATTGTTCCCCTGATTATCACTTGATTTTCTTGGGCTATTAAGTGAATAAAAAACATCACCTATGAGTAGATCAGGATGTCCGGCAATCCTGAAACTCATAAATGGATTGGTAGTAGAAATTTCGTTCCAACATGGATCATATATATATTCATTGTTTTCTGCCTGAAGGAACTTTAAAAGTATCCGTATTTCAGGAAGGCTGGTATCTGCCTCTTTTTCAATGGTTTGGATGAAAGCAGCTTTCTTATTATCAGAATTATTGAGTGCAAAAATGTATTCAGCATTATCCCAAAGTATATTAGCACGCAATCCTGATGTGCGTTTGCCTGGCATTTGGGGCACGAGGAATTTTTTTGCTCGTTTCCTGTTTCCTTCAATGGTCCTTGTATCTTCAAAATGCACAAACTTCCCATTTTCATCTATAATAATGATAAATGGTAATTCCTTCCATTCAAATCCCTGGGGAGCAACTTTATTCTCCGGATCAGCAGCTTTGCGCTGGTAGTAGTCATAAAGTGCCTGTAGTATCATTTTCTAACCTCCTCGCTGTCTTTAGGCGGTACAATAATTACTCCGTCCGTTATATTAGCCCTGAAGAACATTGCCTTTGGATCCTTTTCATCAGTAAAGTCTATGTCGAATAGCATAAAACCAAGATCCCGGGTTTCAGCAATGGGTTTTTTTCCCTCTGCAACTGGATTCTCGACCAAGCGGAAATGTGCAACAAATTCCCGGCATCCAAAATATGGCTGATTAAAACATTGGCCTTTACGAGACCGTCGTTCAAAAATGGCATAATACTTCCCTGGATTTTCGTCTTTTAATAATAGCTGTTCTTCCTCTGAATCTGTTAGTTCTTCAGAAACTGTATGCATAGTAGTTTTACGATTGTTTGGATTAATAAACTCAAGCTGAGCATGCAATCTATACCGGACATCTTTCAGGAAAAGACCTGCTCTCTGCTGTCTGTTATCTTCTATAAACATTTGGGAACTTCGGTCGCTTATTATAGCTCCAACTTCATTACGCCTAACCGACACCCATTTTATCGGTTCAAGGACTTCAATCTTAGTCACATTCCATCGTATGGCTGGTTTCCAGAAGATGGCTTCAAAGATAGCTCTGGCTGCTGAAGGCGTAATTACATCATAGCTTACCCGCTCAACCTTCATCTCAGGTCGGGTAAAACAAGCATAATCCCCCCAGACTTCAATGCAAAACTCCTTATTGTAATATTCCATAAGGCACCTCCTTATTTTTTATCATATAATATATATTTCTTCAGACCATTCACCGTTGACAAGCAATCCAACCTCTTGACTATATAGTGCTTCTCCTCTCTGTACCCAGCATCCGTGGATCTGTTCAATTAGTTCAGCTTTTAATATTTCTGCAAAGTCATGTTCCTTTACAGAAACTGTATATCTCTGTAATTTACGCATAAGCCAGGATTCAGGACCTCTGGCTTTAAGTATTTTGATAAGGGATTCACCTTTACCATATTTTACAATAATATTTTGGTCTCTTTTATCATCAATCAACCTGAAATCCCGGGAAGCGGTGGCAAATTGGAATTTCATTTCTCTTGCATTCTTACACAGATGCTGATTTACTTTAGGCTTGTCAAAGTCCTGAATCTTTGAATAAAAGAGAGAAAAATATTTCTCAAATAATTCAGGATTGAGAAAATCTTGATCAGTATCGTTATGCATTATTTCCTTCATCGTATCAGCTCCTTTTCTCATTAATCCAGGTGGTATTGGCTTGGGAGGACAGAATAGTTTTGTTAATCCAATTTTTCCCTCATGGTTTAGCTTACCTTCGCGATTGCATCTGCCGGCACTCTGAGCAATGGAATCCAGACCGGCCAGTGCCCTGTAGACCACGGGAAAATCAATATCTACTCCGGCCTCTATCAGCTGGGTACTTATAACTCGTACCGGTATGTTTAATCTAAGATGCTCTTTTATCCTTTCAATAGTGTCCATTATATGTGCCGAACACATCATCCGGGACAAATGTAAGGTTCCCTTAGGCATCAGGTTGTATAGGTCTCGGCAGTCTTTACGGGTATTCATAATGCAAAGCACCTGGTTGTATTTCTGAAGCTCCTCAGCAATATCTTTGTATTCAAACGGTTGATTTACATCTTCAGGCATTTCTATTTTCACCCTTTTCAATTCATGTGCAAGCTTTCTACTATCTTTAACGATCTCATAGATAGAAGCACGATCAATCCCAGTAAAGGCATTTTGGCCTGAACCACCGATGTTACCTGTTAAAGCAGGCTGAGTGGCTGTTGAAAACAGCACAGAAACGCCAAAATAATTTACTAATCCACATAGGACTGACAAAATAGGTTTAAGAAATTCCGGTGGCAGCATTTGAGCTTCATCGAGAATAATTATACTGTTAGCCAGGTTATGCAATTTTCGACACTTCGAGGCTTTATTAGAGAAAAGAGATTCAAAAAGCTGAACATTGGTTGTAACAATTATAGGAGCATCCCAGTTTTCTGTAGCCAGCTTTCTATTTTGCATTTCCGGTTTCTCATCTATATTACTGTGATGTTCAATTACGTTGTCTGCGCCAAAGATATCACGATAAACTTGTGCGGTTTGAGCAATGATGCTTGTATATGGTATAGCAAAGACAATGCGACTTTTATTATATCTTATCGCGTGCTCTAATGCCCATGCCATAGACGAAATAGTTTTCCCTCCGCCAGTAGGAACTGTAATTGAAAAGAAACCAGGCTCTTTGGCTCCGGATTCTTTGCATTCCTTCAGGATCTTGTTTCGGAAATTATTAAGATGAGTATTTGGGGCATTTTTTGAAAGGGCAGACACAAAGTCTTCAAAAAATAGGTTCAGTTCACTTATAGAATCATACTTGCCTCGTTTTGAGAATGATTCTGGATTCATAAATCTTTCCGTATCAAGGTAGTCAGCATCAACCAAACAGGAGAATAACATTCTGATCCATAGGTGTATGTGTTCCGGAGGCAATTGTCTATTTGCAGGAGGATTAAGATCTTTAAAGTCAAAAATTTCCTTCGGTAATGATCCTCTAATATCTTCAAGAAGACTCTGTTTGGTCAGCCTATTGGTAAGATCTCCAGATATCCCCTTAACTGGAAACCAATTATGTAAACCTGCATGATGTCCAGCTATACAATAAGATAGGGGTGGCCAATAAGAAGGAAGTATTTCTTTTGCCAAAATGGCGCCAGACGAAGTATGGTCGACCTTGGGTTTGATCTGATCATCTTCCTGGTAACCGGAATTAATCATGATATAATCTTGGAAGTCTCTGGAAAACTTACCTATATCATGCCAAAGACCCAGTAATCGTCCCCATTCAGGATTGTTGAATGCTGATGCAAATTTTGCAACCAAATCTGCTGTACCAGACAGATGTTCCAGAAGTGAATGAAATTTAAATTGACTGTTTTCTTCTTTCTTTATATGGGCTATAGAATCCATGAGCTTAAGTTCAATTATAGGCAAGAAATAAAAGCAATAATTGAAATTTAATTCTTGATCAACAAGAATGAGGATCTATTATGGACTTATTTTTTGCTTAAAAACTTGGGTAATTTATATTCATTAAATATCATGATTTTAATTATTAATTCCAAGTTCTATTTGGCATACAAACAAACTGCTATTCTATTTCTTGAAAAGCCACACGCCTTGACCACGTATGGCCGATCATTTGATCTCAACATTAAAATACTATCTACCATTTTCATTTCATAAGGTTGTTCTGAAACATAAGAAGCATTTATCCTAAAGATAGTGCAACCAGCCTAATTAACTGGATTAATGATGGTTTATTGGAATGGGTAGATAAAGAAAAAGCCCTTACCTGGCTGGGGAGACAGCGGTCCAATTCCGCTGAGGCTGCCATACCAATAAGGGACATTACAAACTTACATAAAATCTTGCTTATACATAAACAGAATAAAAATCCAGTCCGCTCCTCAATGTCCGCAACGTACTTGAAGTACAATTATCTTAGCGGAAAACATATGTTTATGAACAAAACAAACCGAGTTTGCGGACTGGACGTACACAAAGATACAATTTTTGCGTGTGTCAAAAAAGGTAAATATCAAAGTGAGGTGAGAGAGTTTTCGACTTTTACTGAAGGGTTAGAAGAATTCAGGCACTGGCTGCATGGTGAATGCGTAGACGAAGTTGCCATGGAGAGTACTGGTATTTACTGGATGCCTGTATGGAGGGCACTGGAGACTGATTTTATGTTGTTGTTAGTCAATCCCTATTTCATCAAACAGATGCCTGGTCGTAAGAGCGATGTTCAGGATGCAGTCTGGATTGCTACGCTGTGCGATAAACAATTGCTAAAAGGCAGCATTGTTCCTGAAAAGGAGATTCGTGTTTTGCGGGAATATCTCAGGCGATATGCTCAGTTGCAGGGGCAAATGACCAGGTGTTTGCAGCAGATCGAAAAGCATTTATCAAAATGTAACATCAAAATTGCTTCATTAAGCTCTACCATTGGGAGTAAAACGGTCATTGATATTGTGGCCAGTATTTGCAATGGGCAGTATACGCCGGAGCATTTGCTCACCCTGGTTCATACCCGTATCAAAAACAGGCATGGGAACAAAGTCAAAGAATCTCTGCAGGGTATTATTGAGGATCATGATGTATTTTTATTGAGGCAGATTTATTCCGATTATCTGCATATTGACGCTCAATGCAAAGCTTTGGTAGAGCAAGCTGAAAAAATAGCAGATGAACATTTTATGAGGGAAATAACCCTTTTACAAACCATTCCGGGCATAAAAAAATTATCTGCCATCATAATTTTTGCAGAAACAGGAGGGAATATCGGGGTATTCCCATCGTCGGAAAACTTGACAGGATGGTGTGGATTGCGTCCGAAAAATGATGAAAGCGCCGGAAAAATAAAAAGTCGTTCCATTACAAAAGGGAATAAATATCTTCGCAGGATTTTAGTGCAAACAGGCTGGGCGGCCAGCCGTACAAAAGGTTGTTACCTTAAAGAAAAGTTCACTCAGCTTTCTATTCGCAAGTCCAGTAAAAAAGCATTGATCGCCATTGCTAGAAAGCAATTGGTGATAATTTGGAATGTCCTTTCTAAAGCAGAAGTGTATAAAGAGCCTCATACAGTGTTATCTCCAAAAAGAGTGGAACAAAAAAGGAAATACTACCTTGAAAAACTTGAAAAACTGCGCGAATTTGAAAAGGCCGGGTAAATTTGTGGTGGCAATGTTGATCATTTTTCAATAACCCCGTTTACAAACTGGTTTCTACGTTTTTAATGAACAAAAACTTATCTGCTCTGAAGGCAAGATGAAGAAGAAATTAGCAACATGATTGCCCGTTGGTTCTTAAAAACAAACAAAAGGATTTATAGAAGAATATAATAAATTCTTTTGAAAATCCAACTATTTCTGCATATTCTTGAGCAAAGCGGACACCCATTTTTGTTGAAAGCGGACAGCAATTCCTGCTGAATTCGGACACGGATTCTTGAGGAAAGCGGACACTTATACATTTACTCATTTTCCACGGATTATTTATACATCTGTTGGTTTAAAACTTAACCAACAGGAGGAAAATAAATGCAAAAAAAGAGAATCGAAGTGGACAAGATCAGAGAGATATTTAAAAGAAATCAGAGGTAATAAAGTAGACATAAAAAGAGATTTCGGATTTTGGTTATTATTATTTGTTTTTCTAATTCTCATAATCGGAATAATCCTGTTCACATACAAAATTATACAAGGATTATCGACGGTAAAAATTCCCTTTTAGAAAAAAGCGGCATCTCCCGTCTGTGGAATAAATATGTCTCGCTGCACAAACCTACTCCCTCGTGAAAGTAAGGTTTGAAAGAAGGAAATGCCGCAGATCAAATATAGAAGATTTATAGCGATAAAGCAAGACTAATCGCTAATCAGTATGTCTTTGAACCAACTTTTTTGGATATGTGATCTCAAAAATATTATAACTTGACAATAAAAATATCATGGACAAAGATAGATGATCAAAAAATTGAAATAAATTACAATCGCTTAAATAAGAAAAGTGAGGAGGAAATATTATCGAATCCTCCGCAGGCTGGAGGCAAGGTTAAATTTGAATAAATCCAACTTTATCAAATGAAGGAGAAGAAGAACCCCATAAGAATCAAGAAAGATTCAATACATATCAATAAGAACGGAAGTGCTCTGAAACTTTACCATGTAAGAGAAATAAAACCATGTATATTGAGCCCTGATCCGATAATATATAATGGAAAGAAGGTATATGATCCACCCATTAATTTCATATCATAGTAGTCTTAAATGGGCCTAATTGGATACCAATAATCGGGTAATAAAATAAGGGATTTTCAAATTTATGGGACTAATGTGGGACTAAATTTCAAATAAAAAATCCCATAGAATTGAATTGTCATAAAGTACCTGGTTTGTATATTCCAGAATAAAATCGATATATTTTGAATTTAAGGGCTCAGGGAGCTGTTTGAGAGAAGTATACCCATTGCATTAAATCTCCCTTGGCAGTCTTATAATTGGGTCTACGACGGTAAATTGCTTCGGCAACCAATCCAGCTAACTTTATGAAGTCATCATTGAAGAAAACATTAAACTCACCAGGATCCAGTATTGATCGTTTTTCCACTCTTCCTCCGAGAGAGGGTTATCGGGAAAGACTTGACCAATAGTTCTTCCGCCATATTCATCCTTATCTTCGTCCGGTTTAATGGTATTGCAAGAGACAAAGCAAAAATTGGGATTATGAATCTCAATTACATTCAGTCGTTGTAATTAGTTAAAAACAGTGGTTTATTTGGTATAGGTATGTCCAAACGTGAAAGAGATAATTTTATAATTATCAGATGGATAATTAAATAAAAATAATTGAAAGGGGGTGAAATTAGGTTTATAAAAATCCATTTAATATATTTGGGTCAAACAACGGCACTAAAAAGTAGTTTTTCGAGGTGCCCGTTAATTAGCTATTATTCTACCGTATGCAAAAGGCACAATGTAAAAGAGCAACTGTTGGGAAATATCAAAACTCAACTCCCGTTTTCAAAGTAGATCCATTCTGGCCAGAACCTTTACCAAATAATTGGCTGATTGGTCAGGTTTCAGGTATTGCAATTGATTCAAAAGATCATATTTGGATCATTCATAGACCTAATAGTCTTGGAATTGACGAAGCTATATCGACACTTCTGCCGCAGGAACTACCCTATAGTCCTGCTCCATCAATAATTGAGTTTGATACTAATGGAAAAATAATCCAAGCCTGGGGCAGTTCAAACGAAGGCTGGAAGTGGCCTGAAAGCGAGCACGGAATTTTCATTGACTATGAAGACAATGTATGGATAGGTGGGTTTACGGATCATCAGGTTTTAAAATTTCGTCCGGATGGAACACTCCTTCTTCAAATTGGTGAAACAGGCAAAACAGGTGGGAGTAATAATACCACACTTCTTGGCGGACCAACCGACGTCGATGTAGATCCGGAAGCGAACGAAGTATATATTGCCGATGGTTATGTCAACCACCGTGTTATAGTCTTCGATGCCACCACAGGAGAATACAAAAGACATTGGGGAGCCTTTGGTAGCAAACCTAACGATTATAATCTGGGTCCATACGAAACAAGCATGCCTTCTCCATTACAGTTTTCGAATCCAGTACATGCAGTACGTATTTCTCATGATGGTCTTGTATATGTATGTGACAGAACTAACAACCGAATCCAGGTATTTCAGAAGGATGGTAATTATGTCCAGGAGGTATTCGTTGCCAGAGAAACTTCAGGAGATGGTACTGCCTGGGATATTGATTTTTCAAGTGATCCGAGACAAGAATTTATCTATGTTGCAGACGGCACAAATCAATGTGTCTGGATATTGCATCGTGAAAATCTGGAGGTGATCGGCCATTTTGGACGGATTGGCCGGTACGCAGGTCAGTTCATATGGATACATAACATAGCTGTGGATTCCAGGGGCGATATTTATACATCTGAGGTCCATACCGGAAAACGGATACAAAAGTTTAACTATATAAACTCCTCTTCAGAATTATAATGTATCCTACTTCCAGGGCGGGATTTAATCAATGTTAAGTTTGTTTTGACCACCTCCCATTTTTCGGACAGTCTAAAAGCAGAGTTTTCCGAGTCTTGACCCCCTAATTCAAACTCATTAAATGATTTCAGATAGAGTTAGAACTACTTTTCTGGTGAGTTAAGTTAATTTCTTGGGAAGAATCGAAAATTCTTCGTACTTTTCTATTAGCATTTTTAAGAAATTACCCCAATTTATAATGACCGTAAGTGGGATGGAATCAAGGGATATGTCACAAATACTAAGCTTGCCAGTGAGGTGGTTGTAACCAGATATCGGGACCTGTCGTACATTGAAAGGGCATTCCGGATATCAAAGACTTACCTGCAGATCAGGCCAATATATCATCGTCGCAGGAACAGAATAGAGTCTCACATATGCATATCTTTCATGGCTTACATGATGTACAAGGATTTAGAAAGACTGCTTGTGATCAATAACCTGAATACATCGGTTGAGAGGGCAATCGAGCAGATAAACAAGATTTATGAGATTATTATACCCGGTGATGATGGGAGCCAGTCGTCATTTAGACCCCATAATAACATCCTTCAGCAAAAAATTATTGAAATAGTAAGATCTTCTTAATTTTGGGGTGTCTTTCGCTCAAAACAGGAGAAATTACCCCAATTTATAGCTGTTCACAGCTTTTTCGGGTATTCTGTTAAAAATCAATTACAATTAATCATTTGTCAATCAATAGTTTAAGTATTTATGAACATTCCTATTATGGACCAACTACTTAAATATTGATGCTTCACATTAAATGTAATATATTAACAGTCAGTAGTTTATTATGTATCGACTTTTGGAGTAGACTCAACCTTACTGTTTTCAATATTATCCTGAAAAAATAAGCTTGCTATATATCCTACCAGAAATATAGTTGCATGACTCAGGAATCCAATTAAGAATGGATGCAGAGTATAATTAAAAATTCCTAAATCGATAACACCATTTCCTGTTAACGATGCCCATGAAGTGACAAGAATAGTAACAGCTATTGCAGTAGTAACACCTTTACTGTTGGCCTTTTTACTAAATACCGCTAATAGAAATAAGCCTAATATTCCACCAACAAATATGGAAAGTAAAGTAAAATAAATCACTAAGACCTGAGAGGTTCTTGTTACAAGCCATATAGCTAATAATAATGATATAATACCTGTTATAATCACAGACATTCTTGCAATTCGTAATCTTTTCCAAGTATTTCGATTACAAATCCTTGAAAACAGGTCTGTGGTAAATACAGTTGAAATGCTGTTTAATCCACCTGATATTGTGGACATTGCAGCGGAAAACAAAGCAGCCAATATTAAACCTTTAACTCCCCTTGGCAGTTCATTCATTATAAAATAAGGAAATACCTGATCCGGATCATTCGCGATTTCTTGTGGTAAAATGTTATTTCCAAAAGTATAATATCCCCATAGTACTGTACCTATAAGAAAGAACAATCCCCAAACTGGTACACAGGCAATACCACTTATCAGAACTCCACGAACAGCTTCCTTAGTACTTTTAGCAGTCAGGAAACGTTGGACCATCGTCTGGTCTGTCCCATAATTATGTGCGTGCTGAGAAAGCCCGTATAAGATCATAACCATTAAGGTATCTCTTTTTAAGTTAAAGCTTGATTCACCTAGATTGAATTTGCCGGCTTCCCATGCCTTTTCAAAAATAAAACCTGGCCCTTCAGTACCTTTGAATAAGGCTATACCCAAACATAGAAGACCTCCTCCAATTAGTAAAACACCTTGTATTACATCCGTCCAAGTCACAGCTTCTATCCCTCCCAGTAGTGTGTAAGTTATTGTGATCATTCCTAAGACAAGAATTAATAGAAAACAATTCAAGCCTGTCATTGTACTTATAGCTAAAGCCAATACATACATTATTACGCCAAGTTTTGAAATGTAATAAAGTATAAATGTGAATGCACCATAAGCCCTTACCCCATAACCAAACCTTTTCTCAAAAAATTCGTAAAGGCTCGATCCGATTACATTTCTGTAAAACGGAACAGCAAAAAGTGCGATTGGGTAAATTACTATCCATAACATAAAATTTTGCGTAAAAAGTACCCAGCTAGTTCCATAAGAGGCACCCGGATAAGCAAGAAACGTAATATTGCTGACTAAAGTCGCAATAAGACCAAGCCCCATTGCCCAGCCTGGTATCCTTTTACTTGCAATGAAATAATCATCAGTTGATTTCTGCCGTTTAAGGAAATAAAACCCAATACCCAAAACACAAACCAGATATGAAATTACTACCAGGTAGTCTAAAAAAGAAAATCGTGACATAAATTTTACATTAAGTTCTTATAATCCAATTCTTCTAAAAATTGCAAAATAGTTGCTTTTTCTTTTTCATTTAATTTATGGAAAGGACTTGCTACAAAATCATTGCATATCTTCATTAAAGATAGAGCACATTTGATACCAGTTAAATGGCAGGAACTTGATTTGATAACAAAATAAATTGAATACCATAATTGACGAATCTTTTCCTGAATTGGTACCAGCCGATTAAAATCCCTTGTTACAGCAGCTTTATACATGTCTACATACAGCCTTGGAAACAGATTTGCACCTCCATTGACACCCCCATGCCCACCCAAAAGGACACTTTCAGCAGTTATAATATCAGGTCCTACTAATAATGAAAATTTTAAATTATCTTTCATTGCATGAATAAGCGTCTGGAAATACACAGAATTACCAGAGCTATCCTTTAATCCGATCACCCGATTATTTTTGGCAATCTCTCTAACTGTCTCTGGTTCAAAATAAACTTTAGTATGCTCAGGCATGTTGTAAAGGAATAGAGGCAATGGCAATCGGTTTGCAAGATCGTTATAGTAACCGACTAGTTCAGACTGACAGAGTTTAAAATAGTAGGGAGGAGAAGAGACGACTGCGTCTGCACCATACTTGGCAGCCTTTTCAGCCATTTTTATACTTTCAGCGAGAGATGTGTCGGTTATTCCAACCAAAACAGGTACTCTTTTGGATACTTGGAGGCAAACTCTTTGAATTAAATCATAACGTAATTCAAACCTCAAATTGGTACCTTCGCCGGTTGTTCCCAAAATAAATAAACCATGCACCCCACCTGAAATAATGTATTCAATTAAACTCTCAAGACCTTTGATATCAAGAGTATTATTATCCTTTAGTGGTGTAACCATTGGAGGAATAATGCCCTGGAGTTGATTTTTCATGATCTAATTTTAAATTGTTATTAATTGATTTCACTACAAGTAGTATGATTATAAAAATTGATATTTGTTTGATAATTCTTATATTTCTGAAAGAATGCGTAATGCAAGTTGAAAATCAGAAAATATGTGCAAAAACTGATAGATTTTCTGCAGAAATCAACAATATTTTCATAAGCAAATTTTATATTATCCGAATTATTTAAAAATCAATGTCACCTTGCACATATTCTGGGCTTTATGATGATCCTTAGCATCAGCTGTTTTATTCATTCTTATGGGTGTTTAAAACATGTAATCTACAACCTCGTAATGTAACCTTTAACTTTCCTCGGCCTCAGATTCATCTTAAGTACTCTTCTTCCAACCTGAACCTTCATATCCCCAGTCGATTTTGCCGGAGTTGTTCAAGGTATGTATAGTTATTTAACACCCGGTGGCCTTTCAATGGTATTATCTTTTCATTGATTGCATCCAGCAACCAGTGTTCTTGGGGGAAAATGTATTTTTCCATTTCATAAGCCGGGACGATCCAGTTCCTGGAGCCAACCACTACAGGTGGAACATCGAGCTCATCAAATGCTAATTCAGTAATTGTTTGTGCCATTTCTTTCATGAAGGAGCCCCTTGATGCCGCTTCACTGACAAGGAGAATTTTTCCTGTTTTTTTCACAGAGTCAATTACAGGCTCGTAGTTGAATGGAACGAGACTCCTTGCATCAATGATCTCTGCTGATATACCATATTTCTCTTCAAGGATATTTGAAGCTTTCAGTGCTGTATAGAGTGCAGGCCCAATGGTAAGAATAGTAAGATCTTCCCCTTTCCTTTTAATATTCGGTTCGCCAATTGGAATTTCATAATATCCTTCCGGGACGCCCTCTTCCTGAAACCATTCTCCGATATCGTATATTCTCTGACTTTCGAAGAATATTACGGGATCTGTTCCTTGTAGAGACGCATTCATCAATCCTTTTGCATCATAGGGAGTGACCGGAAAAACAACCTTTAATCCGGGGACATGAGCAACAAATGATGACCAGTCCTGGGAATGTTGTGCGCCGTATTTCATTCCAACGGATAACCTGATTACCACAGGCATCTTCAGGACATTCCCGCTCATGGCCTGCCATTTGGGTAACTGGTTAAAAACTTCGTCACCGGCACGCCCCAGAAAGTCGGAATACATGATTTCTGCCAGTACCCTTCCGCCGGCTAACCCATATCCTATTGCTGTGCCGGCTATAGCAGCTTCAGAGATCGGTGTATTGAAAAAGCGGTTATAGGGAAGGGTTTCGGTCAAACCCCTGTAAACAGCAAATGACCCGCCCCAATCACGGTTTTCTTCACCGTATGCCACAAGAGTTGGATCTTTATAAAACCTATCAAGGACAGCTTCGAATATTCCATCGCGTAACTGATAAACCTTTAGTTTGGAAAGAGGCTTACCATTTTTATCCAGACCAAAACGCTCTTTCTTCCTGATCTGCTGAATCCTTGGATTATCCTCATATGACGTGAGAACCTCAGGTGTTCCTTCTGCCATCCTATCCATCGATCCGTTGGAAAACATAAAATTGCCAATTGCTTCCGGATCGGAATCAAGGTCCAGCCTTGGTGAGACATGATCGTCTGTTGCTAGTTTTAAAATCTTGGTAGTTATATCTTTTGTCCATTCCCTGATCTGACCGAGCTGATCCTCACTGGCAATACCTGCCTTTATAAGCTGGGTGCTGTAAGAAAGCAGTGCATCCTGTTTTTCCCATGCAACAATTTCTTCCTTCGTCCTGTAGGAAGATGCGTCAGAAGGGGAATGACCAGTGAGACGATACGTAAGGGTATCAAGCAATATAGGTCCATTCTTTTCCTCAATTATCTTTTTCTTGCGTTTAAAAGCATCGATTACAGCAAGGGGATTATATCCGTCAATTCGTTCAGCATGCATCATTTCGGGATTCACTCCAGCACCAACTCTGGCCAGAATACCAAATCCCATTGTCTCCCCACTTGTCTGACTACCCATACCGTACTGATTGTTCATGAAATTAAATATGACTGGGAGTCCTCCATTGTAAGGTTTCTGCCAGAGGGTTTTGAACTGATCCATTGCAGCAAAACAGATCCCTTCCCATACAGGGCCGCATCCCATAGCGGCATCACCGATATTGGCAATCACAATTCCGGGTTTATTATTAACTTTTTTGTACAGGGCAGCGCCAACGGCAATGTCGGCTGAGCCACCAACGATAGCATTGTTGGGATAGACGCCAAATGGAGAGAAAAAAGCATGCATGGAACCACACAGACCCTTGTTGAAACCAATTTCCCTGCCAAAAATTTCAGCCAATGTGCCATATAATAAAAAATCGATTGCAAGTTCCCTAGCCGTTCCCTTCTGAAATTTTTCAACCACATTCAGTATTTCACCATCACGATAATTCCTCATAATATTTGTGAGATTATCTTCAGATAATTGATAAATGGCTGAAAGTCCTTTTGCAAGCATTTCCCCGTGACTCCTGTGGGAACCGAAAATATAATCATCAACGCTCAGGTGATACGCCATCCCGACTGCAGCCGCTTCCTGCCCGATACAAAAATGAGCCGGACCTGGATGATTATAAGATATGCCATTATATTCTCCCTCTACTTTGATTTGGTTAAACATTGATTCAAATTCACGTATCAACTGCATGTCTCTGAAAATCCTTATGAAATCCTCGTTTGAAAAATTCATTTTCTCTTCTTCGATAGTCTTCTGGTAATGGTTTACCGGAATAGTACCAAAGGTTATTTCCCCCTTTTGTCTGACAACATCTGGATCGATAAAAATTGATTTGGGCATCGTTGTTAATTATTTATTGGTTTAAACATTCATAATACAATTATTATTTACTGACGAACTAATACAGACTATTTGGCTATCCAATTATCCCATGATATTCTATTAGTTTGAAAACACATTCTATTTACTCGGGTCGTACCAACTCCCCGGTTACTAAACGAAATTACAGTATCATAATCGATGATTGATATTTAAACCTCCTCAATATCAAACATTTCGATTTGGTTTTTAACTTCTTTAAGAAAGGCTGATGCCGGTGCACCATCGATAGCTCTGTGGTCATAGGTTAATGATAGCCCGATGAAAGGGATTGGTACTATCTTACCATCACCCAGCTCATTCATCCGGTGAATGATTGTATTCACGCCCAGAATACCTGCCTGTGGCAGATTTAATACAGGGGTAAACATCTCCACTCCATAAATTCCGAGGTTAGATACTGTAAAAGTCGCTGCGTCGCCTGCCAGCAATTCCGGGTCAATATTGCCGTTTCTGCATCGATCGGCAAGTGACTTTAATGCCCGGGACAGCTCAGGCAATGAATAATCGCCAACGTTTTTCAGAGCTGGGACCATGAGACCGCGTTCAGTATCTACAGCTATTCCCAGGTGAATCTGATAAAAGGTTTTAATACTGTCTCCCAGAAAATGAGAATTAATCTCAGGTTTGATTTTCAAAGCTTTGATCACAGCATAGCAAACCATATCATTAATGGTTACATTTTCATCTTTTACTTTTTCCGGATCAGATTTAAATTTTTTTCTGTATTCTAAGATTTTTCTCGCGTCTGCACTGGTGTGATGTGTGAGCTGAGCTGAATTCTTA
>CAYVTV010000046.1:0-19745 GCA_964454295.1 uncultured Bacteroidaceae bacterium
CAGTCCGGTTAGCGCACCTGCTTTGGGAGCAGGGGGTCGCAGGTTCGAATCCTGCCACCCCGACTATTGAATATCAAAAAGTTAAGCAAGGTCTAATTCTTTCTTATATTTATAGCTTGCATACAATTTGCATACAGCTGTACAACATATAATCCTAATAAATAACTTGTTAAATATTTAACTAGGAATAAGCTAAATATCAGATCACACAATGTCAAATTGATATTCCTTGATTGAATTATTCCATTCTACATTCTTTTAAAATATTCCCAATTGAATTCCATTCATATTTGGATTAACCAGATAAGTGTGATAATTTTGGTTAACACAAAGCTGAAAACTTTAGATGATAGGAACAATAACCTATAGAAAATTCTGTGAATATGTATGTAATACGGACGACCCTTTATCTTTGATTAAATAAAAAAAATATAGTTCAATTAATAAAACATTAGACGGAGGTAATGATCATGAAAGGATTACTGCTGATAGTAACTATTTTTATTTTGGTTGTTTTATTTAAAGTAAATACATCTCTTGTTATTGACAATCCTCCGGAAATAGTGGATGACCCGCGATTGGCATCAAGTGTTGGGCCGATGATGCCGACTACCTGCGGGGTTATAATTTTTCCTGAAAAAAGGATGCTTTTCCCGGCAGATGCCCAGGCTGCGGAGGCTATATGGTACGCCCGTCCGGGTGACGGGTGTACATTTATAAATTTCAAGGGCGACATGTATGGTTATTTTGGTGACGCTACATGCCAAAAAGGTGTTGATCCACCGGAATTCGGGTTATTAAGCCGACTTGGTTGCCATATCGATGCTATCGATGATTTCGAAGACCCGACAGTGGGCGACGATCGACCGCCTTTAACATTTCTCACCGTCCCGGATGATAAAACACCATCAGGGCAAATCATAGACCATTTAATCAATGGTACGAGTGATAAAACTGCTTTTTTCTCACATCTTGGCAATGCAGGGGGTGTGAGTATCGGCGACTGGCTTATTCTTTTCAGCAACTACGTCAATTCAGGTTGGCCAACAAAAATACATAATTCAACCGTATACCGTTCAGATGACGGTCAGGTGTTTTATAATCGCAAAGGGACGCTGGCAAAAGAGGAAGGCACCCGCAATGAACCTGATTTGACCAACGCTTTTTTGCATATATGGGACGGGGAAGCAGTGCGTTTTCTTGCGCCGCGTGTCTGCCAGACGTTTTTTGATTCAAGGAACAGGCCAATCAAGACTTCTTCATATTTTACAAAACTAACAGACCTTGAAGGCAGGTTGATGTATCAAAACAATGAACCTGTGCCAGATTTAGAACCGTTGTATGCCTACGTTTACGGGCAGGATTTGGAGCACACAAACCCAAACATACAGGATCCCTCAAATGGGGTGCTGGTCGCACGGGTTATGGTGCGGGAAAATGGCGCATGGTTAAATGAAGGCAATTCACCCATCATGAACGCAGATCAATGGAATTACTGGGACGGGTCCAAATTTCAAAGCGACCTGCAGACAGCGCAGCCCATTACACCCCTGAGAAGCGAAGATGAAGTGATAAAATACACGCAAACATCAGACGTTCAGTATTCCCCGCATCACGGTAAATTCTTTATGCTGCAAACAGAAGTAAACGCGGCATTTGCTTTGTGTGTTTTGGATTCATGGTTAGACTGGATTTGCCGGATAAGCTTTCTGGAATCTGCTACGCCCTACGGACCGTTCACAAATCGACAGTTAATCTGGGAGGGAAGCCACGCGGGCTTAGATGCAATGCCAGATGATGCTGCAATATTTGGAATACTTCCAGATAAAATCATAGCAACCATTTCAGCAAATTGGCTAAGAGAAAACCAAAGTGAGGAGTTAGGTCATCTGCCTTATGCCATGCCGCAAACAGGATACGGTGCATATTTTGCCAGCATACCTATCGAAGAAAAATAAAGCTGGCTTAATGTTGATGCCCCTGAGGTTGATGTGTTTTCGATGCTGTTTTTCCATTCATTGTGATTTTCTTTCTTACTTCACCACATTCAAGCATAGCATCTCCAAAGTAAGGATTCCTGATTTCTTCAAATTCGCTCAGCCAATATGCCCCTTTGTCATCTATTGCCATTGGACAGTAAGTAACAAAAGCGATTTCCAACTTTAACCTGAATATATTAATAGTTTCAATAAGCAGATTACTAAGCGGGGACAAAACTTCTCTCTGTTTTTCAATGTCATTTGCCTTTATAAATAGTTCTATTTGCTTTTTCAATGCCGGATAATGTTGCATCCAAATATTATGTGCATTGTCATCCAAAAGCTTCATTTCAATTTTGTTTAGGGCTGATTCAAGCTTTTTGGCATTTGATTGGGAAAGCTCATAATCGCTTTGTACCAAACTGTTTTTTAGCTCAAAGTATTGGTTCACAAAATTCGTCAATTGGTCAGTAAACTTCTCAGGAACGACAATGTTATTGTCTGTTGCCCTGTTCATCATACTATAATTACCGCCTAACTGAGCCGCTGCATCTATGACAAATACTCCGTTTGTAACAATTTCTTCGCCTTCGGACAATCCGTTTTCCACTATGTAGTATTCACCCATAGAAGCACCTAGTGTTACTTCTCTCATTTCAAAAGTTGGAAATTCCCCATCAGGAACTTTCACATACATAACAGAGCGTTTACCTGTCCATAAAATTGATGAATTGGGTGCTACTAATGATTTTTCTTTGGCAGACAGACTTGCTTTTATTTTCGCTTTCACAAACATTTCAGGTTTGAGCATTTGTTGAGGATTATTAATTTCTGCCCTTACTGATGCAGTTCTTGTTTGCTTATTGATTAATGGGTCAATAAATGAGATGGCAGATGCAAATTCCTTGCCCGGAACAGATGTAACGGTAAAACTAATTTTCTGACCGATATTCATAAAAGGTAAATCACTTTCGTAGGCATCTAACAAAATCCAAATACTACTCAAATCTGCAATTTCAAATAGAACTGTGCCTTTGTTAACATAGTCGCCTGTGGCTATTTCCCTTCTGATTACAATACCTGACTGGTCTGAATATACGTCTGATTCTGTCACAACAACACCACTGGTTTCAATTTCGTTGATTTGAAATTCAGTAATTTTCCATAAACGTAATTTTTCTCTGGCAGCATTAAAAAGTGCAGGGTTAACATTTTTGAATTTTGCCGCTTCAATCAATTCTTTTTGGGCAGTTACCAATTCGGGTGAATAGATGGTTGCTAATTTTTGTCCTTTGTTCACTTTTTGACCTGTGAAATCAACAAACAATTTTTCAATCCTACCCGAATAATTTGCTGTAATTACACTGAGCCGTTGTTCATTCACAGCAACTTTTCCAGTAAGGTAAATCTCGTGTTCTGGCATTACTGCCTTTACTTTTTGTGTTTGCAGATTCGCCAGGGCTATTGCTTCGGGCGACATTGTATGCACAAACGGGCTGCTTGCTTCCTTGTCAGATTTTTGTGCCACAGGAATTAAATCCATTCCGCAAATCGGGCATTTACCTGGTTCGTTTTGCCTTATTTGCGGGTGCATAGAGCAGGTGTAGGTGGTTTCCTCCCCTTGTTCATATGAATGTTGATGTTCAGCGGTGGTGTCTGACCTGAAAATCAACCAGCCAATAAACAACCCTGCAACCAGTGCCAGGCCGGGTTGGAAAAATCTATTGTTCAATACTTTTTTCATTTTTTCTTCAATTTTATTATTTAACGCCCCATTAGTCTCTTCATCATAGCCACAGCAATATTGCCATCAATAAGGGCATCCAGATATTTAAAGCGGTAATTCAATAGTTGTTGTTGCATTCTAAGTGCTTCTTCAAAGTTGCTTCCCTCGGTTGTATATTGCACAATCAGAATATTTAACACCTGATTTGCCAGGGATGCCTGGTTTTGATACAAACTCACCCTGCGTTCGGCATCTTTAAAGTCTTTCAGAGCATCTTCATAGTTAACCATCAACAGATTGTTCACTTCTTGTTTTTGCTCAATGACAGACTGACGCATAAAATCCGATTCCCGAACGGAGGCCGTGTATTTTTTTCGCCATAGCGGAATGGTAACAGTGACCTTTGGCATCAGCATATTTTGTCCGTTCATCATACTTTCGCTGTTAGCCCTCGGTGTGAAAATGCCGTATTGTAATCCCACACCAATCATTGGCAAACCCATTTTCCGGTTCATATTCTCCTGAGAAATGAAAGCGGCTTCTTCCTGCTCCAACATTTTTAACATTGGATTATTGTTTCTGATACTGTCAGGAATCTCAAATAATGAAGCAGGGAGTTGTGCTGCCATTATCGTGTCAGACAGAGTCGCAATCTCATTTATGGGTCTGTTGAGCAACTGGTTAAAACGTGCAATAAGTGTGATTTTACTATCTTCCAATAGTGCCAGATTGTTTTGCAGTTCGTTGATTTCCATTTGAACACGCAAAACATCTATCATACTTCCGCCACCACCCATATTGTTCATTTCGCCCAATTGTTGCATATTTTGTGGTGTTGAAGTACTCCCTGAAGATTCTCCCTGCATCTTCATTCCGTTCATTCCGCTCATTTCACTATCTGAATTATCAGATTTTTGATTCCCAAAACTTTTCATATTTCCCGAACTTCCTGAACCGCCTCTGCTTTGTCCGCCGCTTTTAAATCTTACAATAGCGATTTGTTCCATTGTCTTTAACAACTCAATGTTTTCTTTGGTGATGGCAATTTCATTGTCCAACAAATGTAAAGCATACCAGTTAGCCCTAACTTCATAGAAAAGAATTGATTTAGCTTCATTAAACTCTTCAAACTTTGCTTTAGCCATAAAGGTCATTTCATCTTTTGCCGCACTTAATGCTCCAAACCACGGAAACATTTGCATCAATGAAGTTTCCGCAACCTGGTCGCCTGTGTAGCGTTCCATTGGCCTGATAAATAATCCGAAAGAAAGCTGTGGGTCGGGTAGCGAACCTGCTATTGGAACTCTTTCCAATGCTGCCTGAAACTGAAGGTATTTTGCTTTTAAGTTGGGGTTGTTTTCGGCTGCAATTACCAGATAATCGTCCAGGGTCTGGCTGTTTGCATTAGCTGTAACAAGCAGCATTGCCAATATATAAATTAGTCGTGTCTTCATTTTGATATCCTTCTGATTAAATATTCTTCTCTTGCGGAATACAACACCGGAACAACGAATAAAGTAATTAAAGCAACTGCCATTCCGCCAAATGCAGGGATTGCCATTGGAATCATTATGTCAGCCCCACGCCCGGATGATGTTAAAATTGGCAAAAGTGCCAGTAAGGTTGTTGCAGTGGTCATTATACAAGGTCTTACCCTTTTTATCCCTGCTTCCAGAACGGCTTTTCTTACTTCCTGAATGCTTTCGGGTTTGTGCTTTTGAAAACTTTGCATCAGGTAGGTTGAAATGACTACGCCATCATCTGTTGCAATCCCAAACAAGGCAATGAAACCAACCCAGACAGCCACACTCAGGTTGAAGGATTTCATCTGGAACAGTTCACGCATATTTATTCCAAAAAAAGAAAAGTCCATGAACCAACCTTCTCCATAGAGCCACAACATCACAAAACCGCCTGCAAAAGCCAATGCAATGGCTGAAAATATCATCAATGTGGTGGTAGTTGAACGAAATTGAAAATAGAGAATCAGGAATATTACTATCAGCACCAACGGCACTACAATTGCCAGCCTTTTTTCAGCCCTGACCTGGTTTTCGTAGCTGCCTGAAAATTGATAACTCACACCTGCGGGTACAATCAAATCTCCTGATGCGATTGTTTCTTTCAGATAATTGTCGGCATCTTCCACAACGGTTACTTCCGAAAATCCGTCTTTTTTATCTAACAGGACATAACCAACCAAAAAGGTATTTTCACCCCGAATCATCATCGGGCCGGGACGGTACTCAATTTCTGCAAGCTCACCCAAAGGAATTTGCTGTCCTGTTGGGGTCGGGATTAATATTCTTTTCATCACTTCGGGATTGTCACGCCATTCCCTTGCGTACCGTGCACGAATATTATAACGTTCACGGCCTTCGACGGTTGTGGTCAGGGGCATTCCGCCCAGTGCAACTTCAAGGTACATTTGCACATCAGCAATATTCAAACCGTATCGTGCAATAGCTGTGCGGTCGATATTGATTTCCAGATAGGGTTTTCCTAAACTTCGGTCGGCATAAACTGCTTCCGGTTTAACAGAAGGAACGTTTTTAAGTAGTTGTTCAATGCTGAGGCTAAATTCTTCAATGCTTTTCAAGTCAGGGCCAAACACTTTTATTCCCATGGGTGCACGCATCCCGGTTTGAAGCATTACCAAACGTGTTTCAATGGGTTGTAATTTCGGTGCAGAAGTAACTCCGGGAATATCATTGGTTGCATTAACTATTTCATTCCATATATCATCAGGTGTTTTGATATGTTCACGCCATTGGCGAAAGTATCTCCCTTTTTTGTCAGGGATCAGGTTCCCTTTATCATCTTTAACAAATTCATCCTGTTTATCTATTTTAAACCTTATAGGGTATCCATTTTCGTCATTTATATATTCGGTTTTGTAAAGAATAATATTTTCAAACATTGAAACAGGAGCAGGGTCCAAAGCGCTTTCAACCCTTCCTGCCTTACCCACCACCATTGCTACTTCAGGAATTGCCTGAACACGCATATCTAATTGCTTTAAGAATTTAATATTGGCTTCAACTCCCGAATGGGGCATTGATGTGGGCATTAAAAGAAAAGAACCTTCGTCCAAAGCAGGCATAAATTCTTTTTCCATCCCGGGAAATGTATGCGAAAGCGAACTCCAGACAGATGATGTCCGGATGTTCCATCCGGTTTTTTCGGTCATCTTAGGGACAAAACCAAATACCCTGTCGAACCCCAACCAGATATTCATTCCAAGTAGAATTATGACAACAGGTAGAGCAAGAAATATTTTTTTATGCTTCAGACACCAATGCAGGATATTGGGATAATAGCGTATAAAAATCTTGAAGCCACCCAATACAAACGTAATAATCAAAATAATAAAAAGAAAGTTTACCAACAGGCTGTTTGCCACACCCAGGGGCATCCATTCAGAGGCAAGCAAACCTGAAACTGCAACCGTTACAATTGCAATGGTAATCGTATTGTGATGTTTTTTCAGGAAGCCATTATATTTTGGCACAGGCAATTTCCCTTGTTTAGCAAAATAAGCCAAAAGGTTGTTCAATCCTAACATTACAACCACAATCCCAGCCCAAACCGACCACCATAATGCAGCAACCCCCAAAAGAATCAACAGCATATTTAAAGCGACACGAAAAGACTTTTTAGTCGGTTTAAAGGAAAACAACCAATGGGCAAAAGCAGGTATCATGAACAGGGTTATTATTAATGCTGCCACCAGGGCGAATGTTTTGGTGAATGCCAATGGGCCAAAAAGTTTTCCTTCGGCTGCCTGCAAAGTAAAGACAGGGAGAAAACTCACGATAGTTGTTGAAACTGCTGTAAGTATGGCCGACGAAACTTCGGTTGATGCATTATACACTGTTGTGAGCATTGATTGCCCCGGTGGTGCTTCGTCATGGTGCCGGAGAATATTTTCACTGAGGATAATCCCCAGATCTACCATTGTTCCAATGGCAATGGCAATACCTGAAAGAGCCACGATATTGGCATCCACGTTCAGGTATTTCATTAAAATAAAACACATCAGCACTGCAAGGGGAAGCAATGCTGAAATCATCAGGGAAGCCCGCAAATGAAAAACCATAATTATGATTACAATAATGGTTATGAGAATTTGTAAACTTATGGCTTCACTAAGGGTGCCAAGTGTTTCATATATTAATTCGGTGCGGTCGTAAAACGGCACTATGGTTACTTTTGATACAGTACCATCAGGAAGCGATTTAGAGGGCAATCCCGGGTTTATTTCTTTGATTTTGTCCTTAACATTCTGAATGGTTTTCAGGGGATTGTCCCCATATCGGGCAATCACCACCCCGCCAACAGCTTCTGCTCCCCCTTTGTCCAAAAAACCACTATGGCCACGTAGTGCAGGGCCAATGTTCACTTTTGCAATGTCACGTATCCGCAAAGGAATGTTATCAGTTACTTTAACAACTGCCTGTTCAATATCAAGAGTGGTTTTAACGTAACCCAATCCCCGCACATAATACTCGACAAGGTTCAGTTCCACGGTGTTTGCCCCTATGTCAAGATTGCTTTGCCTGATGGCTTCCATTACCATCATCATGCTTACATTGTGCGCTTTCATTGCCGCAGGGTCAAGGTCAACCTGATATTCCCTGACGAAGCCGCCAATAGATGCCACCTCTGAAACCCCTTCTGCCGAGGTGAGAGCATAACGCACATAATAATCCTGAATAGTCCTTAATTCGTGCGGGTCCCAGCCACCGGCCGGGTTTCCTTTTTCATCCCTGCCTTCTAAAGTGAACCAAAAGACCTGACCCAATGCGGTAGCGTCAGGGCCTAAAGTGGGTGAAACACCATTGGGCAGTAAGTCAGCAGAAAGAGAATTGAGCTTCTCTAAAACCCTTGTCCTGCTCCAATAATACTCTATATTTTCATCGAAAATTATAGCGATAAAGGAAAGCCCGAACATTGAAGTACTGCGAACCGATTTTACTCCCGGCAATCCGAGCAGTGAAGTTGTAAGCGGATAGGTAATCTGGTCTTCAACATCCTGTGGACTTCTGCCCATCCATTCCGTGAAAACAATCTGCTGGTTTTCGCCAATATCGGGAATGGCATCAACCGGAACAGGATCTCTTGGTAAAAAGTCAATATGCCAATTAAAGGGAGCCGTTACAATCCCCCAACCTACAAATAATGAAAACAGAAGCACTGTGACGAGCTTGTTTTCAAGGAAGAATTTTATCAGCTTATTGAGCATAATTCAGGATTTAAACAAAAAAATTTAATGTTTATGTCCCTGATGATTCAAGTTTCTTTCATATTTGCAGCAGGCGGGAAGTGTATTATAAACTGAATCATCAGCTTTCTCTTTTTCGGTATCGTGTCCAGCTTTAGCAATATTCCTGTGGATGGTTTCAACCTTAATTTTTGAAGGAAGGTATTCCACTTTTAGAATTTTTGAATCCTTATTCCAAACGGCCGAGGCTACTCCATCGGTTTTGGCTGCTTTCTCAATACGGGCTTTACACATCCCACACTCTCCAAGAACCTTAAACTCAGCAGTACTGATTTGGTTCTGATTACCTGTCTGGGAATAACTATTCCCAAGAATAAAGGCAAAAATTGAAATTAAAATTATTGTTTTCATAATCAATGCTTTTTAGTATAACATTTTAAATTTAAAATTGTTGTTATAAATTTACATATATACCAAGCCTCTCATCGTGGGAGGCAACAGCCGCGGTGACATGGATATGCTTAATGAATCAGCAGGCTTAAAAATTGTTGTAAACCCTGATGACATTACGGTGCGTGGTGCTGATGACGGTGAGATGCATGGGTATACTGTTAGATCCTACTGGGAAAACCACGGGGCATTGATAGTGAGATGCCCGGATGTGATTTATCCTGATATAAGGTTTCATACAGCAGGGTATAAGATAAAACAAAACCGGCCCAATCCCTGATAATACGCAAATAACATCATACTGATCGGTACAGGTTAAAGAGGGATCACGCTATCACGGGATCACGGGATCACGGGATTCCCTGGCTATTATATTTACACCCCTCCTTTGCTACGCTGAAGCTACGCGAAAGCGATGCGGGGTAATTTGCACATATACATATACTTAACCACTGATCCACTAATCCGCTCAATTAAACACTCGATTACTCAATTACTCAAATACTCGATTACTCAAATACTCGATTACTCAATTACTCAAATACTCGATTACTCAATTACTCACATCATCTCTCACATTTTCCATCACCCGTCAAATATCAACAGGCAGAAATACACATTTCCCCACACTCGATCCCGTGATCCCCCTCCATTCACCGGTAAAAACCCCCTGCTTACCGAATTTTTGTTTCCCCGCAAGTTATTCCTCTTTATTTTTGTTCCATAATATAAATTTTAAAAATCCGGAGGATAAAAAAATGGAAAAATTAAATGAAGAATTTCACAAAAAATCTCATGAAAAGAGACATGAAAAAAGACACGAGATAAGGAAAAACAGAGTGGGTATCCTGGGCCTTGTCCTTATTGTGGCAGGACTGCTGATCATTGGTGAACAGTTCGAAATGTTCCCTTATCGTGTGAGGGATATTCTCTTTACCTGGCAGGCTCTTTTAATAGCATTGGGACTGATCTTTGCCAGCAGGCGTGACGGTCGCCTTACAGGGTTGATCCTCATACTCATAGGGGGCTTTTTCCTGTTACCCAGATTTACCGTATTGCCGGTAAGTACACTTAAACTCTTCTGGCCTGTATTGCTGATATTTTTCGGCCTTGTAATACTCTTTAAAGCTGCTTTTGGCCGTGGACGCGGATTTGGGATCTCGGCAAGCAGTACAGACGGTGATGTCATTGAGGATGTGAATGTTTTCGGCGGGCATGACCGTATCATTACCAGCGAAAATTTCAGAGGAGGGGAGGTTATTAATGTTTTCGGCGGGGGAAAATACAATATGCTTCAATCAAAGCTGGCACCGGGGAAAAATGTTATCGAAGTGGTCATGGTGTTCGGAGGATCGAAATTCATCGTTCCCCCGGGTTGGGATGTCAAAGTGGAAGTAGCAGGGGTGTTTGGCGGATTCTCCGATAAAAGGAATATAACGGGGGATGAAGTTTATGACCCTTCAAGAACTCTGGTTTTTAAAGGAATAGCTATCTTTGGGGGAGGAGAACTATCAAGTTACGATAATTAGCTTATGAACCCTATTCTCAGGAACCGGATAAACCTTCTGATGTATTTACTTGCCTGGATGCTCGTTTCAGGGATCCAGGCAGGTATTCTTGTTTTTTATATCCGTCTGGAAGCGTTGCATGCAGTTACCGACAGTATTGTCTTTAACACCCTGTTTTTTCTTATAGCGCTGGTCGTCTGGTACCCGGTAAGGTACATCCCTCTGAGTAATAAAAACATTTTTTTCGTAGTGCTGAATTTACTGGCCTTGGGTATCCTGGTCATCGTGGTGTGGATGTCAGCAGGGTTCTTCATTATGAAGACTATTTTTTCAGACGATGAGGCATTCATGCAATCGTTGCTGCTGTCAGTTCCATACCGTATCATTTCGGGAATACTGTTGTTCATTGTCATGCTGATGGTATATTACCTCATCGTGTATTCACGGAACCTGAAGGAAAGAATACAGAATGAAGCCGGGCTCAAAGCCCTGGTGAAGGAAGCTGAATTGAATCTGTTAAAGTCGCAGATTAATCCTCACTTTCTCTTTAATTCGCTGAATTCGGTAAGTTCCCTGACCCTTCATGATCCGGCAGGGGCACGTGAGATGATCATCAAGCTGTCGGATTTTCTTCGTTACTCGTTAAAGTATACGGAGAAAGATAAAAATCCCCTGAAGGATGAAATGGAGAATATACGCAGGTATCTTGATATAGAGAAAGTTCGTTTCGGTGAGAAACTGCAGTTCTTCATAGATTGCGATAAGCCTTCCGAAACATGGTTTGTTCCCAACATGATCCTTCAGCCTTTATTTGAAAATGCGGTGAAGCATGGAGTTTACGAAAGCACGGAACCTGTTACTATTGATATGAAATGCAGGGTTGAGAAGGGGATGCTGGGTATCCGGATCACGAATAACTTCGATCAGGATAGTCCCGGGAGGCGTGGTGCCGGCATAGGGTTGAAAAATATCAGGGAAAGGCTCAGGCTGATATATGGAAGGGAGGACCTCATGCATTTCAGGAAGGAGGACGGATCATTCACTATTAATCTATTTTTCCCAATATCATGAACCATAAAATACTGATCATAGAAGATGAGGAGCCTGCTAGAATGCTTCTGAAGCAATACCTGGCAGGGATTACCGGCCTGGAAATTGCCGGGGAGTATGCAGATGGTTTCTCGGGGTTGAAAGGCATTCAGGACCATAAACCCGACCTGGTCTTTCTTGATGTCCAGATGCCGAAGCTTAACGGTTTCGAGATGCTTGAACTTCTTGATGAGCCTCCGGAGATCATATTCACCACCGCATACGATCAATACGCCATAAAGGCTTTTGAGCTCAATGCGGTGGATTACCTGCTTAAACCCTTTCCGGAAGACAGGTTACGGGAAGCAGTGAATAAGGCTTTCGAAAGGTTGCGAGTGAAGAAGAAAACCGCTTATACCGGCTTGAGGGAACATATTGATAAAACAGGGGAAATTCTTTCCCGTGTGGTGGTAAAAACGAGAAATGAGATAAAGGTTATTCCGGCTGACCAGATCCTGTATATCGAAGCCCAGGATGATTATGTTATGATATACACCCCATCAGGAAAGTACCTGAAACAAAAGACCATGAAATATTATGAGGATCACCTGGGCAGGGATGAGTTTGTAAGAGTGCACAGGTCATATATAGTAAGGACCGACCAGATAAGCAGGCTGGAACCGTATGAGAAGAATGCATGGCTGGTTGTTCTGAAAGGCGGCCAGAAGGTTCCGGTAAGCCGGTCGGGGTACGGGCTGTTGAGGGAGGTGCTGGATATTTAAATACTAAAAAAGTATTCATATATTTACGGTTTTATTGGGAACTTGACAGTCTTTAAAGGGGACAGGCTGAACCAAACTGATTTGTATGGGATTTTCAGGTGTGTTTGTTTTGTTCATGCTGGCAGTGATGTTTTATCTGCTGGTCACGGAAAAATTAAGACCGGGAATTATCTTATTCACCATCATGACCGTAATGATGGTTTCCGGAATTATTTCGGTTGATGATATGATTGCCGGGTTTTCCAATAAAGGAATGCTCACGGTATTTATCCTGTTTTTTGTTTCTGAAGGAGTTCGGCAGACCGGGGCACTCAATTATATTATCAGACACCTCTTGCCGAAGAAAAAAGGAATACTCCCTGTTTTACTTTTAAAAATGATGATGCCGATATCTGTGCTTTCGTCAGCACTGAACAATACTCCTGTGGTCATAATCTTTGCCCCGGTAATTAAGAAATGGGCTGAAAATTTACGGTTACCTCCCTCGAAATTTCTAATACCCTTATCTTATGCAACCATACTGGGTGGTATGTGTACACTGATTGGCACTTCAACAAATCTGGTAGTCCATGGTCTTATGTTAGAGAATGGTTATAAGGGGTTATCCATGTTTGAACTGGGCAAAGCCGGAATTTTCATTGCTTTGGCGGGAACAGCCTATATCGCGTTTTTAAGTCCTTTTCTGTTGCCGGGAAAGAGAAAGAGTAAGAATGATTACGTCGCTGAACAGAAAGACTACTATTACAATGTTATCATACCTGCCAAAAGCCCTTATATCGGGAAAAAAATTGTGAACGGCCATTTTCCCCAACACCGCGATATTTTTGTAACTGTTGTAGAGAGGGAAAATGAGTCAATTGATTCTACATCAAGAGAAACGGAATTGAAAGCTTTTGATAAGCTGGTAATTCTTGGCCGGGAAAATGTTATTGAACAACTCATTTCGATGCCTGGTATTGATATTGAGGAGTATGAACACATTGATGGTTGGTTCCGCAGTCGCAAGCTGATGAAGATTGAAGTGGTTGTTTCGGAATCATCTCCCCTTATGGGACAAAAACTGAAAGATTTCAATTTTTTTCAGCATTACAGGGGAGTGGTTGCGGCCATCAACAGAAACGGTGAAAAGATCACTACTCACACGGGAGATGTTGAGATCAGGTCAGGGGATTGCCTGGTAGTCATTGCCACCTCCAAGTTTATTGACAGGTGGCAGGGGGGCAAGGATTTCTATTTGTTATCGGATAAAGGGGAAATAGAGGTTCCGCAGAGTAAACGAAGAATGTGGTTTGCACTCGGACTTACAATAATGATGATCCTTGGTGCTACTTTCAGCGATAAAATACCTGCATTGAACGGCAATAAGTTTGACATGTTCTTTATGGCGGCCGTGGTAGCTACTTTAATGTTCTGGACAAAGATCATAAACGCAAAGAATTATACAGGGGTTGTCAACTGGGATATACTGATAACCATTGCCTGTGCATTTGGTATTAGTAAAGGAGTACAGAACTCAGGGCTGGCAGATGGCATCGCCATGTTTTTTATTGGCATGGCAAAGGATATTGGTCCGGTAACAGTGATGGCTGTTGTTTACATAATGACTACCATCTTTACTGAAATGATTACAAATAATGCAGCTGTCGCCTTAATGTTTCCCATTGCCCTGTCGGCTGCCCGGTTAATGGAAGTAAATCCGCATCCCTTTTTTATTGCCATTTGTTTTGCTGCCTCAGCCAGTTTCGCCACCCCTATCGGCTATCAAACCAATCTTCTGGTACAGGGGCTGGGTGAATATAAATTCAGGGATTTCCTCAGGATCGGGTTGCCACTCAACCTGGTCGTGATGGCTTTGAGTATCATACTTATACCTCTATTCTGGTCATTTTAATCCTGGAAAGAAAATGTTTAACGGGGAATTCTGGTTATTCTGTTCTTATAATTGATTTTTCCCTTACAGGCTTTTAATAACCTTGTCTGCTGCGAGTTTACCTGTAACTATTGACATTGGAAAGCCGGAGGGGCTATAGGTCCACTGGCCGGCCTGAAATACTGATGGCAAAATAGTTTTTACGGAGTCATTCACTTTAAGCATCTGATTTACTGCCGGCACAAATGGATTGGTAAATGCCCAGCCGGTAATGGCTCCGTGGGTGTTGCGGGTTAGCTTCTCAATAGTTAACGGCGAGGATGAGAAGCGGTCGGCCACCTTATCCTTTATCCCGGGGAAAATAGTTTCGCTCAAAATATCGATGGTTATGCGCTCCATATAATCCTTCATTTCTTTATCCCAGCCAAATTCTTCAATCCTTCTATCCAATTCGTAATCAAGGAATAAACTTACTTCAAGGCCAAACTTTCCTTCGGGAGCCAGATCGGGATCGCGTAAAACCGGAATCGCAATCTCAAAAGTATTCATTTTGAAATAATCCTTGAGATAACGCTTAACCCTGTTTTTTAATTCCATATTATCCGGCTGGATTTCTTTTGAAGCCAGAAAATCTTCAATATCACTCTTCGACACGGTTGACAATCCCCTTTTATCGGGGGTATAGAAGAAATGTCCTGTGCATATCTCCGTAAAATAATCTGTATTCACGTTTACCGTCAGATATAATGTAAATACAGAATCGCCTCCCTTCAAAGGCTTTAACTCATTTCTTTTGTGCTCAATCATTTCAATTAAATGCTTGCCTTTTAGCTCTCCGACAGGTATAACATCATATAACTGCTTAAGATCGCAGGCCCAAATCAGATTAGAGTATCCGGTGAGATTTCCCTTGCTGTCAACAACATATTTTTGTTCTTTGCAAAATCCATTAAAGAAGGATTATCGATGCCATAAAGGACATCCATGTAGGCCATTATTTTTTTAATCTTCTTGATTATAACTGAGATATCGCTGACACTCTCAGGAAAAAAGAATTTTAGAAAAGCTTCATAATCGGCAATACTATTCTTGTTAATCACTTTGATAACCCGGTCTTCTATCCCTACAGAAACAGTAACCTTTTGGAAATCAATTTCAATACCCAGTTGTTTCAGCATGGGAAATACAATACCTGAGTTTTCAATGGAACGTAAACCTGAATCGAAATACACATTGTTTCGCTGAAAGGTTTGGACTAAGCCCCCTGTCTTTTGTTGTTTTTCGAATAGCGCAACCGACCGTCCCGCTTTGGCGATATAGGCAGCAGCGATTAATCCTGCAATGCCTCCACCAACGACTATTGAATCATATTGCATTTAATAGAATATTATCGGTTTTATGTTGATTTTAAAATTCTGTTTGCAGCCAGTTTTCCGGTTAGTATTGACATTGGAACACCGGCAGGGCTGTATGCCCATTGTCCCGCCTGATATACAGAGGGTAATGGTGTTATTACCGAACGGTCGGCAATCTGAATCTTATTTATCACCGGCATTTCCTTCTGAAACGCCCATCCTACAATGGCACCTTCGGAACTGGCTATTCTGTTATGAATACTCAGGGGAGAGAAGGAAAAGCGGTCTGTAACCTTATCTTTCAGCATGGGAAATACCGACTCTGAGAGTACTTTTAAAATACGATTCTCGAATTCAGTAGTAAATTCTTCCAGCCATCCTGCTTCCTGTAACTTTTTGAAAAGATCATATTCAGTAAGGAGACTGATAATCATGCCGGTTTTACCGGGAGGTGCCAGTTCTTTGTCCTTAAGCGCGGGAATTGAAATTTCATACGTGTTCAGTGATGTGAATTTATCGAGCCAATCAAGAACTTGTTGCTTGCTGATATTGGCAAAATTACTTAACAGATCACTTTGTTCCCTACGGTGTGTTTCGCCTAAGCCCTGACGTGACGGGGTATAGAAAAAGTGCCCGTTTGCAATCTTTCCAAAACTTTCAGGGGGTTCATCAACCTGAAGAAATAGGGTGAACACAGACTCCCCGCCTTTATTTCGAAGCATCAGGGACTTTTTAGCATCGAAACGGGCTTTACTGTCTGATGATAAGTTTTCTGTTTCGGCTATTCTGTAAAGCGTTTTAAGATCGGCTGCCCAGATCAGGTGTTTATATGAATAGCTGTTATCTTTTTCGTCTGTCACAGCCTTTTCAGCAGGGTTTATCCGGGTTACAGTAATTCCGGTTTTAATCTCACCTCCTGATCTTATAATTTTATCCTTCAGGGCATCCGATAGTTTACCCACGCCTCCCTTTGGGTAGAAATAATCGAGATAAAGGGAGAAGTAGCTTAATGCAAAAAATGTGGGTGTATTCTTGAAAAAATGTTGGGAGATAATATCTCTGAGTGAAGGATTTTTAATGATGGATTTAAGGTAATCCTCTACGGGAATCTGCATTCGGTTAATTCTACCTACTGTAAACAGGAAGCGCGGTAGCCAGGGAAGAAGTTTTTTGAAGATGAAGGATGTGTCGCGCTTTAAATCCTTGAAAAGCGGATTTTCAATACCATAAAGCACATCCATATGCTTCATAATCCTGCGGATCATTCTCACCACTTCATCAATTTCTTCGCCACTTTCGGGGTAGAATTTTTTAAGTAAACCCCGATAATTAGATAAGCTGTCAATATTTTCGATATGAAGTATCTCATTTTCAATACCCAGCGAAACAGGGCTTTTCACTACTTCGAGTTCGATTTTCAGATCCTTAAGCATCGGTAGTATAATCCCTGCGTCTTCCAGTGCCCTGACCCCTGCATCGAAATGAAAGCCATTGCGGGAGAAAGAATTAACCAGTCCACCCGGTTCACTGTTCTTTTCCAGTAAAAGAACTTTTTGCCCCTCACGTGCCAGGCAGGCAGTGGCAGTTAACCCTGCAATTCCTCCGCCAACAATAATGGTATCGTATATATTCTCAGGCATATTTTTTTTATTGCAATTAATAATAAATGGTTCTTCCATTAAATTCGTGGCAGAACCCCAATAAAAAGTTTTCATTATTTCTTTATTCCTGTAATTTTCAGCGTTTCATCCCATAGTTCGAAGGCAACCTCTCTGTCTGAAGCAGGCGGTGCTGGTTCCTCTTCGGCGGTTAAGTTAAAAAATTTTCCGCTTATACCATCCAACTCTTTTGACACGCCAAGGTAGTATAGAGCCTCGGCTGAAATGTCAGGGGATTTTAATATTTTATCAAAGAAATTTCTCTTAAACCAGCGGTAAAACGGCCCGTTTTCCTGCCCGGTTTCCGTTTTCACTGCCCCGGGGTGCATCGTATTTATGGCAACTCCAGTGTTTTTGAAATGTTCGTCGAATACAATCATCGATAGTAACTGAGCCGTTTTGGCCGATCCATAGCTTTTTAGTCCTGAATATTTTCGTTTTTCCCAGTTTAAATCGTCAAGCCTTAATCCCCAAACGACAAACCGATGTCCTTCGGAACCAACCATAATAATTCTTGCCTTTTCCTGAGCTTTGAGCTTATCCATTAAAAGGTAATTCATAATGAACGATGAAAGGTAGTGAACCACAAATACCTTTTCAAGTCTGTCTGAGGTAAGTTCCCGTTTAGTGAGATAAACACCCGCATTATGAATCAGCACATCAATGGGTGCTGCCAGCTGCGACAGCTCATTGGCTATCCGAAAAATATCCTCTAAATGGCTTAGGTCGGCAATTTTATAATTGCAGCCTACATTAAATTCATTTTTTATTTCACGGCAAAGGGTTTCAGACTTTTCTGCATTCCTGTTCACGCATAAAAGGTTCGCTCCATGTGCTGCAAACTTACGTGCAGTATAGTAGCCTATACCTGATGTGGCGCCGGTTATAATTACATTTTTGTTTATAAAGTCTTCCGTGCATATTTTAGGGTCCCGCCTGTTGTTCCTGATCATGGCAAATATGTTGGACCATTTGTATTCGTGGAAGTATTGCCTGGTTTTTTTTCTCATAAAAAGCGGTTAACCAAATTTTTTAATCAGGAACCTGCGGTACATCTTGCCAAAACGGGGTATATTATTGAATATATCGCCCCATAAATCATAGTAATCCCGTTGTTCCTTTATCAAATTATCTTCACTTAGCACCAATTTTGTTGAGCCATATATTGGGGTATTTGGGTATTTTTTAAACATCATAGTCATAACCCAATCGAACATTATTACATTATCGTTCTGGGCGATGGCCAGGATTTCCATCTTCAGCTGTTTTGTACGTTTGGTAAGACGGTTGCACATGGCAATAAAGTTGTCGATTCCCTCAATACGCTGAATGGTGTCCTGAAAAATTATATCCTTGTGATAATACTTAAAAATATGCGACCAATCGGGTTTCCCCTCCCGGTTATATGTTCTGGACCACAATTCCCTGATGGTATCCATATTTAAGGTAAGCTTTTCCTGTTCTTCAGTTGAGGTTTGATGTTCCTGAGAGTTCATATGTTATGAATAAAATTAAGCATTCCGGAATATTTTCAATCAGTTTGTTTTATTCCCCAATTTTAACGCTGAGATATCTTCTCATGGATTGTAAAATCAGGTCAAGTTCCTCCGGGGGAAAAGAATCTTTGTAGCATCGCCTGAAAACAGCAAGCTTTAGCTCCGTTTCAGAGATCCCCGGATGTTTCTGTCTGATGCTGCTTTCAACAATATTACGTCCAAAGCGAATGGTTTCCATTCCGATTGTGAACCGCTCTGTGGAAGTTTTGGAAAGAAGTATCTCTCTCTGTTTCTGTTCGATTTCTTCGGGAGTGTCAATCATGAATAATCAGGTTGTATGTATTTAATTTCAGTTCCCTGCACCAACGAACCACATATTCTTTGTCTATTCCCGGGATGGCCAGTAAATTTTTAATATCATTAATTTGTTTTTCACTCGTTAGTTGTTGTATCCAGATTATTTTTGAGATTATCAGATCTTCGGGAGAGGCTATCCATACTTCAAAATTTCCAACCTTTGCCTTTTGTCTTCTCTCAAACTCATGTTTTCTGTAGGTGGAATCTTTGCGGACAATGAAGTCGATCTTATAACCTGTTTCATGATCAATTATATTGAACATACCCAGTCGTTTTACTTCATTGGTCACGGTATCATGATTGATATAATA
>CAYVTV010000047.1:0-19721 GCA_964454295.1 uncultured Bacteroidaceae bacterium
TGTGAATGACCGGCTCGGGATGTTAGTTAAAGCTTTTTTGATGGTGAACCACGTAAATTTTACCTTTCTTACAGAATTTCAAGGTAATACCAGACTTGCACTGGCTTATCTTGACAAAAACAATAATGCCGATTATTCCTTTTACCAGGATACCGGACATACATTCAGATTTCAAATTCCTGATTTCAGAGAAGGAGATATATTATTACATGGGTCATCCTTTTCGCTGAAGGAAGAAAATCAAAATCTGCTGAGAGAGCTTATCTCTACCTGCAGGAAGAACAATGTGCTGATCCATTATGATCCCAACTTCCGAAGTTCTTATAAAAAAAGGCTTGGCGAGATTATTCCCCGTATCTTGTTTAACATTGAAAATGCCCATATAATAAAGGGTTCCAACGATGATTTCAGTGAAATTTTCGGAACAACTGATGTCTGGAGCACATACAAAAAAATAGATCTTTTAGGGAATAAAATTCTTATTTATACAATGGGAGCGAAAGGTGTATGGTTAAAAACCCGTGATATGGAGATGTTTGTTGAATCGGAAAAAGTAACCCCAGTGAGCACCATAGGTGCAGGGGATACTTTTAATGCAGGAATTCTCTACGGACTTTTAAGGCATGGAATTACCACAGATAATTTACATAACATTCCGGAAGAGATATGGAAAGATATCTTAGTGAGATCATCGAAATTTGCTGCAAATGTTTGTCTGAGCCTGGATAATTATTTGCCGGCAGATTATAAAGATGCTAGTATGCCCATTTAAGGTATATTGACCCCCAGGTAAAACCGCCTCCAAACGAAGAGAGGATAATATTATCCCCTTTTTTCAATTTAGGTTCCCATTCCCATAGACAGAGCGGGATAGTAGCAGCAGTGGTATTCCCAAAGTGTTCGATATTGATCATTACCTTTTCCCTGGCAAGCTTCATTCTTTTTGCGGTAGCTTCAATGATACGCATATTTGCCTGATGGGGAACAAACCATTGTATATCGTCGGATGTCAGGTTATTTCTTTCCATTATTTCAATTGAAACATCAGCCATTTTAGAAACTGCGACTTTAAAAACAGTCTGTCCTTCCTGATAGATAAAGTGCTCTTTATTATCAACCGTCTCATGTGAAGCAGGATTAAGTGACCCGCCGGCTTTCAGGTATAGATGTTTGTATCCTGAACCATCTACTCCCAAAATATGGTCAATGATACCGTTTTCGTTATCAGAAGGTTCAAGAAGGGCAGCTGAAGCACCATCTCCGAAAAGAGGGCAGGTAGTTCTGTCTGTGTAATCAGTAAGTACAGACATTTTATCAGCACCTATTACTATTACCTTTTTATACGAACCAGACTGAATAAACCGGTTACCGGTTTCCAGGGCAAAAATAAACCCTGAACATGCTGCCAGCACGTCGTAACCCCAGGCATTCACAAGACCGCATTTATAACACACCAGATTTGATGTTGACGGGAACATCATATCAGGTGTAATGGTTGCACAAATTACAAGGTCAACATCTGCCGGTTTTGTACCGGTTTTTTTCAATAAAGCTTTTACAGCTTCAGCAGCCATATCAGAAGTAGCTTTATTTTTATCCTTCAGTATTCTTCTTTCCTTAATTCCGATGCGTTGCATGATCCACTCATCGGAAGTCTCAACCATTTTACTTAATTCATCATTTGTAAGCCGGTAATCTGGCACCCATCCCTGAATGCCTTTAATCGCTGTTATTATTTTTCCCATTTTCCAGAGCAGTTTTTATTTTATCAGTTATGTCTGACCCTGTAACTTTAACTGCCTGCAGGATCATATTTTTAATTGCAAGAGGACTGGAGATTCCATGGCCGACGAGAACCGGCTTATTGATACCCAGTACCGGCGTGCCTCCAAAATGCTCATAATTGAAAGTCTCAAAGAATTCGTCATATATTTTTTTCTTTCTCAGCAAGCGATAAAACCCTTCTGCTTCCTTAAGAATTACGTTTCCGATAAAGCCATCACACACCAGCACTTCTGAGGCAGAATTATAAAAAAGGTCAACTCCCTCAACATTTCCCACAAAGTTAAAGTCAGATGAATCTTTCATAAGATGGTAAGCAGATTTAACGATCAGGCTTCCCTTCTCCTCCTCTCTGCCAATGTTAATAAGGCCAACTCTGGGATTTGTCACATTGAAAATACTTTCTGAGTATGCAGCTCCAAGTATACCATATTGACAGAGAACATCAGGACGGCAATCGGGATTAAGTCCAACATCCAGCAAAATACTCGGAAACCCTTCAAGGTTAGGAATAACAGCTGCCACTGCAGGCCTGATAATGCCGGGAATAAGATTTATTACCTGGATTGCCCCTATCATAACAGCTCCGGTACTCCCGGCACTGCAAAAGGCATCAATTTCTCCTGATTTTAACTTCCTGAAACCCTTAACAATTCCGGAATCAATTTTTTTTGAGAATGCCTTGTAGGGTTGATCATTCATTGCAATAGTTTCAGAACAATGAACAATCTTCATATTACCGATTTCCACATTATTCTCTTCCGCTGTCCGGTTTATCAGTTCCTTGTCGCCAAAAAGAATAATTTCAATACTGTCAGAAACTTCACCATGAGCAAGAGAAGCGCCAACGATGGTACTTACAGGAGCGAAATCTCCTCCCATAATATCTATGCCAACTCTCATCTGTTAATATTGTGTTTGGGATCCGGTGCTGAAATTATTTTGCCCCTGATTCCTTTTCAATCACTAATTTACCTTTATGATACAGATTTCCATCAACATAATACGCTTTATGCCTTTCATGTACCGTACCAGTGGTGGGACATACAGATAATACAGGTTCCTTAAGACTATCATGGCTTCTTCTTTTATCCCTCCTGGTTTTTGAAGTTTTTCTTTTTGGATGTGGCATTGCTTTTTAAAATTTAGTTTAAAATATTCCTTAAATTATTCCATACCGGGTTGATTTCCGGTTGATCAGATGTATATTTATCCAGTAATATCAACATTTCCGCATTGCAGGTAAGTTCTCCGTTATTATCTGCGGGATGAACCTTTTTTATCGGCACACTCAAGGCTGAAAACTCGAAGATATACTGTGCGATGTTCAGCCTTGTCTCACCCTCCGGGATAATAACTACATTATCACTTAATTCCTCATAGGTTTTACCGAAGCGAACATACAGCTTTTGTTTCGATTCAATATCCATATTAAACTCATCCAGGCATCTGTCGCAAATAAGTTTTAACAGGCCGGTTATATGAAAATCGAGTTCTAAAAAATTGTTTTTTTTCAGAAGTATAAGGTGTGTTTTGATGCTACCTCCGATTATGTCCTGATTATTAAACTGTGCAAAGAACTTGTCTTCAGCCCTAAATTCGTACTCATACACACCCTCTTTTAATCCGCCGAAAGGTATTATATATTCTTCCAGTATCATAAAAACACCCTTATTTTTTAACCGTGCAAAAGTATAAATTAATATTTGAATAAAAAAAACTTATTATATCGAACTCACCTTAAGGTATTCACTTCATTTGTGGGTTTATTGCGCTAAGTTTCCTGAGGGTTAAAGGAAGATGAACACTTCACCTGTAAAAATCTGAGAAAAAAGGGAGCTGCTAAAGGAGAGGAAAATAATATTCAGTTATTTTGCATAAGCTTGTCAATAGTCTGCATCAATATATCGACAAAGTAATCATTTTTGGGAATATACTGGTTAGCTCCGTTCCTGATGTATTCAGCAGCCAGGTTGTCATTGCCTTTACCGCTCAGGATGATCACCGGGATATTTTTGTTTTTACTGCGTATGTTTTTAAGTATTTCAAGACCATTCATTGCTTTATTATCCTGCGAATTAAACAAGTGATCCAGGACGATAAGCTGTGGATTGGCATCAAGATGTTTCAGGCATTCTTCCCCTGAAATAAACGTTCTCACTTCATAACCCTGCCTGTTATTAATAGTATATTCGAGCAGATTCAGAATCATTTTATCGTCATCCACAAAATAAATAAGTTTACTCATAATCTAAAGGGTTCAAACGGGTTTAGTCGCAATTCAAAATTCACTCAAATGTACAAAAAAAATGTTTCTTTTCCATTTTTAAGATAATATTGCAAAACATTGTTAATCTTTTACTTAAAATTACCTGCCTGTTAGATGAACACGCGTCGTCTGACTGATGTGGGCTATGCGGGATTCGAACCTGCGACTTCTACCCTGTCAAGGTAGCACTCTAAACCACTGAGTTAATAGCCCGTCCTTTGCAAATATAATAAAATTAAGATTACCGGTTTTCAGCGAAACGTACTTCTTTTGAGTCTGGGTTATATAGATTTTTAAGATCTTTTGATTTCATATTAAAGGTCAACGCGATGTAGAATATCTGTGTTTTTTCATAATCAGAATAGTCAACCGGCAGGCCAAAGTCCCTTCCACGAAAGTCTTTATTCAGGAAATTTCCGGGATAATATTTACACTTAACATTAATCCCTCCGGGGAATTGCATGCCGCAGAATACAGAAGGTGCCAGTCTGTTGGTCCGGCTGCTGAACCATTCGCTGTATTTTGATCTGGAATTTCCGGATATTTGTTTTTGCTTATAATGAAAAAACAGTTCGCACTCTCCTCCCCCGTAGAAATACAGATGGTTGTTAAAGGACCCTATTTTGAAAGCTGCAGGAATACCAAGTGCATAGGATCTTCTTTTTTCCACGTAGTTATCATGATCGGTAATAAAACCTATATTACGCAGACCCAAGCCGGTATATATCCCAAAATTATTATCAAAATCAAAATGCCGTTGCCGTCCAAGATGCAGGAACAAGGTAAATCTCATTTTTGAATTGAGGTTTTCTCCCATATATTCCACATCAGAGAAAGCAAAAATAATCTCCCCGCCGTTTTCAGTATAAGTTTTCTGTGCATCAGTTCTAATTATTGTAACCAGAATAAGAATGCCTGTAAAAATTAATGACTTCATTTATTTAAGATATAGTATACATTAAATTTAGTATTTTAATTCCTCTTTATGACTTTTTCCGCAATATATTTTCCGATAGACAATGAAGCTGTTGCAGCCGGTGATGGAGCATTCAAAACATTTACTGCATACTCATTTTCTGCGAAATAAAAATCATCCAGCAAATTCCCCTTCCTGTCGCAGGCTTGTGCCCTTACTCCTGCACCACCAGGAATGATATCATCCTTTTCAATTTCAGGTACAAGCTTCTGAAGTGCACGGGTAAAAGCTGACTTACAAAGTGACCGGTAGTATTCACCTGTTCCCATTCCTGCATATCTGATAATTACTTTCCCGAAGCCTGGCCATGAAACATATGACCAAAGATCTGAAATCGAAATATCTGTTTTTTTATATCCTTCCCTTTTAAATGCCAGCACTGCATTAGGGCCTGCTTCCACGCACCCGTTTATCCTTTTTGTAAAATGAACACCTAAAAAGGGAAACTGCGGATCTGGTACCGGATACACCAGTGATTTCACCAGTGATTCTTTTTCCGGTTTGAGTTTATAATATTCGCCTCTGAATGGTATTATGCGTAGTCCCGGATCTTTAACTGTCATCCTCGCAATACGGTCGGAATGCAGACCTGCTGTGTTGACAATCAGTCTGGTCTCAAAAGCTTTCAGGCTGGTTTGCACAACAGGAATGTTCACCTTAATATTAATTCCTGTGACCCTGGCAGAAGTGTATATTTCAGCACCATACCGGGCACGAAGTATTTCCGCAAGTTTCCTGCATACTTCTTTAAAATCAATAATCCCGGTATATGGAAGGTAAATAGCAGCTATTCCGTTTGCATGAGGTTCATATTCAAGTATCTCTTCCTGCTTTAACAAACGTATCTTTGTAAGTCCGTTTTCCATCCCTCTCCGGTACAGATTATCAAGTGCAGGAAGTTCTTTCTTATCCACAGCAACAATAAGCTTACCGCAAAGATCATACGGTATCTCATGCTCATTGCAGAAATTCAGTAAACTGGTATAACCTTCAAGGCAATTTTTCGCTTTAAGGCTTCCGGGTTTATAATAAATTCCCGAATGTATAACTCCGCTGTTATTGCCGGTCTGGTGAGAGGCAAGATCAGCTTCCTTTTCAAGAAGGCAGAGTTTCAGAGAAGGTCTCTTTTCAAGAATCCTGAAGGCAGTAGCCAATCCGACTATACCTCCTCCAATTACACAAACATCATAAATCATAAAAAATACTTCTGGAAATATAATCCTCAATCAGCTTATCATATTCTACCATCAGCTTCTGTAGAATGAAGTTTTTAACAAGAAATCGTTTCCCGTCAATCTCAGATACAGGCAAAATTTTTGGTGATGTACCTGTAATAAAAGCACTCTCACAGTTCAGCGCATCCGATATCCTGAACGCCTGTTCCCTGATTTCGATATTCTTTTCTTTACATATATTAAACACGCATTTTCTGGTTATTCCGGGTAGAATTAAATTTTTAGGCGCTGTTAAAATGGTATTTCCCCTGATCATAAAAAAATTGGACTGGCTTCCTTCCGTTACTATACCCTCGTCATTTACCAGTAATATTTCGAAAACCTCATTTTTTTCCCTGAGTTCGGCAACATTTGCTTTAAAGTCAGGGATCCATTTCTTCACATTTGGCTGTGTCCGCAGAAACTGATGGGTAAGCAGGGGAACACCAAAATTATAATCATCCTGGCGTGGATAAGCATACGGAATAGGATAGGCAAAGAAATAATTGTTCTTCTTATCTGCTTCAAAATGGAAAACGAACTTAATATTTCCTGTCTGCAGTTTATTTGCGTTTATAAGCTCTTTCAGATTACTTCTGAGCATGTTCAGGTCATACCAGACTTTTAACTTTGATAATTCACCTGATTTAACGGCCCGTTCAAAATGGTCTTCAAGAAACAATACTTTCCCCCGTATGATTCTCACAACTTCATAAATATTTTTTCCTTTGTTCAGGAACTGGGGGTTAAACCTTGCAGAAGACCTGAGAAAGTTGTTAATACAATAGTAACGGCCTATAATTTCTCTCATAAATAATCCGGATTATTTTACAAAAATACAATTGGATGGGTATTATGGAAATTAATTTGATATATTTTCAGATAATCACTTTTAGTCCTTCATTTTTTATTGAATAGATAAATTCATTTGAATGAACCGGTTCCGGTTCACCATCGATATGAATGATATTAATTTCATCAAAGGTCTTAATTGTTGCATTTGTAATTTTTCTGCGAATTACATAATTGCTTTTATCTATTTTCCCCAGGAAGGACGAAAAAGCGAGAAAAAAGCCCTTCCATTTTGGAAATTTACGAATAATGACAAGATCAAGTGAGCCGTCAGATGCTGACGCACCGGGAGCAATATAAAAATGGTATCCAAGCTGTGAAATATTGGCAATATTAATAAAAAAAGCTTCGGTATCAATCACTTCATCATTAATTGTGATAACATATCTTTTAGGATGGTATGCCTGAAAGACTCTCAAAAAACTGAATGCATAGGAAAGAAATCCCCGTGTGTCGAACCGGCTGTAAACCAATCCTGTTTCAGCGTCAAAACCTATTCCTGCAGTACAAAAAAAGGCTTTCCCGTTAACGAACCCGATATCTATTTTGATATTCCTGCCGATTAATATTTTTTTTACAGCTCCCCGGATGGTCAGTGGTATTCCGAAGTGCCTTGCAAATCCATTTCCCGAGCCCACAGGAATTATAGCCAGCTTTACTTCAGAGAACATGAGAGCCCTGGCCACTTCATTAATTGTCCCGTCGCCACCAACAGCAACGATTATATCTGCTCCCCGGGTTATTTCATTACGGGCAATTTCATAAGCATGACTGGGAAACAGAGTATAGATTTTTTTGCATAAATAATTCTCTGCAGAGAAATATCGTTTTATAATTTTCCCGATTCTGCGTTTATTACGCCCTCCCGAAATGGGATTTATTATGAAAACAATAGAGATCACCAGGTTAAAAAATCATTAGTTATTACCTGAAGCATTGCTTTGGCATGCTCTTGCCATAATTCCGCCTTTCTTCCTGAATTAAAAATGTACATTTCTGCGGAATTATCATAAATCAATTCAACGGAATCACGAAAAAATCCAAATCCGTTATGAAAAGAATAGTATGCAAAAGCCTGTCGGGAAGATGTAAAAATATCCTTGCTATATCTGAACGCAGTATGATCATGTCCGAACTGAGTCATTAATGTTGCGGGCAGGTCAACCTGAGATGAATATGCGTTATTTATTCCCGGTGTCGCCAGCAATGCTCCTCCAAACCACAGCATTGGTATGGAGAATTTTTCTCTGGAATGATTGGGGGTATTGCCCGGACTCCTGGAACCATGGTCTGACATCATCACAATAAGTGTATTATCCCACCATGGTTTTTGTTTCGCCAGGGTAATAAAATCACCCAGGCATTGGTCGGCAAAATAAAAAGCGCTTCTGCTCATATTATCTCTTCCGGAAGAACCGAAAAACGGCTCAACCGGTATATCAAAAGGCTCATGACTGCTTAACGTAAAGAAAGATATAAAGAAAGGTTGCTTTATATTTTCAAGATCGTTCAGGATTCGTTCATAAACATAATTATCCGGCACACCCCATTTTTGCTTTCTGAAGGAACGGGGGAAACTATTCATGTCTACAATATTATCAATTGATTTCCTGGTAAAGTAAGATCTGAAACTGGCAAAATCAAGATTCCCGCCATAATAAAAAGCAGTACAGTACCCCTTATTATGAAATGAGTCTTTAATGAAAGGCAATTTCTGTGACTTAGCGGGGTACTTAATGATGGAAGTAAGCGGTTGTGCCGGAAACCCGCTGAATATACTAACCAGTCCCTTGTCCGACCTGTCGCCGCTTGCAAAGAAGTTTGTAAAAAGCATCCCCTCCCTGCATAAATCATTAAAGTGCGGAGTAATTCCATGCTCTCCTCCAAGTGGTTCAATAATTTTGTTTGAAAAACTTTCAAGAATTATAAGAATAATGTTTGCACCTTCTTTTACTATTCTTTCAGAAGTTTCCATATTATCCGGGTACAATTCGACAAATAATTCATTTGCCTTTTCATCTGTCATAAAATGAAATGAAGTATTCATTTTATTTTTTTTTGATAACGAATAGATCGTGTTCCATAATACATTTATTGCGCTATGATTTACAAACCTGTCAGAATGAAAATAAACCGTTCCCAGGTTGACCGGTGCAATTCCCATACCTCCTCTGGCAGGTAATAATAGAACACAAATCATAATGATCATTGCAATGAAAGTTTTCACATCAGTTTTTGTCATTAGTTGAACAGGAATCCTGACAAACCTGTTGTACAACTTAATAAACAAAATAAATATTCCTGCGAATATCAGTACCAGAAGGATCATTTCGACCAGGTTAACGGAAGCTATCGCATCACCCGGGGTTTTAATATACATAAGAACAGGTGTGAGGTCAAGCTTAAATCCCCAGTATGAATATAAGGCCATATCGGCTATTCCCAGAAACAAAATTATAAAGAGAAAAATGTATGTGTAGATATCAATACCTTTTATATAAAATGTATTTCCGGGAACAGCTCCAGACAGTATCAGCATCCCGGGAATAAACATGAGGTATGCTCCGGCAGACAGGTCCAGAAGTATTCCGTGATAAATGATCTGAATCCAGACAGTAAAAGGGAGTTCAAAAGATTCTCTGTAATTATATAACATAAAAAGAATCTTCAGAACGATGAACAAGATCATCCAGAATGCATACAGTTTCAGAAAAATAACAATTCTATTCTTCATCGGTAAAAATTGACTACAAAGATAGTGTTTATTAAAATCCATTAAGGGCTAATATTGCATTAAAAATTATCAGTAGTAACCGAGTAATTTATTTAAATGTAAATGAGATTAACTTCGTTGAGCTCGCTAAGGCTCGGTTCTTCGCTTCACTTCGTTACGCTCAGAATGACAATTTGTTATGTTCTCTTTAGGGGAGAGAAGTTGGGCGAGCTTTATTGTTTCTTTGTCCTGAATGGTTATTGTTATATTTGCAAAAACATGAAATACATAATGACTGAAAAGGAAAAAGTACTGAACACGCTGAAAAAACTGGGGATAGGTTTTGAGATTCATGAGCATCCTCCTGTTCCCACTATTGAGGAAGCCAGAAAATACTGGAATGGAATTGATGCTACCCATTGCAAGAATTTATTCTTCCGTAATCATAAAGGAAACCGGCATTACCTGGTAATACTTGAACATTCACAAACACTTGACATTCATGATCTTGAAAAAAGACTGAAACAGGGGAAGATCAGTTTCTCCAGTGACCAGCGGATGAGAAAATGCCTGGGCTTAACCCCCGGTTCGGTTTCCGTCTTTGGACTGATAAATGATACCGATAATCATGTTCACGTTTTCATAGATGAGAAAATTAAGCAATCTGTCCGTATCAGCTTTCACCCGAATATAAATACAGCTTCAGTAATTATTTCTTTTGAGGATTTTACAAAATTTTTAAACTGGACAGGAAATACATATGAATATCTAAGATTATATGATTAAAGGTTTATTAATTTCTAATTATTGTAACTTTTAATTCTTACAGACGTCTTATTGTTAAAAATATATCCTTCATGACCGTAAAGGAATATAACAAAGCGGTAGATCATTTTTCCGACGGAGTATTCAGGTTTATTCTCAAAAATATCCATAATGAGAATAAAGCCAGGGATATAGTACAGGATACATTTGAAAAACTTTGGATTAAGAGAGATACGATTTCAGGGGAAAAAGTGAAATCCTACTTGTTTTCAGCTGCGTACCATACTATGATTGTTCTGATTAGAAAAGAAAAGCGTCATGCTGAATTTGAAAAAATGTTACAACCTGATTTTAAGCATGAAGAACAATATAGTGATCTTAATGAAATTCTCCATGCTGCAATAAACATGTTACCGGAGTCCCAGAGGGCAGTGATAATGCTTCGGGATTATGAAGGTTATTCGTATGAAGAAATTGCGGAGATAACCGGTTTAACTGAATCACAGGTAAAGGTATATATTTACAGGGGCAGAATGTTCCTTAAGAATTATATAGTGTCTGAAAGAAAACTCAATATTTTCGCATGTGCTTGATAAGAAAACGTCAAGAGCAAGGCATGCGATGCCTGAAAGACAGGAGTTTACTAATCGTAAATGACTGTCTTGAAGGCGAGCATAACGCAGCTATTGGCGTTTTCTTGCAAGCACTATATAGGAAGTCCAGAAAGAGTTATATAGTAATATTAAGATATTTTCGGATGCAAATAACCAGAAAAAATTACGAATTGTTCTTCATTGAATATCTGGATGGAACACTGAATGAGGTTCAGATTTCAGAATTGGAAGATTTTCTGCTTATTAATCCGGATCTCAGGATAGAACTTGAGGGAATGGAAAAAATGATGCTTGCTCCTGAGAAGTGCATATATCCTCATAAGTCTCTTTTATATAAAATTGACACAGATGGCAAGATCCGGGAAGAGAACTTTGATGATCATTGTATTGCCTCCGTGGAAGGTGAGCTTTCCACTGAACAGTATGCTGATTTCAAATTGTACCTCGATCAGCACCCGGAACGCAAAAAAGATCACGAATTATACATAACAGTTAAACTTAACCCGGATAATACAATTATTTACAGTGGTAAATCAGAATTAAAAAAGAAACAACCTGTAGCGGGGCGTATCCTTTTATATTCTTCTCTTTCAGCCGCTGCTGCCATTATGTTAATTTTACTTCTTTTGAGGCCTTATCACATATCTGAAAAAACAGGGATACCATTAACAGCAAAAACTGAAAGTCCGGTCGGTGATAGGAACGAAACCAAGATAATTCCAATGATCCAGGATTCTCCTGCACCGGAAACTTATCTCCCGGAAAATATATTGGCTGATACCAGAATTATCAACGAAACAAAAAGGATCATACAGGACACAAGACCTCTTCCGGTTACCAGCGAATCAGCACCTCCGGAGGAAGATAAAGAACTGGTTGATTTCACGCCAACGCTTGCCACATTGATCTTACCCCCGCCAGAATTAGAAAGGGCAAGACCGGATAAAATTAAACGCTCCCGCAATATCATTGTACATGTTGAACAGGGTGTTATTGAACAGAATTATCTAAGCTTATCTGATATCGCAGTAAGGTATATGAATAACAGAATCTTTAAAAAGGAAGATGTGCCGCCTGATAATGCCGAAATCACATTCTGGGATGTTGCACAATCAGGTATTGCCGGAATTAATCGCCTTACAGGTTCTTCTGTCAGACTTGACAGACAGCCAACAGATAATGGAGACGCCTCTGTTGTAACTTTCGATGCAGGAGTGATAGGCTTTTCCCGAACTTTCAGATAAAATTTTATCCTTCCTGTAACATTCTGCCTGCCTGTTCGTCTTACCTTAAAAATCAAAACAAAGGTTTAATTTAAAAATGATTACCATGAGAAATTTATTTATTTTACTTGCAGCTACACTTATAACCTTTCCGTATTTTTATGCATCAGCCCAGGAAGAACCGGCTTCTGAGATTATGGAGGTAACGGAGGATTCCGGTAGAACTACTGTTACAATAGACGATGATGACCTGGTAATTATTGAGGATGGTAAAGATACCACGAGGATAAAAATAGGGAATAAAGGTATTGAAATCATTGAAGATACCGATGGGAGTACCAGGATAAATGTAAAAGACCTTAAAGACACCAAAGAAGTAACCAGCAAAAAGAAAACGAAATTTAAAGGACACTGGTCGGGCTTTGAACTGGGATTGAACAATTATGTAAACAGTGATTTCAGTTCCTCATTAGATCCTTCATTAAAATATATGGATCTTAATACCAACAAATCCTTAAATGTAAATCTGAATTTCATCCAGTATGATCTGGGATTTGGTACCGATAAAGCAGGACTCGTAACAGGTATGGGATTTGAATTCAGTAATTATTTCTTTGACAGGGATAATAATATACGTAAAGATGAAAACGGTCAGATCGTAGAATTTATACCTGCATTTGTGACTGAGCCCGGGGCAACAATGATTAAATCGAAATTAGCAACAACCTATCTTACTGTCCCGCTTCTTATTGAGTTTCAGATACCTGCCGGAAAGAAAAGAATTTATCTGTCCGGTGGTGTTATCGGAGGAGCAAAAATTGGCTCCAGCACAAAGATAGTCTATAAGGAAAGAGGTGACAGGCAAAAAGACAAAGTAAAAGACGATTTCAATATATCACCTTTAAGATACGGATTTACATTAAGGGCCGGCTATAGAAATTTAAACCTGTTTGCCAATTACTATCCGGTTCCCTTATTTGAGAAAGGTAAAGGCCCTGAACTTTATCCATATAGTGTAGGATTGAGGTTGTTGAGTTTTTAGAGAATGGTTTCAAGGTTCCAGATTCCAAATTCCAGATTCCAAATTCCAGGTTCCAGATTCCAAATTCCAGATTCCAAATTCCAGATTCCAGATTCCAGATTCCAGATTCCAGATTCCAGATTCCAGGTTCCAGATTCCAGATTCCAGATTCCAGATTCCAGGTTCCAGATTCCAAATTCCAGATTCCAAATTCCAGATTCCAGATTCCAAATTCCAGATTGCTTACTGCTAATCTACAGCCCGGTAGCTGAGCTTGTTGAAGTTGCTGAAGCCCGGATTCCACATTGCACCTGGATAATTAATAGCATGCCGGCTGAGCCTGCCGAAGTTGCTATAGTCCCGGTAACTGAGCCTGCCGAAGTTGCCGAAGCCCGGGAGCCGGTTTGCCAACTGCCATTTGCCAACTGCCAGCAATTTACAGACCTCTGTTAATAAAACACTATTCCCAACTCTTTTCCAGGTTCAAATCATCTTATAAATCTTCGTAATTTTACCTGTTGAAAATGTTATTCCTTAATCAGGATCAAAAGAATGAAAATCTGGATATATAATAATCCTGATTAAGGAAATTTAATGCTAAACTGATTCGTTTATCATAAAAAGTGCAGATTTGGCAAAGCTTCTAAAAATAACAGGTTATCTTCTGATCATTTTATTTCTATTCCTATTTTTATCGGCAGTAACAGGATTAATTGTAATAAATAAATATGGTAATGAGATAAAAAGTTATGTAATCCACCGCCTGAATAAAGAACTTGCCTTACGCGTGGAAATACGGGAAGCAGATATTTCATTCTTCAGGACATTTCCTTTTATCAGCATGGTACTGGAAGACATTGTTGCCTTTTCAAACAAAGAACTTAATCCCATTGATTTCCCGGAAATTAATACCGACACACTCTTCAGAGCGGATAAAATTTATATTCAATTTAATATAATTGATATTATACAGGGGCAATATATCATTAAGCGAATACTGGCCAACAACGGGGAATTAAACCTGTTTACCGACAGTAGCGGATTTATTAATTATAAATTATTTAAAAAAGCTTCCTCCGGAAAGGATAATGAACAAACACTTGAACTTGAATTTTTTAAATTAAAGAATTTTAAGGTCTTAATGAACAATAAAATTAAAAACCAGTATACCTCAGGTAATGTGCAGGATATATTGTTTAAAGGGAAATTCGGGAAAAAAGAATTCTCCTTAATAACCGGAGGCACAGTATATCTTGAGACATTTATTCGCGAAGACATACTTTATGCAGAAAATTCGGACATTACATTAAAAGTCATTTTTACGGCTGATGATTCTGTTTATACAATTGACAGAGGTGTTTTGGTTTACAATGATCTTCAGTTTGAAACTGCCGGGTTTATTATATCAGGAAATAATATTTTTTCAGATCTTCAGGTAACGGGTAAAAATTTGAATATTAAGTCGCTGATAAAAGCCTTACCCTCTTACCTTACAAAGTGGAGTAATGAATATTCACCCGATGGAAGGACAGATATCAACCTGTCAGTAAAAGGCAACATTACCGGGACAGATGCTCCTTTGATCAATGCTGATTTTAAAATCAGGCAGGGAAGCTTAAAATATCCGGGATGGGAAACACATCCAAAAAATATCAGTCTTTCCGGAAAATACACAAATGGAAAGTTGCATAATGCAACCAGCAGCATTTTTGAATTTAATAATATTCATGCAAATAGTAACGAATCCTCTGTAACCGGCAGCCTTACAATTAATAATCTGATCTCTCCACAAATTTCTTCCAGTCTTAAAGGTATTATTCATGTAAACGATATTAACAATTTTATTGACAGTAATATATTTTCATTTAAATCGGGAATTTTGAAACCTGAACTAAATGTATATTTATCACTTAATTCATTTAAGGACTTTGATTTTAAAACCATTCTGGCTGAAAATGTATCCGGCAGCATTGACATGGAAAATCTTTCATTCAGGATAAATGAGGAATATCCGGAAATTACCGGTTTGAATGGAAACGTGCGTATAACAAATGATTCATGGATGAGCATGTTTAATTTTTTATCGGGGGAGAGTAATATACAATTCAAGGGTCAGATAGATCACATAATAAAGCGTTTTGTGAGAAAAACCAGCTCTTTATGGATTCAGGGTGATGCATCAGCGGATTATCTTGATTTATCATTTTTAATAAATAATCAGCAACAGAATGATAATGAAAAATCCTTTATCCTTCCGGATAAATTATACATTAAACTGCACCTGTTTGTTGACGATTTTGTATTGAACAAATTCACCGCTTCCGGTATAACATCAGATCTGACGTATAAACCCCGCTTTCTTACAATAACTTCATTAGATCTGAAAACAATGAAGGGAAGTTTGAATAGCTACGGGGGTCTGATCCAGGATATGCAAGGGAATTTATTACTCAGAACTTCAAGCCGGCTGACGAAAATTGATATCAGGGAGATGTTTGAAACATTTAATAATTTTAAACAAAATTTTATCGTCAGTGAAAACCTGGAAGGTTATATTTCAAGCTCAGTTGACTTTTCAGTTAATATTAATTCCCTGCTGGAACCGGAAATGGAAAGCATTTATGCTGTATCCGATGTTACGATTGAAAATGGAGAGCTCAAAGATTTCTCACCTTTAAAGAGTTTGTCTAAATTTATAGAATTGTCAGAACTTGAGCATGTAAAGTTTAAAACGCTTAAGAATAACATTATTATCAGGGAACAAAAAGTATTCGTCCCGGAAATGAGCATTAATTCTTCTGCATTTAATATTATTGCTTCCGGCTTACATGGATTTGACAATAATTTCGAGTACAAGGTCAGAGTTAACCTGTCAGAGATCCTTGCAAAGAAAGCTCGTAAAAAGAAAGAAAATGACGAATTTGCCGTATTGGAAAAGGATGGACAACGAGTTACAATTTTTCTGACGATATTTGGAAATCCTGATGATTTTAAAATAAGATATGACAGAAAAGAAGCAGTTAATCAAATCAAAGAGGATATTAAAACAGAGAAACAGGAATTAAAAACCATCCTATATGAAGAATTCGGATTATTTAAAAAACAATTATCAGACAGTGTAAAAAGGGAGGAAGGCAAAGATCCGGGCGCGCAATTTATTTTTGAATGGGATGAGCAGAAGGATAGTGTTGAGACTCCTGACAACAAAAAAGGGAAAAAAGAATTCCATAAGAAGGAAAAAGATTTTAAATTTATTTTTGAATAATCAACGTTTTACGCCTTTGCCTTTGCGTTTTCTTTTAACTTAACGAACTATTGTATTAAATCTTATACTAAGTAATGTTTAGAAGAGTTTTTGACATATATGAAAAGAAACAATACTGGAAATTTACCTTATTTCTTGTCGCTGTTGCCATAGGGGTTGGATCACTTACCTATACCAACCGCCTTGTGAATGCTTTATCATATCAGGAACGAAGGAAAGCTGAATTATGGGCTGAAGCCACCCGGGTATTGATTCTCGCGGAACCCCGGACAGTAGATCTGAGTTTCCCCCTGTCTGTCATACAGAATAATACCACGGTACCTGTTATTCTTACAGATAGTTCGGGAAATGTAGTTTCTTATAAGAACCTGGATTCTATTCGCATTCAAAAACCGCAATATTTGGAAAAGCAGTTAAGAATAATGCGTGAAACAAATGACAGTATAATGATTGACCTTACCGATGGAGACCGGAATGTCATATTCTATGGTAACTCAATCATTTTAAACAGATTAAAACATTTTCCGTATATTCAATTAGCGGTGATCATCCTCTTTATTTCTGTTTCTTACATAGCTTTCAGCACTTCGAGAAAAGCAGAACAAAATAAAGTATGGATAGGTTTGTCCAAGGAAACGGCTCATCAGTTAGGCACTCCCACATCCTCTTTAAATGCCTGGGTTGAACTTCTCCGGGGAAGAAGGGAGGTGTCAGACATTGTTGAGGAACTTGAGAAAGACTCCCAAAGGCTTATTAAGATAACCGACAGGTTTTCAAAAGTTGGTTCAAAACCAACCCTTCAACAGACCAATATCATTGAAATAATAAATGAGAGCATCCGTTATCTTAAATCCAGGACTTCTGATAAGGTGATCTTCAATCTTGAAATTTCCGACGGTGAAATAATGGTTTTATTAAATGATTCATTATTTGAATGGGTATTGGAAAATGTTTTTAAAAATGCCATAGATGCCATGGATGGTGCTGGTATTATAAATATCCTGGTTCAGAAGCAGAATCGCAACATAAATATAGATATAGCTGATACCGGAAAAGGGATTCCCAAGTCGAAATTCTCCACTATTTTTAAGCCGGGTTATACAACAAAACAAAGAGGCTGGGGATTAGGGCTTTCACTTTCAAAAAGAATTATTGAAGAATACCACGGGGGGAAAATTTTTGTTTTAAAATCAGAATTAAATAAAGGAACAATTATACGGATAATGTTGAAAAATAACCCGACATAATTTTTTGTTAAAAAATATCTGCTGTTTTCGTTATCCGGGTACTATTTTACTACATTTACCAGTTAATTTTATTTTATTCGACGATTTTTTTTACCCGGGATGAAAAATTTAATGTATTTCAAAACTGCAGGAAAGTTAACGACAGTTTTTCTGCTTTCATTTTTTATTACTTCTATTTTTTTTACCGCTTGCAACACCAGGCAAAACAAGCAACCTGCAGCAAGAAGTCAGCGAGCCGGCAGGGTTCCTGTTGAAGTTATGGTTGTAAAGCCCAAGGTACTTGTTAATGAAATTTATACGACCGGAACTGTTTTAGCTAATGAAAGAGTTGAGCTCAGAAATGAAATTCCCGGGAGAGTCATTAAAATATCTTTTGAAGAGGGCAGGGAAGTATCTAAAGGTGAGTTATTATTAAAGATAAATGACAGTGATCTTAAAGCACAGTTAAGTAAAAATGAGGCACAGGAGAAACTTGCCGCACAGGAAGAATTCAGAAAAAAAACCTTACTTGAATTAAAAGCCATTAGTCAGGAGGAATATGATATAGCAAATAATCAGCTAAAAACCTTACTGGCAGAGAGAGACCTTATCCTTGCACAGATAGCGAAGACAGAGATATATGCTCCCTTTAGCGGGAGAATAGGATTAAGACATATTAGTCCTGGCAGTTATCTCGTAGCCAACTCATTAATCGCCACACTACTGCAAACAGATCCTGTGAAAATTGAATTTTCTGTGCCTGAAAAATACAGCAGGATAATAAAAACCGGCTTAACAATAAATTACAGCCTGGAAAATTTTTCTCAAACTTTCAGCGGGAAAATATATGCCGTTGAATCTGAAGTCAATCCCCAAACCAGGACAATAACCGCCAGGGCATTATCTCCCAATCCTTCCTCACAATTATTACCGGGGAAATTTGCAAGGATAAACATCATTCTTGAAACCATACCCGATGCAATAGTGATTCCGTCGGAAGCGATAAGCACAGAATTAACAGGGAGTTTTCTTTATATATGTAAAAATAACAGGGCAAGTTCAGTAAAAGTAACCCCTGGCATACGTACATCTGCTGAAATTCAGATCCTTGAAGGATTACAGCCTGGAGACAGTTTAATAATTACAGGACTTCTTCAGATCAGTGAAGGGACACCTGTGGATCCGGGTCCATCTAAAAAATTGATGATTTCTGAAGTTGAATAAAGGAGAGTAAATATGAATTTTTCCGAGATTTTTATAAAACGTCCTGTTCTCGCAACTGTACTATCACTTACCATCATACTTTTTGGTTTCATTGGATACACATTTTTAGGGGTAAGAGAGTTCCCCAGTGTAGATCCTCCTGTTGTTACGGTCAGCACTTCTTACCCCGGCGCAAATTCAGATGTTATTGAGAACCAGATCACTGAACCTCTTGAGGAAAGTATCAATGGTATTGCAGGTATACGCACTCTGACATCCTCTTCCCGGGATGGATCCAGTAGTATAACCGTAGAGTTTGAATTAGGGACAGATATGGAAGCCGCTGCCAATGATGTTCGCGACCGAGTTTCAAGGGCAATTCGGAATCTGCCTCCCGATATTGATCCGCCGAGAGTGATTAAGTCAGATGCTGATGCAGGCTGGGTTTACACTTTTACCATCCAGAGTACCAGGAGAAATCTTATGGAACTCTCGGAATTTGCCAATAATTACTTTAAGGAGAGTCTGCAAACCATTCCCGGAGTAAGCGATATAAGGGTTCTGGGAGAAAGGCGGTACTCAATTAAACTATATATTG
>CAYVTV010000048.1:0-19613 GCA_964454295.1 uncultured Bacteroidaceae bacterium
TATTGAATCGAGAATTATTTACGCTTTACCGTTTATTAATATTATCGAACAAGCTTTGAGTGAATACAAATCAACGATTTCCGGTGAAATAAAAATTATTGGACATTATCAATATGCCGATGTTTTCGGGAAAATTGAGAAGCAAAACAACGAAGATTTTGAACAAAACTACAATCAGAAATTGATGTCGGTTGATACATGGCAGGGCGATATTGTAATTACTTCCTTTGTGCAATTTTTTGAAACCTTGATTGGCAACAGGAATAAATTACTTAAAAAGTTCAATCATTTTGCAAATTCTATTGTAATCCTTGATGAGGTTCAGACTTTACGCCTTGATCAAATGCCTTTAATTGGTTCAGCTCTCTTTTATCTTTCAAAATTCTTAAACACCAGAATTGTATTGATGACAGCAACCAAACCAAAAATATTTGAATTGGCACAAAGAGAAATTCTGGAAGAGGAAGGAGAAAAAGTTGAACCGTTGGAATTATTAAAAGCCAACAAGGAGGTATTTGCTCTTTTTAAAAGAACCAAAATAGTTACATCATTAGATAATAAATTTGTTGATAATGTTGGTGCTGAATTTATTGAACTAATTTTCCTGGAGAAATGGAATTCTTCGAAATCATGTCTGATAGTTTGCAACACCGTAAACCGTTCAATTGAAATCTACGATAGAATATCTGAATACATAAGCAATCAAGAACTGAAAAATCCAATTCACTACCTATCAACCAATATTATTCCCGTAGATCGCGCACAAAGGATTAAATTGATAAAATCGGAAATAAAAGGAGGGAAAGCACCAATATTAGTATCAACCCAAGTGGTCGAAGCCGGTGTTGATCTTGATTTTGATATGGGATTTCGTGATTTAGGTCCAATTGATTCAATTATTCAGGTAGCAGGCCGAATTAATCGTAACAATGATCCTGGAAAACTTCATTCTCCGCTATACATTGTCGATTTTGGTGATGCAAAAAAAATATATGGTCAGATAACAAGCAACCAGTCAGAAAGCGCATTAAAGATCAAAACTGAATTCCTGGAAGAAGAATATTTCAATTTAATTGACAGTTATTTTGATAACGCTTCCTTAAAAAGTTCATTCTCAGAATACAATAAAATATTTGAGTCAATGAAAACATTAAGATATGATGGCGAAGTTACCAAAGATGAACGTCCCGTTTCAAGTTTTCGTATCATTGAAGAAAGTCAAACTTCATTGGCTGTTTTTATTGAGATTGATAATTATTCAATGTTACTTCGAGATAAGTATCTTAAAAAGATTACAGGAAAAATAACCAAAGAGGAATTTGATGAAAATTTTAAAACCGATTTCCAACAAAGAATCATAACAATTCCAAATTATTTAACAATTGGCCTCAAAACGATCAATGATTTCGACCAATCTCTGCTTTGTGTAAATAATGAAGTTGTCAATGATTATTACAATGAAAAAACAGGTTTTATCCGACAACCTACCAATAAAACATACATGCTTTAATTTATAATCATGCAAATCACCCAAACCACCATACACTTCCCTGATATTCCATTACAAACCCGCGATGCCCATAAGCTGCGGGGATTTTTCGGGACACTTTTTAAAGAGCATTCGCCTTTACTGCACAATCATTATTCCGATGGTTCTGCCCGATATGCCTATCCTTTGGTTCAATATAAGGTGATAGACCATACTCCGGTATTGGTAGGTTTTCAGGAAGGAGCCGATTTGCTGGTTTCCCTTTTCCTGAAAATCAAAGAACTGGATATCGGGGGAATATCATTTCCGGTACTGGCCAAAAACATACAGCAAAAACAATATGACCTTACCGTAAACCGGCAATTGTTTAATTACACATTCAAAACCCTGTGGATGGCTCTGAACCAGGATAACTTTCAAAAGTACATGAAGCTAGAAGAGAAAGAAAAAGGTGTATTCCTGAACCAACAGCTTCAAAACAATATATTGAGTTTTTATAAGGGACTTTCTTTTCGCACTACCGAAAGAATAATAGCATTAACCAACCTGGAGGAAAAGCAAACCCTGTTTAAAAATCAGTCAATGCTGGCTTTTTCCGGTCAATTTACCGTTAACGCTTTTCTTCCCGAATGGACAGGTATTGGTAAAGCTGTTAGTCGTGGCTTTGGAACAGTGAGTCTATTAAAATAAAGCTTGAAACATGCAATTAATTATTAACACATATGGAACCTATGTGCATATAAAAGATGACCTATTTGAGGTTAGCCTTACGAAGGATGGTGAAAAGCAAAAGCATCATTTTGCCAGCCAGAAAGTTACTTCAATACTAATGAGCAAGGGATCTGCAATAAGTACCGATGCGATAATTCTCGCCATGAAAAATAACATCGATATATTGATATTTGAGAGAGATGGTATGCCGGTGGGCCGGTTCTGGCACAGCAAACCTGGAAGTACTTCAAAAATCAGGAAACAGCAACTGGATGCCAGTTTGAATGAAAAAGGGGTATTGTGGATAAAAACCTGGTTAAACAAAAAACTCAATAACCAGGTGGAGTTTTTGAAACGTCTGAAAAACCACCGGCCTACAACAGCCGAAAAGATTCAGGAAAAGATAGATGTCATTTCAGGTTTGCAAACCAAAATAAAAGACTTAAAAGGATTGAAAGTCGATGAAATTGATGATACGCTTAGGGGATTGGAGGGGACAGCCGGAAGAATTTATTTCCAGGTATTGAGTTCGCTTCTAACTGTGCGCTATCAATTTGATGGCCGCAGTTTTCGTCCTGCGAAGGATCCTTTTAATACTTTCCTGAATTATGCTTACGGGGTTCTTTACAGTCGGGTGGAAAAAGTACTGGTTATTGCAGGGCTTGACCCATATGTTGGATTTATGCACCGGGATGACTACAATATGAAAAGTATGGTTTTCGATTTTATTGAACCATACAGGATATACGCAGATGAGGTGGTTTTTAAACTTTTTTCAGCCAAAAAAGTAAACGACAGTCATACAGATGAAATTACAAAAGGTTTTAGTTTGAATGCTGAAGGGAAAAACCTGCTGATGCAATCTTTCATGCAGTTTCTGGATGAAGATAAAATCCGGTACAATGGACGTCAGCAGACCCGGTTTAATGCAATGCAGATGGATGCTCACCAGTTTGCCAATAAACTAATTGAAAAACTATGATTTGTTGGGTATTATACGACATAAAAAAGAACAAGCCCCGGGTGAAAGTGGCTAAGATCTGCAAACAGTCCGGATTATACAGGGTTCAGAAATCTGTTTTCCTGGGAAGCCTTGAAGACAATGATAAAGATACTCTTGAACTGGCTGTAAATGATTTAATTGACATGGAAACTGATTCGGTTTACATATTTCCCATGAGTAAAAATGAGTTACGTCAAACTGCCCTTCTTGGACAGGCTTTTGATAAGGAGTTGATCACCGATGAGGTAAAAGCAATGTTTTTCTGATGTCGGTTACACCTTCCCATATTATCGAGTACCTGTTTTGTCCGCGATATACCTATTATGAATATGTATTATGCATTCCACAGTATGAAGAACGGAATTTTAAAGTCACAAAGGGTAGGCACTTGCATGACCAAAAACTGGAAAGAAATAAGGATTATTTACGTAAAAGAATAGGAGTTGCTGAAAAATTTACCGATCAGTACCTGACCAACGAACTACTTCGTGGAAGGGTTGACGAGGTGTTACTGTTAAATGACGGAACTATGGCACCGCTTGATTATAAATTTGCTAAATTTGAAGAACGTATTTATGAAACATACCGTACACAGCTTGAATGTTATGCAATATTAATTGAAGGGAATTTTAGCAAGGTTGTCAGGAAGGGGTACCTGGTTTACACCCGTTCTTCAAACAAGCTTATTGAGATTGAAATCAGTGAACCGGCAAAGCAGGAAATCCGACAGGTTTGCAGGAAAGTAAATGAAATAATTCTTAATAATTATTTTCCACGGGGTACTAAATACAGGCAGCGGTGTATTGGTTGCACATACCGGAATATTTGTATACAATAAATGCGTACGGGTGGTAATTTATTTTTAATTTTGTAATTACTTCACATAAAGTACATGAATACAGTAACTTAAACTTTCGGAAATGATAACAAAAAACAACCGAAACCAGTTCTTTGAAATATTGAAAAATAGAAAATACATAAGTCATAAATGTTTATATTTTATTGGAATACAGAACAGTAAAAAGGTTTACGGCTAACAGATGAATATCCAGAAGAATAAGGATTGAAACACCATAATTCAAAATCAGGTGTTGAAATCTCTCCGAGCTAACAGATGAATATCCAGAAGAATAAGGATTGAAACATAATTTCCTCGTTTTCTTCCAAATTATTCCCCAACAAACTAACAGATGAATATCCAGAAGAATAAGGATTGAAACCAGGATGAGTCCTGCGGAGTATTATCAGGCGATGTATCTAACAGATGAATATCCAGAAGAATAAGGATTGAAACTTACCTCATCTTTCCATAACTCTACCTGTTCCTTAGCTAACAGATGAATATCCAGAAGAATAAGGATTGAAACATCGGAACAACCTGCTCAACCATCGGGGAATTCAGACTAACAGATGAATATCCAGAAGAATAAGGATTGAAACCCTGGAGCAGTTCACTGAGGACAAAATGGTAATTAAGACTAACAGATGAATATCCAGAAGAATAAGGATTGAAACTGATACCGGATGACATGATGCCAGTAGATAGATTTTTCTAACAGATGAATATCCAGAAGAATAAGGATTGAAACTTACTTCGGCTGGTATTAAAGGGGCTGAGGCAATGCTAACAGATGAATATCCAGAAGAATAAGGATTGAAACCATAAATGAAATTCACATTTAAAGTATAATAATTAAACTAACAGATGAATATCCAGAAGAATAAGGATTGAAACTCCGTCCCATTCAATTTTGCACTTGATTTGTTTTTCATACTAACAGATGAATATCCAGAAGAATAAGGATTGAAACAATTATGCACTTCTTATCGGTACGGCTGCCGGTGGTCTAACAGATGAATATCCAGAAGAATAAGGATTGAAACCCAGATTGATTGGAAAGAAACTACCGACGGCACAAACTAACAGATGAATATCCAGAAGAATAAGGATTGAAACTCAACCCTGAATGTTTTTTGTTTCTTTCCCAGAACCTTCTAACAGATGAATATCCAGAAGAATAAGGATTGAAACTTGCAGTTTGGCCGCCAGCAATAGCACCAGCAAGCAACTAACAGATGAATATCCAGAAGAATAAGGATTGAAACTAAACACCCCGGGAAGAAGTTCGTACTTTTTAATACTAACAGATGAATATCCAGAAGAATAAGGATTGAAACATTACAAATGATCTTTTACAGCTATATAAAAGATACGCTAACAGATGAATATCCAGAAGAATAAGGATTGAAACGTAATTAGCTCGCCTTCTATATTTTTTTTAAAGACAGCTAACAGATGAATATCCAGAAGAATAAGGATTGAAACTAGTTATCTTAATCACCCGGATGTTAATACAAAGGCTCTAACAGATGAATATCCAGAAGAATAAGGATTGAAACATACACAACTTGAGGTACAATAGCATTACCCATAGCTTCTAACAGATGAATATCCAGAAGAATAAGGATTGAAACATAACCAAATAAAAGTTAATTATTTTGCAGGTATTTTCTAACAGATGAATATCCAGAAGAATAAGGATTGAAACTGGACTTCAAGAAATTCCTTATCTCCGTACCTTCTGCTAACAGATGAATATCCAGAAGAATAAGGATTGAAACTGAAAGCAGCAGCAATAGCAGAAGGCACATTAAATGCCTAACAGATGAATATCCAGAAGAATAAGGATTGAAACTAAATATACATCTGGACAGGGGATTACAGGAGATAAACTAACAGATGAATATCCAGAAGAATAAGGATTGAAACGTATGTTATTTAGCCATTTCATCTTTTACTTGTTTTTCTAACAGATGAATATCCAGAAGAATAAGGATTGAAACTCATACACTCCAGCTCGCCAACTCACTCCTCCTGCCTAACAGATGAATATCCAGAAGAATAAGGATTGAAACATCCATTTCGTGCATAATTCATCACTGATGAACTAATCTAACAGATGAATATCCAGAAGAATAAGGATTGAAACTTAATGATAATATTTATATTGAAGAAACAGATAAATTACTAACAGATGAATATCCAGAAGAATAAGGATTGAAACTTGGTTACCGTATAACATTAGTATAATGGCAAACGAACTAACAGATGAATATCCAGAAGAATAAGGATTGAAACTTAATGTCAATTACATCAATGTCGTCCGTGTATTTCTAACAGATGAATATCCAGAAGAATAAGGATTGAAACGGTAAAAACAGAAGAGCCAAACCACCAAGAAGTAAAGCTAACAGATGAATATCCAGAAGAATAAGGATTGAAACAATGAATAGTCTGAATCAGAAAAAAACAAATACCTGTCTCTAACAGATGAATATCCAGAAGAATAAGGATTGAAACTATAAAAAATAAGATACTAACTGCCTGGCTTCAACAATCTAACAGATGAATATCCAGAAGAATAAGGATTGAAACTCGATTAATTCTCCAATACCCAACCCTGCCAGGAGAGGCTAACAGATGAATATCCAGAAGAATAAGGATTGAAACTATCTTCAATCATATCCCATCCCGATTGATAGTTCTTCTAACAGATGAATATCCAGAAGAATAAGGATTGAAACAGGGAATATACACCAAAGGAAAGGTGTGAGATTATTGACTAACAGATGAATATCCAGAAGAATAAGGATTGAAACCTGTCATCGGGTCTTTTAACGCTTCAGTGTACGAAGACTAACAGATGAATATCCAGAAGAATAAGGATTGAAACAAATATACTTTTCGTTTGCCGGCCGTATGCATCGTTCCTAACAGATGAATATCCAGAAGAATAAGGATTGAAACGAATATACATTTCACTGGTAAATCTCTTAGCAGCGTCTAACAGATGAATATCCAGAAGAATAAGGATTGAAACTATCTGCAATCAGAGGCTTCCAAAATCTCTCTTCATCTAACAGATGAATATCCAGAAGAATAAGGATTGAAACTACAATCTGCTTCCCCGTTAATCTCAACTTCTATTTCTAACAGATGAATATCCAGAAGAATAAGGATTGAAACAGGTGCTTCTTTAAAATACGAATAGCCCCAATGTCTACTAACAGATGAATATCCAGAAGAATAAGGATTGAAACTCGCAGAAGAAACAGACCCTGCCCTCCATATTACCCTCTAACAGATGAATATCCAGAAGAATAAGGATTGAAACAACAATTCATTACGCTTATTATTCAGGCAGTCCTGAAAACTAACAGATGAATATCCAGAAGAATAAGGATTGAAACTCGATTAATTCTCCAATACCCAACCCTGCCAGGAGAGCTAACAGATGAATATCCAGAAGAATAAGGATTGAAACGATTTGATTGCATACTGAGAACATTCGCAAATGTATACTAACAGATGAATATCCAGAAGAATAAGGATTGAAACGTTAATTTCATATTACCCTCATCCTCCTGTTTAATGTCTAACAGATGAATATCCAGAAGAATAAGGATTGAAACACATTAACCACAGGTTTCCGGACTGTTTTACGCCTTCTAACAGATGAATATCCAGAAGAATAAGGATTGAAACGCGAAATGTTTTTTCCAAGATCAAAGGAAAAAAACAGCTAACAGATGAATATCCAGAAGAATAAGGATTGAAACAAAAACCGATTTCATTATAAAAAGTACTGCACCAGCTAACAGATGAATATCCAGAAGAATAAGGATTGAAACCAAACTCAGATTGATGAATATGAACACAATCTGCGTCTAACAGATGAATATCCAGAAGAATAAGGATTGAAACTAAAGGTGGAGATCCTCAGAAATCAGAAAGTTATAACTAACAGATGAATATCCAGAAGAATAAGGATTGAAACAACATTGATATACCAGAATTATCAGATCCGCCAAAAAACTAACAGATGAATATCCAGAAGAATAAGGATTGAAACTAACATCCCCAGACTACCAGTGGTTGATTGCGGTGCATACTAACAGATGAATATCCAGAAGAATAAGGATTGAAACAATTTTTCTCCTGTTTTAATCTTACGACCATCCAAGCTAACAGATGAATATCCAGAAGAATAAGGATTGAAACTATTGGCGCTGGAAATAATAATGGAGGCAGCTCAACTCTAACAGATGAATATCCAGAAGAATAAGGATTGAAACTTGAAAAATATCCAGGTGATCCAATTGAGGTATGTTCTAACAGATGAATATCCAGAAGAATAAGGATTGAAACTTTACCCACAGCATACGAAACCATAATAGATGGAGATTACTAACAGATGAATATCCAGAAGAATAAGGATTGAAACTTGCAGTTTGACCGCCAGCAATAGCACCAGCAAGCAACCTAACAGATGAATATCCAGAAGAATAAGGATTGAAACATAAAGCCCTCAACGGTATAAGGGATTTCGCTAATTTCTAACAGATGAATATCCAGAAGAATAAGGATTGAAACTGTATTCAGCTCGAATGGTTACCCTTTTGAGCCGGACTAACAGATGAATATCCAGAAGAATAAGGATTGAAACTTGAAGAAAAGTGGACGGATTCAACACACCCTAAATACTAACAGATGAATATCCAGAAGAATAAGGATTGAAACGAAGGATATGCAGGAGATGACACGGGGGCGTATATTCCTAACAGATGAATATCCAGAAGAATAAGGATTGAAACCAACAAAAGATTAAAGGAATTTAAGATGTTCTATGAAAACTAACAGATGAATATCCAGAAGAATAAGGATTGAAACAATAAATGGATTACACACCTATAAAGAACATTGAAGCTAACAGATGAATATCCAGAAGAATAAGGATTGAAACTAATACGTAAAATCCCGTGTCGCCAGACCGTCGCCTACTAACAGATGAATATCCAGAAGAATAAGGATTGAAACAACGATAGCATATAGCTCTCCTTATTTCTTCGATAACTAACAGATGAATATCCAGAAGAATAAGGATTGAAACATAGATAATGGACAAACTTACATCACTATCACTAACTAACAGATGAATATCCAGAAGAATTAGGATTGAAACCCGTTTAATGTGACCTTCAGCCAGGATTAAACGGTCTAACAGATGAATATCCAGAAGAATAAGGATTGAAACTGAAACCTGGTACTAATGACCAGGATAATGACCAGGACTAACAGATGAATATCCAGAAGAATAAGGATTGAAACCATCGTTGTTCCTATTGATAGTAAGGAACACAAAGAAGCTAACAGATGAATATCCAGAAGAATAAGGATTGAAACTCGGGGGATGCAACCATAGCTGACGTAAAGACCTTTCTAACAGATGAATATCCAGAAGAATAAGGATTGAAACTCTAAAATCAATCAGGCAAGGCAGATAATAAAAAAATCTAACAGATGAATATCCAGAAGAATAAGGATTGAAACCCACAATCACAGTTGTACCCTGTGATCATGTAAAGACCTAACAGATGAATATCCAGAAGAATAAGGATTGAAACTTGCAATATCCTCTACCTGTGACATTAATCCTACCATCTAACAGATGAATATCCAGAAGAATAAGGATTGAAACTAAAAGACCTGAACACGATCCGTAACGGTAACAAGACTAACAGATGAATATCCAGAAGAATAAGGATTGAAACACCCCTATTTAACCCTTATAATTTAATTTGATTGTTACTAACAGATGAATATCCAGAAGAATAAGGATTGAAACATAATTCAAAAAAATGGCATAACTGTTCCTATGGCACTAACAGATGAATATCCAGAAGAATAAGGATTGAAACACGATAAAGACAAATGCAGATATTATAAACTTGAAGCTAACAGATGAATATCCAGAAGAATAAGGATTGAAACCTCACTATTTATAGGGACTTGTAACCCTTGCAATTCTAACAGATGAATATCCAGAAGAATAAGGATTGAAACAACAAGTACAGCATGACATTGATATGTTGTTAGAGAACTAACAGATGAATATCCAGAAGAATAAGGATTGAAACAAAAATCCTTTGCATCTTGCAATGTTTCTGCTGAAATCTAACAGATGAATATCCAGAAGAATAAGGATTGAAACCCAGTTAAATTCATGATTCAAGTTTTTGATTAAAGGCTAACAGATGAATATCCAGAAGAATAAGGATTGAAACAAGGTTACCGTATAACTTTAGTATAATGGCAAATACTCTAACAGATGAATATCCAGAAGAATAAGGATTGAAACAAATGATCAAAATAATATCTATAATCCTTAACACAATCTAACAGATGAATATCCAGAAGAATAAGGATTGAAACTTTGATTCTAAACTTCATGTGGATGGAGGTGTAGGAACTAACAGATGAATATCCAGAAGAATAAGGATTGAAACAAAAAATTGAAGCATTAGCACTCAGGGGGCTTATACCTAACAGATGAATATCCAGAAGAATAAGGATTGAAACTGAAAACGAACTTAATTTAGCACAGGAAAATGAGTACTAACAGATGAATATCCAGAAGAATAAGGATTGAAACAAGGTTTTCGTATAACACTGATATAATGGCGAATGAACTAACAGATGAATATCCAGAAGAATAAGGATTGAAACACTGTTCCACTTATGGGGGCAGGAGTAGCATCATTTCTAACAGATGAATATCCAGAAGAATAAGGATTGAAACATGATGGGCGCATATCGCTACAGTAAGGCAGAGTTCTAATAGATGAATATCCAGAAGAGTAAGGATTGAAACTTACCCCAATAGCAGAAGTTGTACCGCTGTGCGTGAGGAGTTTAATGAAATCTTACTTTACACAACACCTAATCAGAAGGTGAACTTTGAAGTATACCTCCGAAATGAAAGAGTTTGGCTGACCCAACAAAGAATTGCGGATTTGTTTGGGAGCGATCGGACTGTGGTGACAAAACATCTTCTAAATATTTTTTCGATCATTTGAATTACTAGGAGATTCAGTATGTGCAAAAATTGCACATACTGCCGCCGATGGAAAAACTTACAATACGCAGTTCTACAACCTTGATGCCATCATATCGGTGGCTACCGTATAAATAGTACACAGGTTACCCATTTCGGGATTTGAGCAATCCGAAAGGTTGAAAGTACCAGGAGAAGAACTCACTATTACTTTTTATGCTCGTCGCACCCAATGCGGGTGCGCAGATTGAAACGTTAATGGGTTCGTAAAAGCTATTTACCTCGAATATAATCTTAAGGTTGGATTTCGGCTACCCTGAATTCCACCATCTGGCCAATAAGCTCATAAGGAACAGGCTGATCCAGCGGAAACTGTACCGACCCCTTACCGCGTTTATATTTCGATAGTTCACTAATAAAAGCTTCATGACCAGATGGTGTTGCATAAAACCCGATATGGTTTTTAAACCCTGCAAAATACACCATTGGTTTCCCGTTTATTTTGTATGCCGGCATCCCGTAACTCATACTTTCCTCTGCAGCCGGTGCTTTTTTCTTTATTATAGCCCGGATTTTCCGGAGGATCTTCTGAACACCGGCAGGATAGTTATTTATATAGAGATCAACTGCATTGCTCAAATTATTATTATGCTGATTCATATTTAATGGGATTTATGGGTCTAAGGTAAATTAAACGAAATTACTGAAAAATCCGGTGATCATACCTGCCTGATTATTTGTACTGCTTTGAAAGTTTAGTATTATCAATAATCTGTCTAAACTATCAGAGTAGAATTAGGTGGATCGGGCTTCATCCAGCCGGAGTGGCCCAAGTTTGATGCCCAGGGGGAGTATCTTCCAGGATGAATACCCCCAGGCCGCAGCGAACAGGAACTTTTATTTCCAGCTATTCCAGTTACAAAGCATTATTTTTCTGATAACTCAATAATTCCCTGACCACCTTCGCCAGCATAAAGCGAATCGCTTTGGATTTCCAGGAAGAATCATTAAATGTCCCTATGATGTATGCTTCTGTTTTGGGATGATAGAACATAAATGCACCTGTAACCCCGACACAACCCCAGCAGTTGAATTTTTCCGGCATGATCACCGGCACAGTAACAAATTTCCATATGGAATACCCGTAGCTTATCCCAATGTTCGGGAAACCCATTGGCCTGTCATCGTCCATCATTCTCTGCAGAGTTTCTTCTTTAAGGATTTTGTTATTCACCAGCGCCTTCATAAAAATCAAATACTCATCAAGCGGGGCAATTACACTGGCACCAGCATAATCCATTGGTGCTATTCCCTTAAAATCTGCAAAATCTATTTTGTTCAGGTATATACCCGCGGTAGGGTAAGGTGACTCATTTTGGGGTTTTGTAAAATCGTTCATATAAGCATGCTCCATTCCTAATGGTTCAAACACCAACTGATGCATTACTTCCTGAAAGCTCTTTTGTCTTATTTTTTCTACGATTAAACCAAGCAGGTAATAGTTTGTATCACCATACAGATGTTTTTTACCTGGCTCTGCTTTGGGCCTCAGGTTCTGCTTGCCCCAAAGAATGGCCTCCCTTGTTGAAATCCTGTAGCCCGGATCTTTTATCATCTTGTCCAACAGTGGGAAGAAAACTTCATCCAGACCTGATGTCTGATTCAGCAGGTGAAATATCTTAATCTCGCTGGAATAATCCCTGCCATTAAAAACATGCAGGTTTTGCATCAGCTCATCGTCGAGGTATTTGGCTATCGGGTCATCAAAGGAAAGCTCACCTTTGTCATGTAAAATCCCTATCAAGGTAGCTGTAAACAATTTCCCCACACTGGCCAGGTGGTTTGGCTGTTGGGGATGAGCATCAAAATCGCCGGTTTTACCTTCTGCAATATTCAGTTTTACTCCCAGCTTTTCCGATTCTACAAGCAGGTAAGCATTTTTTATTTTCTTGTCGGCTTGAACCTGTTTCCTGAAATGTGACTCAATTTTCGACTGTACATCAGTGTTTTTCATGTCTTTTGATCTTATGTGTTAATCCCCTTAAAATTGAATTAAACTTTTCCGGTTCTTCCATAATCGGGCTATGGGCTGAGTTTTCGAATGTAAAAAATTCTTTATTTGGTGCTTTGATCTGTTCGTAAAACTCTTTCGCAACAGAATATGGGGTTGTATAATCATGTTTTCCATGGAAAATGTAAACAGGCACGCTCATACTGTCAATTTCACTGAACAGGTTGGTGTTTACCACATCAAGCCATAGATTTTCAAGAGAAAACATGTTGGCATTCATGAAATTCAGTTTTTCACTTAAGGTATAAATCCCCGAATTCAACACTATCTTTATCAGTGGCCACATTCCTGGCATTTCTCTTGTTGAGCCTCCACCATAACGGTTTACATATTTTCTTTCTGCCATTAAATAATCTAACCACTCATTAACACTTGTATCCGAATCCGGGAAATTCAATTTCTTAATTGCTTTCAGCGTTTTAGTATCATTTCGTTCCGCTGCCTGATCTTTAGCCCAATTGTAAGATATCTGTTCACCTTTAAATTGGTCACCTACCTGTCCTATTCCAAACCAGGCATAGTAAAGTTCAGGGTATTTATATGCAGTTAGTATTCCCAATAAAGACCCCCATGAATGTCCCATTAAGAATATTTTTTCACGGTTAAACCGGTTTACAAGATATTCGCTCAGTTCACGGGTATCAGAGATCATTTGATCCATGTTCATACTTTCAGGCGGGATGTCTTTTGAGAATGACTTCCCTGCCCCTCTTTGTTCCCAGTAAACCATTACAAAATCCTTTTCAATATCAGGGTTAAAATGCTTTATGAAAGCAACTTCCGGGCTTCCCGGCCCGCCATGTAAAAACAGCATGATGGGTTTGGTCGCATCAACTCCCCGGATAATGATGTACTGTTCCTGTCCGCCAAGAATGAGTTTCTCAATTTCAGAAATACTCCCTTCCACCGGATTACCTTCAGGATCAGTGATCGGTTCAGTTGTTCCAGGACTTTTCATCCAAAGGATTATTGCAGAAAAAACTAAAATCACGGCTATGATGCCTGCAACATAAAGGATGGATTTAATAATTTTTCGTTTCATGCGTAAATATTTTAATTATGTTTTTGTAAATCAATATGTTAATTCTTTCTGACCTGCTAATGGGCATGGAACCCCCATGTTTGTTCAGGTCCTTTTGTGAACGGTAGTTCATGGGGGTTTCATTTCTATAAAAATAAAATTGATAATACAATCATTGCCAGGCCAAAAAACCCCGCTGGTAAAAGATGCATGTAAAATGGTTTTAAAAATGCGATCAGTCCGAAGCCTATCCCTAATACTTTAAAGTAGTTCATGATTAATTTTTTATTAAAGTTTCGCACTTGTTTAGCTTAGTTAAAATCAATGTAAAATTATTCTTTTCATTATAGGACATGTTGAGCATATGCGAAACTTTAGTTATTTAGAGTTATACGTTTTAGCATTATTTCCTCTCTGCTTATGTATTTATCATAGAGGAAGAAAAGGACTGTAACCAGTGTGAGGGCGATAAAGCCCGACAAACCTGTTGAACCTGTGATTAGTTCATTCCCGCCTTCCAGTGTTATTATTGAAAGCCCCGCTGTGGCATTGAGAGTCCCATGCATAATAGCGGCAGCAATAACAGATTTTGCTTTGATGGTAATATACAGAAAGAGGGGGCTTAGGAGGATACACCAAACCGTCATCATAAATACTCCAAATACAGGATATGTCGGGTAATTATGCCCCATTAAAATAATCGGGGAGTGCCATATCCCCCAAACAAAACCTATAACCAAAGCAGCATTCATGAACTTTTTATTTTCGAACTGACGTAAAAGAAAACCTCTCCATCCAAGCTCTTCTCCAAAACCTGCAATGGCATTAATGGTAATGCCTGCCAACAAACCCTGCAATAATCCTATCCAAAAAGGATGAAATGGCATCTTGTCAATAGACTCTCTCATTTCCTGCATTTGTTCAGGAGTTAACATATTTTCGAACCTGTCGAACATGCCTTCCATGCCCGGGGAAAAGCTGATATCAGGGAAGAGTAAAGCTATTCCCATGGAGGCCATAGCAATTACCGGAGTGATAAGCCATGCAATGATAAACCATTTATTTAGCCTGAAAGAGATCAGCAATTTCTCTTTTATTGCTTCCTTATAAACCAGTTTCTCAATAATTAATACTGAAATGGTCGGTATAAACATGTAAAAAGTTGCCAGTACCATACCGGCTGTAGAGTTATACTTTGCTCCTGATAAATAGAAAATACCCGCTGCAGTTAAACTGATGGCAGCAGTAATGATAAAAAACAGGTTTGTTTTGTTTATTGTTTTCATAGTAATATCATTTTATTTATTTGTTCTGTTCCAATGCGAAACCATAATTATTGCACTAAAATCCTAAAAAATTATTGAACCATAACAACCAGGTAACACCCATCGCCCAAAGGGCATATATACTTTGGTAAACTTTAACAACAACAGTTCCGGAACCTCTAAGCCAAATTCTCAGGCCTGATGCCAACAGGATAATTCCCATGATCCCAACTATCCAGGTTCCACCCTGAATTAATCCATCCATAAGGGGATTTGGATTAAAGAAAGAATCGGGGAGCCGGTGTGCAATATTGGGCTTAGAGTATGCGGAAAATATGATGATTGTTGACAGCAAAGCAATTGCATGAATAATGGCTAATCGGTTGCCCCATAGTAAAACACCTTTGATTGGCGATAATTTCTTTTTAAATCTCAGGTAAATTAAACGAAAACCAAAAAACAGAAGGATGCCAATGGCAAGGATAATGGCCGGAATAAAAATCAACCCCGCGAACAGAGCTCCTTCGTGCCAGCGGGCTTTAATGAATGTCATCGGACCGTCGGAAACAAGCATTAACCTGCCATCAGGGGCTTTGGTAACAAAAAGATATTCCATAAACCCAAACGGGTAGTCTTTATTTACCTTATTGGTTTTGTACATGCCCGGCATAATCTCGCGGTAGGAGAAATCCATCCCGTATAAATCAAACTCAAGTTCCTTGTCGCCAACAGGTTTTAAATTCAGACTACCAATCATCAGGTTGAGTATCCTGTCGGACGATGTTCGCATGCTGCGACTTTGATGATATTCACCTTTTAAATCAGAGGGTTTTGCCTCCATGAGCGGTTTATAATTTTTATCCTGTATCTCTTTTCGGGGAAAGAATTCACTCATAAAATCATTCAGAATATTAATATGTCCAAATGTATCGCCACCGCTGTAGGCAATAAATAGCCCAATTCCTTCCCCGGGAATAATATAGAAACCCGAATCGAAGATGGAACTGCTGCCTCCATGTGAAACGATTCGGTTGCCATTTACAAATAATTCCAAAAGTCCATGCGTCATACCTGCTGTCAAAGGATGATATTTAAAAAGTGGCTGATGCATCTTATCAATAGCAGGCTTTTCCAATATCTTGCCAAAAGCATTGCTTCCGCCGGCTAAATGAGCCTGCAAAAGCAGAGCCATATCATAAGCAGTTGTGCTGAGGCCGCCTGCAGGTGCAGGCATATGCTCGAAGTTGCCTGCATGGAATTCGCCATCAACCCACCGGTAAGCCTTAACCATCCGACTTTCAGATTCAGCATCCAGGGGTTGCTCAAATGTGCTTTCATCCATACCCAGTGGCTTGAAAATATGCTCTTTGATATAATCCTCGAACTGCATTCCGCTGATATTCTCAACAATATAGCCAGCCAGCGTAGTTCCCCAATTCGAATAGGCCATTACCTGACCCGGGGGATAAATACGTGCCGGAACCTTGCGGAGCAACTGCTCTTTAAGTGAAGGTTGAGGGCTAAAGCTGAAAAGATTCTCCAGAACATCCTCGTAGCCGGCAGTATGAGTCAGAAGATGTTTAAGTGTAATGGGGTCAGGATTGGTATCCTTGTAGAGAATCCTTTGGTTAAGCTCAATGTCAGAATATTTCGAAATATCAGCATCCAAATCAACTAAACCCTGCTCGTAAAGCTGCATAATGGCAGTCCATGTAAAAATTTTGGATACTGAACCTGTACGGAAAAGATGATGCCGCGGATCAACCGGTACATGTTTATCCAAATCAGCGTAACCATATCCCTTCAGGAGATAAATGCTATCGGCTGTTACCAGTGCCACAACAGCATTTGGAATGTTATTACCGGTCGTGTACTCGCGCATTCGTTGATCCAGAAACTCAGACATCGCCTGGTGGTTAATCTTACCGATAGGTATAATATCAGCGTTTGAAATGTGCGACAGAAAGATTAAAGCAATAACAGCAAGGAGAGTTTTCAATTTAAGGTTCATACTTTTAAGATTTAATTCAGTTGTGACATGTTCAGATAAAAAGCTTTTTACAGATTCGTTAACCATTTTTGAATTATAATGATTTGCTATGTGATTGGCATTTTCAAATTTCAGTTCCTCACATTAATTTATTTATGCATTCAGCAGATAGACCCGTAAACCTTTTGTTGTAGTTTTTTAAAGAAGAGTTAGCGTGTCCGGTCATATCCCATACAAGGACCTGAAATTTTCCCTTAAACGCATCAACTTGGTTTTCAAAGGTTCTGCAATCCATACCTGCACCGTGAATAAATATCATGCAAGGCAGGTTATTTTTTCCGGTCACGTTGTAATATATATTTACATATGTACTTTTGAATAGCATAACTTTTTTGTTCTCACAATTCCCTAACAAATATCCGTAATACTGGCAGATAAAAAAAGTTTTTAAGGTGAATGACTGAAATAGGAAGATGAAATAGTGATTTCACTGGTTGGAAGGGAAATTGAGTTAATTATCAATATAGACGGGCCTTTAGCTTATGTAAGAAGAATTATGCACGAAACCACTGAGCCGGCCAGACTAAACCATATAGGTATTCCATAGGCTGTTCTGCTTTTGTCGCCAAGGACCCATCCTGAGCTGTTAATGGCAGAGTAGATGACGGCCCCCAGTGAGAGAAGGGAAACCTCCAAAGCCCACTCCTTACTATAGTAAAGACCGGCCCCTCCGATTATCAGCCCTGTTGCCGTTAAGTATTCAGCAATTATGTGTGGCCACATCATATTTTCGCCCTCGCGCCACTTGAAGAGATTGCCCCGACCGGAAAACTTTCCCGAAGCAATATCAGCAATCCAAATGCCTGCCATGCCAATTCCCATAACAATCATAAAAACTGGGACTATGCGGTTTTTAAATAAATCAGGCTCAGGGAGTTTGACACTATGGCTTATTTCAACCAGCGCATTTTGATAAAGATGTGCCAACTGCGCATCTATATTCACGCAAATAAAAAACAGGGCGGAAATTCCTGCAATCAAGGTTATTGGCTTCATATTTATGGTATAATAAATAATATTATTCAGATTGAAATCAAATGCTACTTAGCCATATATTCTGTTTTTATAACTTTTTATCATAAACCAGGTCTGTTATTTCTATCACACACCACGTCCAATCCCCTTCCTCCAGCTTCCATGTAGCCCTCATTTTTGAAGGTATCCTTATCCCCTCAAAAAAAGCATAATCATCAACGTTTATCTCCCATTCGTAACGTCTTGCATCAGGATCGTTACCCATATAACGCATAGTGCAATATCTTACAAAATCACCTTTCTCATCAAAATGAAATACTCCGGATCCTGTTGTACCACGATAATTCATTGTAGCCTTCGCCGTGAGTGAATCCATTTCCTCCCAGGTAATATAAGGGTTAAGCAAAGCTGACGGAAACCAGACCATCTCGCCAAGGTATCGCTGAAGGGTTCCTTCATCCATTTTCTCCCCGGTTTCTTTGCCCAGGTTTATAATTGAATTCATTTTCATTTGCATCTCGCCCTTGCCGTCCTTGAATTTATCACGCCCTCTTATTTTTATTACAGGCGACATCCTTAATTTTACGGTCCAGATAAAAGCCGGATTTTTTGTGGTGAAGTATTGCTCCGCATCAGCCTTATACCAGTTTTCCTGCCCTGGTTTGAGCTTCATGTCAAACTTCTGCTTCAGGTACACAGTTTGAGGTTTTGGTTTACCCACCACTCCCGAAAAAATGATCCAGTTTTTTACAGGAAAAGGTAGTTCACTGAGATCATTTTCGGATACTATTTCCTCCGAAGGTTTTCCGGCCTCAGACAAAATGGACTGAGTTTCCGTCATTATCTTCCTGTTAAAAGCATACCCTGAAAAGGAGATCAATAATATGATGGCAATGATGAGGTTGGGGATCATTCCATATTTCGCATCGCTCCAGGTTCCGATAATTAAAAGGGTGGAAAAGAGAAAACCTGCTCCCGCTAAAATCATCCAGAGGGTTTTATTGAATAGCATGAATATCGCTGACAGGATGAATAACAAAAACACCATTAGCCATATCAGAGCGGATGCCTTTAAAATATTGGACTGCTAGTTTTGGACTTCCGCCAGATGAAAGCCTTTGACAAAGCCTAAA
>CAYVTV010000049.1:0-19577 GCA_964454295.1 uncultured Bacteroidaceae bacterium
ATTCCCGATTCAACCCCTGCGTGTTGAAATTTTGGAATAACGCCCGCAACCTGAGCGCGTATTCTGTTGATGGTTTTTGTTTTTACATAATAAAACAATTTAATTTTATTCCAGGTGTTTAACTTACCGTTCAGCTTTTTTAATACCTGGTTAACATCGGGAAACATAATGAAGAACCCTATGGGTTCACCTTTATGATAAGCGAACCAGATCATTTCCTCATCAAGGATAAATTTCGCCCTTTTCATTGCCTGTCTGAGGCCATCCGGATTGAGAGGAGTAAAATCTTTCTTAAAAGAGGACCAGGCAGCGTTATAAATGATTACCATATCACTAATGAAACGGTCGGCTTCCTTCAATGTAAAATGTTTAAATGAGTAATCTGGTTTTCTGCAGATCCATTCTGCAATTTTCCAGAATCTTTCAGGGAACTTCTTATTTAAATCGAGATGATAACTGTATTGTTTAAAGTAAATATTGAATCCATAATTCTCGAAAAGATTTTTATAATAGCTGAAATTATATGGCATTCCATAAGAGGGGTGTGTAAATCCCTCCACAAGGAGTCCCCAGTTACTGTCGTTCTCTCCAAAATTTACAGGTCCGTCCACAGCCTGTATACCTTTCCCTCTTAACCAGTCTATGGCGGTATCAAAAAGTATTCCGGCAGCCTTCTGATCATCAATACATTCAAAATGACCTATGCCACCGGTTTTAATATTATCTGTCTGACGTGATTTATAAAATGCAGCTATTCTGCCTGCAGGTTTTCCATTCCCATCCCTGAGTATCCATCTGCATGCTTCGCCTTCCTTCAGATGCGGATTTACATCAGGATCATATATGCTTTTTATATCGTCATCAAGTGGACAAACCCAGGTTGGATCATGTTTATACAGAACCTTTGGAACATGAAGAAACTCCTTTTCGGTTTTGATTGTATTTAACTGAACCAGGTTCATCAGAGGAAAGATTAAATGTTTTAGTTTCTGCTCGACAATTTGGAGAGTAGTCTCAGGAACTCAAGATAAAGCCAGATTAACGTTACAATAAGTCCGAAAGCCCCGTACCATTCCATGTATTTAGGGGCACCCATTTCAGCTCCTGATTCAATGAAATCGAAATCGAGCACAAGGTTAAGTGCTGCAACGACAACAACGACGAGGCTTACAATGATTCCGACAGGTCCGTTACTATGCATAAATCCAATGTTTACTCCAAATAAACCGAGAATAAATGAGAGAAGGTAAGCAATGAATATCCCTCCTGTTGCAGCAACAACACCAAGTTTGAAATTTTCTGTCACCTTAATAAGCCCTGATCTGTACGCAAATAGCAGTGCAAAAAGTGTTCCGAATGTTAATGCAACAGCCTGGATAACTATTCCCGGAAACTGAGTGTTCAGTGATGCTGAAATTCCCCCGAGCAATAAACCCTGGAATACTGCATAAACAGGCGCAGTAAAGGGCGACCACGTTTTTTTGAAAATGGTTACCAGAGCAAGAATAAAACCCCCAATACCACCTGCAATCATATAGGTTGATACTACCGCCATATTTCCCTGCAACATCAGGTTCCATGTATAAGCCGCCGCCAGAACAACCAGAAAAGTCATGAGAAAAATCTTATTCACCGTTCCATTGATTGTCATTACCGAACTATCCGTTCCGGCATATCCTGCAACCCTGAATGTTTCTTTGCTTAAAGCAGGATTAGAAGATCTGGTAAGATTCATTTTGTCAGATTTTATTAGTCTAAATGTAATAATTATTTCAGAAAGTCAGCGTGTCAAAAGGTATGCCATTTATACTTATTGTAACTGTCAACGCTGTCAGGCCGCGCTCGCTCAAGCATCGCGAAAGTGAGTCCCCGACGCTGACAGGTTACACTCTGCCAGTTCAAGTGTTTGATCTTTTTATTATATAAAGATAATATTAACTTTGGCTTTCCGGAATAAATTATTAAACTATTGTTCATCAATAATTCATATTATTTTTGTATTGCGTTGATAATGAACATTTTATCAATTTTTTCTTATATTACGCATATTATTGTTAATCAACACCTTGCGCCTTTGCGTTTATTTTAATTTAACGAACTGTTGATTCATACTACTATTGAAAAAATGATAAGGATCAAACAACTAATAAACAATGAGTTTTACCGTAATGTTTTTACTCTCATTTCTGCAACATCAGTAGCGCAGATATTATCCATCATAATTTATCCTGTACTTACCAGAATATATACCACTGAAGATCATGGTTTGTTTGGCTTGTATATGAGCATCATTTCGATCACAGCCATCATCTCAACAGGAAAGTACGAATTGTCAGTGCTTCTGCCTAAAAGTCATGTTAAATCGGCAAATATTGTTTTTTTGTCTGTTTTACTTTCTTTTGTCTTCAGTCTGTTTCTTCTGTTTCTGACAATATTCTTCGGCAAAAGCTTCGCTTCCATCCTCGGGAACGAAAAAATCTTTACATGGCTGTTTTTAGTACCTCTCTCCACTTTTCTTGTTGCTGTATTCCAAACTTTATCCTACTGGTCAAACCGGCACAAAAGATATCGAAGAATGGGGGCAGCCAACATGAGTCAGTCGATAACCAATTCGGTTGTCAAAATAAGTTCATCAGGCATATTTCAAAATGGAGGAGGGCTTATTTTTGGAGCATTAATAGGACAGGTAACAGGTGCATGTATTTTCCTGATGGATTTTTTCACAAAAGACCGGAACATGATACGGGAAATCAAAAAAGATATAATCATTTCTGCCGGTCGCGAGTATCAACTCTTCCCCAGGTTCAGCATGATGCATTATCTGGTAAATAATTTTTCAGGGAGCCTGCCCATTTTTGCTTTGAGTTCATTCTTTACCACTGGTCACGCAGGCTTATATTCAGTAGCATTTGTTATTGTTTTCAGGCCTATGAATCTCCTCACAAGTTCACTCGGCCAGGTTTTTTCCCAGCGTATCATTGCCAGGTTTAATGATGGTCAGGATATTGTATCAGACATAAGACGCCTGATAATCAGGTTAATTCAGATTGGAATAATCCCATTTATCCTGGCAGCAATAACCGGGCCCTGGATATTTGGCTTCGTTCTCGGGGATAGCTGGAGAGAATCAGGAAGATATATGCAGATCATACTACCCTGGCTTTTTACAGTATTGATCTCCACTCCCCTGTCGTTTCTTCCCGATCTGTTAAGCCGGCAAAAAAAAGCGATGTGGGTGGATATTATTAAATTTGCTTTTCGTTTTTTAGCCGTGGGAGCGGGAGTGTATTTTAATGATATCTATATTTTGCTGATTAGCTTCAGTATTTCCAGCATGCTGGTCACCCTGTATACTTTCATATGGTATATAAAACTGGCAAAAAATGCAGATAAGATGAAAACGGATATAATAATTAAACCTGAAATTTCTGTTACGGATGCACCGGATATTTAAAGCCCTTAAAGCATTAGGACACATTATGAAAAATCCCTGGCTGCTAAACAGGGTGCTGGCTGAGCCTGCATTATGGAAAACCCGTGTGTGTGATAAATATGGAATTACCGATGGCCTTCCGGTCATTACTTTTAATGATCTGTTTGGCAGTTACAATGAGAACCTGGAAATATTCACCTTTCTGGATGGAGGATCTCTGGCTACCGATGTGGCTTTGTTAAAATCACTGGCCCGCAGGTTTGACAAGTGTAAATTCTTTGAAATTGGTACATGGAGAGGAGAAACCGTGGCAAATGTTGCCAGTGTTGCTGATGTATGTTACACGCTTAATCTTCCTGATAGTGATTTAAAGAAAACCGGCGTTTCAGACCCTGTTATTGAACAGCAATCATACTTCTCACGTCATTTAAAGGAAATTGTCCATCTGAAAGGTAATTCGGCTCATTTTGACTTTGCTTCCCTGAACATGAAATTCGATCTTATCTTTATTGACGGAGATCACCATTACGATTTTGTAAAGAATGATACAGAAAAAGTATTTACCCACCTTGTTCACGGTAATTCCATTGTTGTATGGCACGATTATGCAACAGAACCCGGGAAAGTAAGGCATGAAGTTCTGGCAGGTATACTTGATGCCCTTCCTGAAACTTTGCATCCCTTTCTCTATTATGTTGCCCATACAAAATCAGCAGTGTTCACAAGGGAAAAGCTGTCAATCAACCCCGTAGTGTCATCACAACTGAAGCCCCCCGGATATTATACTATCGGATTACAATACAACAAATTTAATAATGAACCATCCTGATAAAATCAGCATCTTAATTCTTCCCTCGTGGTACCCTCCTGCAGGCGGTGGTTTTTTTCGCGACCATGCCGAGGTATTATCCCGGGAAGAATATAATGTGAAGGTTGTGGTTAACAGGATGATGGGTGTCACCAAAACTCCATTATGGACAATCATCAAATCGCTGAGGAAACGAACGATGATTGAAAATGGAGTGCTTGTTCAGAGAAGAGGATTTATTAAACTTCCATTACTGGAAAAATGGAGTGTACAACTGTGGATAAGTACCTATATTAAGCAGATAAAACAATTTATCAGAGAGTATGGCAAGCCTGATATCATAATTACTCACAGTGCCATATGGGCAGGAACAGCAGCAGTCAGAATTCAGTCAGATTTCAGTATTCCTGTTATACTTGTTGAACACAGAAGCAGGTTTGCATCTGACGATCAGGTAACAGCAGCATTTTTCAAAAAGTGGCATATTACGTTATTAAAACAAACATATGCACAGGTAAGCAGGATAGTTATTGTAAGCAAATCGCTGGAAAAAAGCATACGCTATTATACACCCCCGGAAAAAGCCAAAATCAGTGTAATTCCAAATTTAGTTAATACTGAATATTTTTCACCTTCGGCAACAGTAAAAAACAAGAGCAGGTTCACTTTTATCACCGTTGCCTTTCTGGAAGAAGTCAAAGGTATATCCTATCTGCTGGAGGCTTTTCAATTATTTACCGCCAGAACTCCCGGCCATTTTGAATTACAACTGGCCGGGAGCGGAAAACTTGAAAAAGACCTAAGATATTATGCTAACAGCCTGGGTATTGGAGGTAAAGTAAATTTCCTGGGACATCTCTCAAGAGAGGAAGTCAGAACAAGGCTTCAGGAGGCAGATGTATTTGTACTTCCCAGTATAGCGGAAGCCTTTGGGGTAGCTGTAATTGAGGCAATGGCAACAGGACTTCCTGTAGTTGCTACTGAATCAGGCGGGCCTCAACACATTGTTACCGGGGATACCGGTATTATTGTTCCTGTACGTGATTCAGCTAAGCTTGCCAATGCCATGGAAAAGATCTATGCGGATTATGCATGTTACGATAAACATAAAATACGCAGCCATGTGATGAATAACTTCAGCCCCAGGGCAGTATATTTACAATGGAAACAAATGATAAGTGAAGTAAATAATGAATCAACCAGAACTTAGAAATAATAGCGGGTTCCGATGGTTTCACTCGGGAAACCTGCATGTAAAGGGATTTTTATTTGACAGGCAAAACAATTTCCACTCTGACCATTCCCTGACTAAGTATTTCCATGACAGCAACACTTTTATCGATCTGGAAAATAAAGTAAAATATGCATCCGGATGTTTTTCAGTGATCTTTCAAACTGGTGACGGTTTTCTCATTGCTACAGATAATGTAAGGTCTTTTCCCATATTCTATATAAAGGCAGAAGGGAAATGGGTGGTATCGGATGATGCATACTTCCTTACAGATCTTATCAGAGATCCCGGAATAAACGAGATGGCAAGTCATGAATTCCTTGCAACGGGTTATGTTACGGGTAAAGATACTCTTATCAGGGAAGTGAAACAGGTTCAGGCAGGCGAAGTAATCAGCCTGGAAAGGGAGGATGTCAGACAAAAATTCTATTTTACTTTCCGCACAACCGGAATACTTGAATATGAATATGAAGAGATGAGAACATTGGCCTTAAAACTCACAGAAGATGCATTTAGTAGATTTATTGACTCTCTGAAGGGTCGTACTGTACTGGTTAGTTTATCGGGAGGCTATGACAGCCGGCTTATTGCAGTTATGCTTAAAAGGTATAATTATCCTAAGGTTGTATGTATGACATATGGAAGGGATGACAACCGGGAAATGGAACTGGCTGAAAAAGTATCGGAGAAGCTGGGGTTCCCATGGCTAAAGATCGTGTACGACCAGGAAATGATTAAAAATTACATTGATGACAGATTCATTGAATTTTACAAAAGTTCTGCTAACCTGACGTCAATGTTCTTTCTCCAGGACTATTTTGCCGCAAAACATTTAAAAGAAAAAATGCTGGTTCCGGAAAATACAATTGTTGCAATTGGTCATTCCGGCGACTTTCTCGGCGGCAGCCAGCTTAACAAGCATGGAAATATATTCTCCGAAGAAAATCTTCGCGATATTGCAAAACGAATTTACTATATCAAATATAACTGTAAAAGGCCGGAGCATTCGTTGAAAGAGAAGATGATCCAACGAATAGAAAGATCAATACAGGAAAAGTATACCGGCGATCATAACCTGGCCTATTCCATCCATGAAGATTGGGATTTTAAAGAAAAACTTGCCAAATTCAACTTTAATTCAGCTAATACATATACCAACTTTGGTTATGAATTCCGTTTTCCCTTCTGGGATAATAATCTCATTGAATTTTTCCGTGACCTTCCCCTGGAAGCACGTATGAATAAATTTCTGTATAATGATATCCTGATGAATGATTATTTCGAACCACTAAATCTTAATTTTGAAAATGAATTGTCGGTCGATGAGAAAATGTTACAAAGGATGAAAAGAAAAGACCGTATTAAATATTACCTGCCTGAAGAAATAAAGCGGCTGTTTATACACAGAAATGACAAAATATTCTATCGTGAAATCACGGAATGCTTGGTACAGGATGCATTAAAGGATGGAGTAAAAATAAAGACGTATGGTAATTCCTACAATTCCATAATTATTCAGTGGTACCTGTTGCAGACAAAAAGATGGCTGGAAATAAAGAAGAAAATATAAATTGTATTTTCTGCAATTAAAAAATATCTTAAATTTGCAGTCCTCAAATGGTGGATGTAGCTCAGTTGGTTAGAGCGTCGGATTGTGGTTCCGAAGGTCGCCGGTTCGAGCCCGGTCTTCCACCCAAAAAAATAAGGGGCCTCTCATCCCGAAAGGCCCCTTATTAACTAACCACTTAAACCTAATAAAGAAATCCTGTTTATATTTTAAACATCCATGATTCAAATTCCAGTTCTTCATCCCTGAAAAAATCATCATCACTCAAATCAAATTCTTTCATCATCCAGCATTCAAACTTCAGCTCTTCGTCTACAAATTGAACTGAATTGCTGGTGCCGGCAAAAAAAGTTAACATCCAGGGTTCAAACTGAAGCTTGTCTTCAATAAAATAATCGCTTCCGGAATTGAATTCAGCCGCCGAGATCATCCAGTCTTCCAACTCAAGTGATTCTTCGAAATATATATTATCTAAAAAATTAACTATTGTACTAACATTAACATCTTTCTGGTTTAAAACTTTTGTCCCGTCAGAATAAAAATTACCTGAAACAAGAGTGAAACTGAAAATTAATGCCAGGGTGAGTATTTGCGTTTTCATAATTTGCATTTTAAATGTTTAGCTATTAAACTTCATATCCTATGCCAAAAGATATATAATGCTAATTATGAGTTGCTTACAAGACTTTTATTGATTTAATATATCAGGGGAATATGAACGGTTTTGCAACAAAGGTGTACGCTACCGGACAAAAACTATTCTCTTTTTGCATTTTCACGTGTCCAGGTAGATTCCCTGCCCAGAAATCTCATGCCAAGTACAAAACCCTTGATCTGAAGGACATTGTCCATACCCTGATTGAACCACATATAACAATCGTAGGTTTTACCATTCTTAGGATCATAGATGGTCCCGTTTTTCCATTCCTTCTTTGCAGCATCATATTCAAATCCTTTTAATATAACCAGATTTAACAGAGGCGTTTTCCGGAGAGCAGGATCAGGATTATCTTTATCCCTTTTAATATCTCCTTCTTCCATAGGTTCTTCCAGCCAGATTATCTTACCATAATATTTACCATCTGTTGACTGGTAGATATTAATCTGGGAAGTCCCTTCCTGAGTAAGCCAGTAACCTTTTACTTTACCAGCCTGAGAATAAAGGGAAAGAGAAAAGAATACAAACATTCCGGATAATAAAAGAAGCTTTTTCATAAATTAAAGGTTTAAGGTTTTTACGGGTACCAAAGTAATTTAATTTTTTGAAGCTGCAATAGTCATTTCTTAAAATATTTCCCCCTTCGTGTTACTTAGTGAAATCCTTTGTGCCCTTTGTGGTTAAAGATAATACGTAAATAACCACGAAGGATACAAAGGGTTTCACGAAGGTACACAAAGTGAACAAAAAAATGTCATGATTGTTATTTATAAAGAATCTAAATAATGTTTAACTTAAAAATATATAATCATGGCTTTTAAACTTTCAAAACTCAGCTATCAGTATGATGCGCTTGAACCGTATATAGACGCAAGGACAATGGAAATACATCATACCAAACATCATGCTGCATATACCAATAACCTGAATAACGCGGTTAAGGATACACCGGCAGAGAAACTCAGTATAACTGACATCCTGAGAGATATATCAAAATATCCGGCAGCAGTAAGAAACAACGGCGGAGGTTTTTTTAATCATAATCTTTTCTGGGAAATAATGACTCCCAATGGAGGAGGACAACCCGGGGGTGAATTACTGCAGGCTATTGAAAGGGATCTTGGTTCTTTTGAACAGTTTAAGCAACATTTCAGCAATGCTGCAGCAACCCGTTTTGGTTCAGGATGGGCATGGCTTGTTAGAAAACCGGATGGCAGTCTCACGGTAACCTCAACACCAAACCAGGACAATACCCTCATGGATATTGCAGAAGTAAAAGGAACACCCATCTTAGGACTTGACGTTTGGGAGCATGCATATTATCTTAAGTATCAAAACAGAAGGCCGGAATACATTGAAGCTTTCTGGGAGATCGTTAACTGGGAGAAGGTAGGGCAACTGTTCAGAACTGTTTGACAATTTCAGTCTGATCGCTAACATTGAATCTGTCGAGAATGGACTCGTCATTTATCTCTTTGCTGAGTGATGAAATGGTTTCTATTGGCACATCAAACAGGTCAAGAATCAGCAATCCATCGAGAGCATTATTAAATAACGGATCTATATTGAAACCGATGATCTTACCATTTTGTTTGAGGTATTTCTTAAGCAAAATGGGCATGTTATATCCCGATATTTCAACATCCCTGATAAATTTATCAAACTTATTCAGATCGTTTGCGGATTCTATGATGATGTCCGTATCAAAATCCTCATGACCCGGCACATTAAATTTTTTCCTTGGACGGATATATTTTGCAAACTCATGATTATAATGATTCTGCATAATAAAACGAATGATCATTCCCTTTGAGAATTCTGAAAAGCGGTTACTTATACTTACGGGACCTGTCAGGTAGCGGTATTCAGGGTTCTTCAGAAGGAAATAAAGGATTCCTTTCCACAACAGAAATAAAGGAAGGGGTTTTTTCTGATATTCGGCAATAATAAAAGACCTGCCCAGTTCAAGTGATTTTTCAAGTACAGAATAGAAGTGATGATTTATTTTAAACAGTGTTTGAATATAGAATCCTTTTATACCATACTGCATCATGATCTCCTTCCCTTTTCCCACGCGATACGCTCCTACTATCAAACGGGTTTCTTTATCCCAGACAAAAAGCTGGTTATAATACAGATCAAACTCATCAATATCGAGGGAACGATTCGTTCCTTCACCCACCAGCCGGAATGTGATTTCCCTCAGCCTACCCAGTTCGTTTATTATGGATGGAATGCAATACGACGGAGCACAAAACACCTCAAATTCGCCGCTTTCAAAAAGAAGATACCTGTCTCTGATCTGGTTTATTTCAGCTTCAATCTTTTCAGGATTTACCGGGGGTATTACCTCTTCCGCTTTCTTATCTTTAAAAAACCGGGGCCTGAAAAATTTCTGAACTTCCAGTGCGGAACCAAGCGCATAGGTCTTTGTGCGTAAAAAACGACCAAAGCGATCTATGTCTGAAAATTCTGATTGTTCTTTTACACTAATTGGATTACCGATCCGTACTCTAATACTTTTTTTTCTTTTATTAAAAAGTTCCGATGGCAGCTTAACTGTACGCAGACTTGGATGAATGAGCCCGAGTAAGTGAAACAACCTGCTGTTTGTTCCCTGGAAATAAATGGGCACAACAGGTACAGATGCTTTTTTTATCATTTTAAGGACCGGAATCTGCCATTGTTTATCGCTTATACCAACTGTTTCAAGATTATAGCTGGAAACTTCACCGGCAGGGAAAATGCCCATCGGGCAACCTTCCTGTAAATGCTTAAATGTATATTTAATTCCCGTAACACTTGATTTAATATCTTTTCGATCTTCAAAAGGATTTACAGGAAGTATATATTCTTTTACCGGTTCTACACGCTGCATAAGAAAATTTGCAAGAACCTTGTAATCAGGCCTTACCATAGACATGATTTTGACAAGCAATAGCCCGTCAATACCTCCATAGGGATGATTTGAAACGGTAATGAACGGACCCGTTTTTGGAATACGGTTAATTTCTTCCTCGCTAACCTCGAAATGTATCCTCAATTCTTTTATTAGTTGGTTAATAAATTCAACACCACGTAAATGAGCAATTGAAGAATACAACTTATTCACTTTATTTATTCTGAGCAAAAGCATCAATACCCTTGCAGCTCCTGCCCCTCCAAACCGGTTTAATTTTGCTGCCTTAATAATATCTTCTGTCGCAATCAGTTTCTTCATCAGGTTGATAGTTTAATTCATCTCAAATATATGAAAAACTAAGAAATCTGTATCAAAATATCCAAACAGACAATATGGCCGCAACTCCCAGGAAGAATATAACAACCCCTGCAACTTTATTCATCCACCAGATATTTTTTAACCTGAAACGATGGCGAAAAACATTGACGAATGAGCTGAGTATAAACCACCAGCATGCGGACCCTAATGCAACGCCGGCCACCATAAAAAAAAGGTGAAAAAAACTCATCGGCCCGCTGGCCAGGTTGACACCGGTAAACATAGCCAGGAAAAAAAAGATCGCCATGGGATTGGAAATGGTAAGGAAAAAGACAGATAGAAAATCCTGTGACAGCTTATTCCGGTTCAATCGCTGCATGCGGATCTGCCGGACAGGGTTTGAATAAAACACATAAATACCCAGATAGATGATGATGACACCTCCGATAACCTGTATAAATATTTGCTTTTCCTCAATAAAACCAATAACAATGGATATACCAAGTCCCGCAATCAAGGCAAATAATGTATCCGCTGCTGCCGCCCCAAGACCAGAAATAAACCCTGAACGGCGTCCCTTATTTACAGTTCTCTGAACACAAAGAACACCAATTGGCCCTAAGGGTATAGACACCATAAAACCAATCACTGCTCCCTTCAATAATAACTCTAACCACATCTCTCTTTACAAATCTCAAAACATAAAAACTCACTTAGTAAACCACCGCCCCCATATAGAGGTGGCTTTAAAATACAACCCTCTTCAAGAGTTTAAAGTATAATTAAAACCCTTAAATTTAAAAATCAGATAATATAAAACTTCAACTCTACTTTAATACTAACTGCAAAGAAAAGAATAATTCATTTTCATTCACTAAAAATGTTTATATTCCCGTTCAATTTACTTTATTTTGCCATTTTAAAATTAAAATGAGTAATAAACAGCTTTATTTTCTATCAGTTCTCACGGGTTTACTTCTCACCCCTGCCTGGTATTCCTGGGGAAGCGGCATTATTCTGTTTATTGCTTTTATTCCCTTACTGGTCGTTGAGAACGAGGTTGCACAAAGACCGGGAGCCGGAACAAAAGTTGCCCGGTATGCATTTATTACCTTCCTTACGTGGAATCTTCTCTCAACATGGTGGATAAAAAATGCCTCGCCAGCCGGATTGATAGCAGCTCTTCTCGTTAACACACTATTAATGACCATACCGTTCTGGCTTTTTTCCGTCACAAAAAGAAAAGCAGGTAAAACAACCGGTTACATCTCATTAATATTGTACTGGACGGGATTTGAATATTTATACCTTAACGGGGAAATATCCTGGACATGGTTAAACCTGGGAAACGGCATGGCCAATGATATTAAACTCATTCAATGGTATGAATATACAGGCACACTCGGGGGTACAGTCTGGATCCTTGCCATAAACCTTCTGATGTATAATATTCTCACAAAAGCATTATTTAAACGGTCACTCAGGGAAGTTACCGGAAAAATTATAATTACAGCCTTTCTGATCATTATACCAATTATATTCTCACTGATCAGGTTCCACAGCTATGAGGAAAAGTCCGATCCCTATGAAATACTTGTCCTTCAGCCTAATATTGACCCCTATATGAAATTCAATGATATTCCGCCTGCCGAACAGATGAGAATGCTGATAAGACTGGCAGATTCACTTATCACTCCTTCAACGGATTATATTGTTGTGCCGGAAACATTTATTACTGATAATCTCTGGCTCGATCAGATAAATGATCATTCCGGTATACGTATGCTTAAAAATTTTCATGACCGATTCCCTGCTTCTTCTATAGTTACAGGAGCCATAACGTATAAGATCTATAAAAATCCGGAAGAAGTAACCGCTACTGCAAAACCCGTAAACGGATGGTTTTATGACAGCTTCAATTCAGCATTACAGATTGATTCCACGGAAAAAATACAGGTTTATCATAAGTCGCAACTCGTTGTAGGCGTCGAGAAGATGCCCTATCCAAAAACCCTCGGGTTTTTACGATCGCTGACACTCCGGCTTGGCGGCACATTCAGAAGCCATGGGATCCAGGATCACCGTGACACCTTTATTTCACCTTCCGGCGAATGCAGTGTTGCTCCGGTAATCTGTTATGAATCGATTTTCGGCGAGTATGTAACAGAGTATATCTCAAAAGCAGGAGCAAACTTCATTTTTGTAATTACCAATGATGGCTGGTGGGGGGATACTCCGGGCTATGTTCAGCATAACAGCTTTTCCGGGCTGAGAGCCATTGAAACACGACGCAGCATTGCAAGGTCGGCAAATACAGGTATATCTTCATTTATTAATCAGAAGGGAGAAATCATAAAAAGCCTGGGCTGGTGGGAAAGAGGGGGAATAATTGCCAGCGTGAATGCAAATGATAAACTGACATTCTATGTCCGGTATGGGGATTACCTCGGGAGGATAGCTGTTTATACCGGAATTTTGTTACTTCTTGCAACGATATTCAGAGCAACGCTGTGGGGAAAGCTGAGAAAAACCAACGTACCCGGGAAGATTCAAAAGTAAACCAACCATCCCGGAGTGGCTTTAAGAATAAAACCCTCGCAAATAGAAGAAAATACAATCAATCTATGTGCTTGCTCTATTGACTTACTATATTCTCTGACATTCCCTTCAGTTTCCAGTATCCATATCCTGTCACTGCACCACCAGCCGTGTTCTCATCACACTTTTTCCCCTGAGCTCAACAATATAATAACCTGCCTGGATGTTTTCAAGTTCCATTTCGTACTGATCTTCAGTGATGCCGGGTATTATTCTTATGGTATTTCCGCTGATGTCGTAAATTGTCAGGGCAAATTCTTCCCTGTCGGGATTTTCCCATTTAATCCTGACATAACTGCCGGCAGGGTTGGGATAAATACGTACAGCATCAGTACCATATTTTTCAATACCGATAGCTCTCTGATTATCTTCCAGGTTAGAGAAAGAGTGGACAAACGGTCCTGCTCCTGCTTTTTTTGAGGGTTCTGCAGCATAACAGGGAACATCCTTTTTTATCCCTACCATGTAAAAAATATTACCCTGTGCATCGAGGTCATTCCACTCCGTGAAAGCGGATGAAACGGAATCATGCAGCATCATGCTGTCCGGTGAGGAGCCTCTGAAAATATAGAAATATTCATAGTTCCACCCCCCGCTTTCATCAACATATCTTGTCCAGTTAAGCACTACTGTATTAGGCTGTACTCCCTGTGAAGCACCCAGGAACATGGTTTGATGATACTGGCTTTTTGCTGACTCATTCCCGCAAGTATCAATGACAGATATGGCATACCTTGCGGCCACAGCTTGCGGGGTAGAGGTATAATCCACCCATAGCGGACGGTCACCATAAGCCACATTACCTACCGGAACATAATTGTTTCCATATAGCTTATATACATTATACGAGGCGATGCCCTGATCCGGGATATTGTCCCATACGATCATGTTCTTTTTGTCCTCCACATCCACGGTAACCATACATATCGAAGCTCCTGTGTAGGGCTTAACAATACTCAGGTTGAGCGTGTCAGTATAGCCACTGCAATATGCATCTGAAACTTCTGCATAATACATACCTGCCTCACTAATATTTATGACCCCGGATGTGCTTCCCGTATTCCAGAAATAGGAATGATGTTCAGATGACGAATAAACTATCTGTGCCTCAAGTGGTATTACAGTATTATCACACAAACTCATATCACCCGAATAATTAAGCTTTACCTCAGGAGCTTTGTGCACCCTTACCTCTTTTAGCATTTCCGAACAAAGATCATCATTACAGGCGGTTAGCTTCACCTCATAAACGCCTTCATCAGCAAAAACATGGGAAAAATCTTTGGTTGTAAAATCGACAGTGCCGTTATTGCCAATATCCCAGCTGAATTTAGTGAGATTATCCATTTCAGCTGAGGTATTAGTAAATACTGTAGCTTCAGGAAGACATTCAGTCGAAAATATAAAGTCTGCTTTGGGCGCTACCGGGATCAGGCGGGTGACACCATTATACCCATCACTCAGCCAGACATTATTATTCCGGTCTATATTGATGTGCCAAACACTTTGACCCAATAATCCTTTTTCTGTATTAAACAACTCGAAATTAGTTCCATCAAACTTCAACGCGCCGGGAAAACGGTAAATCCATAAATTATCGAAATTATCTTTAATAATATTTGGATAAGAAATGGTATAGGGGAGATTCCAGGTCGAAATCTCCTCGTTATTCTTCCGGACAAGCAAGTATGGAGTGGTTATCCAGAATATATTATTCTGATCTATGAGAAAATCCAGCACTACATTCTGGGTAAGAATGTCTTCTTCAAAGGTAAGTTCTGAAAACTGTCCGGTTTCAAGATTGTAGGTCCCCCACCTGTTGTCAACAAACGGATCAGTTAAGTAAGTACTGTAATACAGGATATTATTAATGACTTTTAGCTCAACTACTTTATCAGATAAGATATTACTGTTTGAGGTTGTGAATCTTCCGTAAGTTTGATTAACAGGATTAAACCATATAAGGCCGGCTTCTGATGACACCCATATATATCCCGAATAATTATCTTTTGTAATTTGGTATGTGTCCGGATATCCTGGTAATGCATCACTTATGGTATATAAAGTATATTCATTGTCTGCATCATATTTAACCAGGTAAACCTTGTCCAGATAACGGTATGCTGTCCACTTGTTGTCATCATCATCAATAACCATATTCCTGGGATAACCGGGTGTAGGATATGTTTTCCATATATTATCAACGGTTAATTCAATTAATGCCTGAATACTTCCGGAGCCGGCCATGAAAGTATTTCCTTTACTGTCAGAATGTGTGGAACCGATGTACTGAGTAGGGATACATTGTACCCGATATGGATTAGTCCATTGGCCGGTAGAAAAATCAATTCTTGATAAACCTTTTTCGGTTCCAAGCCAGACATTTCCGTTTACATCGCAAAGAATACAGTTGAGTCTTGTAGAAACAGGGGGAGGGAAAAAAGTAGTTATGCCGGAATTAAGGTTGTACCTGTAAGCACCCTGAACCTGAGCCGTAAACCAGATATTGCCTGAATTGTCAGTAGTAATTCCACTTATATATTGATAATTTATATCTCCCCTGTGGTCTTCCCATTCATCCGTTGCAGGATCATACGACAAAATCCCTTCTGCATTAAAGCTTAACCATAACTTTCCGTAACCATCCTTGGCCATCTTTGTTATATGTTTAACATTCAGGTTAAAACTTTCAGGAGGAGTGTAAGTATGTATATTCCCATAGATGTCCATTTTATATAATGGATAGGATAAACTAAACCATATATTGCCGTAATCATCAACAACTGCTGCATGAGTCATAAGGTTTGCAGACGGAGGGACAAATTCCCACTTTTCCCGGTCATATTTTAGAAGTCCTTTGCTGGTAACAAAAAGCAGGTTGCCTTGTAAATCTTCAACGACAGACCAAAAGTTATATATAATAACCCCCGATACTTCAATAAAAGGAATATGTTCCCATTTGCTGCCGTCAAATATTGTAAAACCATTACCATTGCTGTAAGATATCCAGTAATTACCTTTGCTGTCTTTATAAATAACACCGACACCGTCATATTTTAACCCGCTGTTCAACATATTAAAATGGGATACTACTGTGCCATTGGATTTTCTTCTTTTAAATATTCCGCCGGCTGTGCAGGTCCATATAAATTCCCCATCCTCCAGAAGATGGCTGACCTTGTTGGCATCTGTATAATTTACAACTTTATATTGTCCTTCGAGCGGAATGATAATGAAAGGAAGGATTGCAAGAATTAACACAATAGTTCTCATAACAATAGTTCGTTAAATAGAAATAAAACTTAAGGACGCAAAGTATTGATTATCAACAGAATAAACAATATTTATATAAAATTATAAAATACTTATTATCAGCATATTGTAAAAACATAACGAACTATTAAATAACAACAGTTCGTTAAATTAAAATAAAACGCGAAGGCGCAAAGGCGCAATACATTGTATATCAACAATATAAGTAATTTATGCCCGAATTGTTAAAATATTCATTATCAACGCAATATAAAAGTTTAACGAACTATTGAAATAATATAACAAACTATTATCATAGTAAAGATAAATATGCAAAATATGTAACTCTGCAATAAAAAACAAGTTAAAAAGGATAAAACGGAAAGATGAAGATTATAAAATGTTTTTTATTTCTTATCCAAAAACATAACTGTCCTCTGGTAAACATTCTCCGCTGTGAAACCCAGTTTCTCGTCCAGCACCTTAAAGGGTGCTGAATAACCGAAAGTTTCAAGTCCGATAACCATTCCTTTGTGCCCTACTATTCCTGCCAGTGTAACCGGCAGACCGGCGGTAAGTCCTACTGTGGGTATTGAAGGAGGCAGAACTTCCCTCTGGTATGACGGATCCTGGTCCCTGAACAGTCCTTCGGATATACAGGACACCACCTGCACTTTAAGTCCTTTTCTTTCTTCAACAAGTGCAGCTCCACCTATCATGGTTGCCACTTCAGAACCGCTGGCAACAAAAACCACATCGGGAATACCTTCAGGTTTTTTTACAATATAGGCACCCTTTTCAGCGCTGCATGCTTCCTTGTAACGGGTTTTATCGTCTGAAGCAGGCAGGCTCTTTACTCCCTGCCGTGATAATAACAGGGCTGTCGGAGTGCAGTTATTCTCAAGTGCCATTTTCCATGCAACAGTAGTTTCATCGGCATCTGCAGGACGAAGGACAAGCATTGACCGGTCACCGGAATGGTTTCGCAGGTGCTCCAGTAAACGTATCTGTGCTTCCTGCTCAACGGGCTGGTGTGTCGGTCCATCCTCCCCTACCCTGAATGCATCGTGTGTCCAGACATATTTCACCGGCAGTTCCATCAACGCAGCCATCCTTACCGCAGGTTTCATATAATCGGAAAATACAAAGAAAGTACCGCATACAGGTAACACCCCTCCATGTAAAGCCATACCATTGGCAATTGCAGCCATGGTGAGTTCAGATACTCCCATTTGCAGAAAGGCACCTGAGAAATCGCCTTTGCGGAATGCTTTGGTTTGCTTCAGAAATCCATCGGTTTTATCGGAATTGGACAGGTCTGCCGATGCAACTATCATGTTCTCAACACTCTTTGCAAAATATCCCAGAACTGCCGCAGAAGCTGCTCTTGTTGCTGTATCCGGCTTTTGCTGAATACCCGAAAAATCCAGCTCAGGCAATTTACCTGAAATGAAAGCATTCAGCTTTTCTGCCAGCGAAGGATTTTCCTTTTCCCACTTTGCAGCTTCAAGCTTTCGTTCAGTTACCTTTTTCTTCTTATATTCAAGTACTTTCTCATAATATTCCTTTACTTCCGGGAAAATAGCAAATGGATTTTGCGGATCCCCTCCCAGGTTCTCAATAGTCTTCTCAAATGAAGCACCCGCTTCTGACAAGGGCATACCATGTGTCGAAGTCTGATTCTCGTAATTTTTTCCATCAGCAGTAACAGCCCCTTTCCCCATAACTGTTCTTCCGATGATGAGCGTTGGTCTCTCCTTTTCCTCCTTAGCAGAAGAAAGAGCTTTTCTGATCTGTTCCGCGTCGTTGCCGTCAATTTTAATTACATGCCACCCAAAAGCCTTATATTTTGCTTCCGTATCTTCAATCGTCACCTCTTCCACTTTGGTTGAAAGTTGGATTCCATTGGAGTCATAGAATAATATCAGGTTGCTGAGCCCAAGGTAACCGGCAATCCTTGCTGCCCCCTGTGATATTTCTTCCTGCACACCGCCGTCGGAAATAAAAGCATATGTTTTATGAGTCATCCATTCCCCGAAGCGTGCTGCCAGGAATCTTTCTGCGATAGCAGCGCCGACAGCCATAGTGTGTCCCTGTCCCAAAGGCCCTGACGTATTCTCAATACCTCTTTCGACGTCAACTTCCGGATGTCCGGGTGTAGGACTGCCCCACTGCCGGAAATTCTCCAGTTCATCCATTGAGTACTTGCCGGATAAAGCAAGAACTGAATAAAGCATGGGCGACATATGTCCGGGGTCGAGAAAAAACCGGTCGCGCAGAAACCATGACATGTCACTTGGATCAAAATTGAGAAACTCCGAATAAAGCACATTTAAAAAATCAGCACCACCCATAGCACCACCAGGGTGTCCGGATTTTGCTTTTTCAACCATTGCTGCTGATAGGATGCGGATGTTGTCGGCCGCACGGTTAAGAATGGACTTGGTCATAATATGATATTTGGTTTAAGATTAAAGAAACGCAAAGGCACGGAGACGCAAAGGTAACGCAATAATATATTTTACAATTGCACGAACCCCTGAAAATCCACATCTTCACGCCGGTTTTTAAATAAAACGCAAAAATATATTTTATTTTGGAACTATTCAAATAAAGTGGTTAAGTGGTTAGGTGGTTAAGTGGTTGTAGGGACGCACGGCTGTGCGTCCGAAGAAGTGACATGTGACGTGGTTGAGCAGGGACGCACGGCTGTGCGTCCTAAATTACAGGTCACATATCAATAGGGGAAAATATTGGTTTTATTGCTGCCTTCTTCGACGCTGTCCGGCAGAAAAAGCCGGACAGGTCTG
>CAYVTV010000050.1:0-19552 GCA_964454295.1 uncultured Bacteroidaceae bacterium
TTGTGGATTGTAGTAAGGTTTTGCAGGATCCGAGGAGTCCACCCAGTTGGCAAGCATGAGTACCCTTTTCCCTCCCAGGGGCATAAAATACAGCGTCCTTTTCTGACCGGGTATGCCGTCAATATCGGGAAGATGAACAGGATCAAATAGTGGCGCCCATGTTTTGCCTCTGTCATCAGACCAGGTCATTACGCATTGAATGAAATCGCAGTCCCCCTTTTTCTCACCCGTTTTAAAGGATGCCAGCCACCTGCCTGAGGGGAGTTTGGTTATGCAGGGAAAAGTGTTGCTGTTAAAATTTTTATCATCCAAAGGTTTGGGGATTCTACTCCTGCTGATAATTTTGAGTTTTTTATGTTTCATCGGATTGGATATATTCTGATGACTAATAGAATGGACTTTGCCGGTAACCAGGTCGATACCTGCAATACCCACGATACTGAAAAAAGTTCTGCGCCTTTGCGCCTTTGCGTTTATTTTTAATTCATCAAATTTTAAAATCTCCCGAATTCTTCAACCAGATCATAAACCAGTCTGATCCTTTTAATATCTGTTCCCGGGGGAACCTGATCTCCTGCTGACAGTACCAGGCGGCTGTTTATTTTCCTCAGATCCAGCCATTCTCTTACGTGGGCAATAAAGTCTTTTTCATTGGTTTCCGGAAGCCATTTCACGGGGGAAATACCACCCATCAGGATCATATTGTTCCCGGCTTGTTCCCTTATTTCGAGGGGTGTCATGTCCCCTGTGGGTTTAGGTGTACATGCATCGGCAACATCAATCCCGCATTCTGCAACAATACCGATTATTCCACCCAGCATTCCGTCTAAATGTGCCGAGACAGTTTTTCCGGCAGCATGAAAACGTTCTGCAATGGTTTTATACTGACCGGCGCTGTAGGGTATGAATATATCAGGAGACTGAATATCCCCTGACAGATTATCGGTAAATATAAGATGCGGTGCAGGGGATTTACAGTAAATATCAACCAGTTCAAGTTGCTTCCGGTTAAAAGTGGAAATATATCTCTCCATCATGTCCGGATGATCGTAAATTGCATAAACAGTATTCTGAACACCCATATAATAGGAAATCAGCGATCCCAGTCCGGTATATCCTAGATTTGGGAAGCCCAGTCCGGTATCACCGCCTGTTTGTTCGATGTATTGCCAGTTTTCATACCTGGGAATAAACTTTCTTCTTTCAACTGCGTATAATAAAATTTCAAGGTCTTTAACCGTTTCCACCATTAGTTTGGTGATATCCCATGAGTAGCTTACAGGGTTCCATCTTCTTTTCATGATAATTTCCCCCAGGCACGTCTGAATTCTTTCTACTGCATAGTCACCTTCAAGTTCTCTTTGCCGGCTCACACCGTCTTCATAATATTCCTCATGGAGACTGCCGACTTCGATATACCAGCCGGCTTTCACTTCCCGGTGAAGATCGGTAACCTCCTTTGTGCAGTTATTAATATTGAAAAGGTTCCATTTCCCGCCGCTTTCTGCCCTGTACCAGTGGCCAAGATCAGCAAACCAGGGAACCCTGTCGGGTGTTTCCCCTTTAAGCACCTTTAATAGTCTTTCCCGTTCTGTCATAATTGGTATTTTTAGCACCCAGGATTTACCTCAATAGTTCGTCATTTTTTTATCATGTACAGATGATGAACATTTTAACAATTCATTATTATAGTGCGACAGCAGGCAGGTTAAGCATTCATACCCCCGTCCATTAAAATATTTTCCCCGTTGATATAGGCTCCTGCATCGGAAGCAAGCAACACAACAAGACCTTTTATGTCGTCCGGACCTGCCATTCTTCCCAGAGGGACTTTTTTGCAATAATTTTCCACAAAACGTTCCGGTTGATTACTAAAAAAACCACCCGGACTGATGCAATTTACTCTTACGTTTTTTCCTGCCATCAACTTTGCCATGTAACGAGTAAGATTGATAATTCCGGCTCTGTGAAAGAAGTAATCAGGGGGAGGATTCCCCATGGTGGTCCCTTCATAGTTGGATAGCTCTGGTCCGTACATACCCATCATAGAGCTGATATTAATAACACTTCCTCCCTTGTTTTGTACGATAAGGTCAGTCATCTCCCTTAATATGTCCATCATGCCTGTTGCATTCACCCTCATTGATTCGGCAAAGGTTTCAATAGGTGCATCATAGCCGGGCATGGGACGCAAAACGGCATTATTTACGAATACATCGAGTTTGCCGAACATAGTAAGGATACTCTCTTTAAGCAGCATGACGGAGTTGTGGTCGGCCTGGTCAACCTGAAGTGCATGAACATCCAGACCCTTGTTTTGAAATTCTTCAGCAGTCTTTTTCCCCAATTCAAGGTTTCTTGAGGCGGTTATTACTGTCCCGCCGGCTTCGGCAAGACCTTCAACAATAGTTTTTCCATATATTCCCGCACCACCGGTGACGAGAATGATTTTGTTTTTTAAATTCAGCAGATCTTTTACGTTCATGGGTTTATTTTTTAATTTAATTAATTTTCCCTTGACGGGGTATGTAGGGGTTATATCATTAATGTTTTTAACCACAAAGGACTCAAAGTGCGCACGAAGGACACAAAATATATATTTCTGATTTGCAATACTTTGTGTTGTCCTTTCTGCGAGCGCTGAAGCTACTCAGCGGAGGCGCTGTGTCCTTTGTGGTTAAACACACGTTCTGTTTTATCCCAATCCAATAATTTTTCCTCCCTGCTCCATGCTTTCCTTGCCTGCGATCAGTGTTCTGATAATATTTTCTGTTTTGGAAAATTCCAGCCTGGATTTTCCTTCCTTTACCGACCGTAAAAATTCAATGATTGTATCACGGAACATGGAGTAGGAATTTTTTATTTCCACAAGCCTCCAGTTATCTGCTCCGAAAAGGGATACCTGGAAGGTTGGTGAAATATTCATGAAAATACTAAGTACTAACAATATGCCATTATCAAACTCGATATATACAGTGTCTTTCTGATTTTTGCCGATATGTTTTACTGTGACGGGCATGGGATCATCCAGTAAAGCAAATACGCCTTCCAGCATATGTACTCCGTATTTTATCCAGTCTTTTTTTCCTGTGGCAGTTACCAGTTCCAGTTTCCCCAGGCTTTTGAGTTCGGTTTTTGCAGTCCGGCATTCATTGGCATAACGCATGGATGAGCACGACATGATGAATTTTCCTTTCGCAACCTCATTTGAAAACCATTTCAGTTCATCACTGTCTGCAGTAAGCGGTTTGTCAATAAAAAGAGGGATGCCTGCTTCAATAAAAGGCTTTGACATAGCCACATGGTTTTCAGGGTCATCCCGCGCAAGAATAACTGCATCAACTTCTCCGATCATATCGGTAAGATTGTCAGCAATAGCCGGGATATTGGTCGTTTTTGCTATGCTTTCGGATATTTTGTGGTCTTGTGTCCAAACATGTGAAACCACTGCATCAGTGAGTCCCAGTGTGTCCCTGTTGGCATCCAGGTAGGCAGTCACACCCGGATAGCCCTGCTTTGTGATCTCCTTACCGTCGTAACACCCGTTGATTATAGCCGACCAGGAATAGGGGTGGGCGTTTCCGGGACTCATTCCTATTATTCCGATTTTTATCATAGTTTATATTTCATGAATTTGTTTCATACATTGGAATATCTCTTCTTTCAGGCTGACTGAAATTTCCCGGCAGTAGTCAGGGTGATAAATCCCGGGGCTCCCCAGCAGTTCCATTGCATAACTGTATGCAGGGAAAACACTCTCCTTCAGGAAAAGATTTCTGAGTTTCAGAATGTCATGTAAAGCCGGAGAAAACAACGTGTTGTTTTCCGTATGTCCATACATTCTTTCAGAGTTAAAGGGTGTGCAGGTAAACATGCCATCCAGGTTCTTTTGCAGTCCTGCTTTAAAAGCCACATCGAATGTATCCAGATCACTGTAAAAAATGCTGAAATCGTTACTTTCTCCGGTATTATTCTTCAGATCAATACCCAGTTGCATATTGGCTGTTTTTATTCCTTTAATATTCCGGTATTTTAATAACACATCCGTTACTTTTACTGTTACCGGCGATTGTGTGACCGAAGGTAAGTCATAAATATATACGGGGTACTTTGAACCTTCAGAAATTTTTACAAAAAATTCAATTAGCTCATCTTCTTTTATTTTATGGTAATAAGGGGCAGTTGCAACAACTCCCTGAATATCTATATTTCCCAGAGATTCGATCCTGTCCAGCACTCTTCCCGCTGAACAGTCCATTACCCCGACCATAACAGGCAGCCTTTTTGCGACAGCCTGGACACAAATCCTTGCTATTTCAGGATATTCTATGTTCCTGATAAATGCCATTTTGCCCATTGATCCCATGCAAAGCAGGCCGGAGGCTCCTGCACCGATCATCATTTCAATCTGTTTAATAAAACTTTCTTTAATAACCCTTCCGCTCTCATCTGTGGGAGTCCCAAGGGCAGGGAAAAATCCATTGTTCATAAGAAAATGTTTTAGTTTAAATTAAAATCGGGTTGTCTTTTAAATGTTTTTAACCACGAAGGACACAAAGTAAGTACGAAGGACACCAAGTATATTTTTCTGATGTGATTCACTTTCCATTTCCATTCCTGTTTACTTTTTCTTTATAACAATACTGCATCTTGCTTCATCACAACGACTCAGATCATCCTCGTAGCTAAAGCCGTGTTTTTCAACAATGGGTTTGTATAATGCAGGGCAATGGTCGCAATATGCATGGTAAGGCTCCATATGTTTCATTTCGTTCAGCATGCCTTTCGACGGACATTTGAACATGTCAATCCGGAACTCCTGCTTTGTTTCATCAAGAATCATCCTGAAGTCTGCAGCTTCCTCATTCAGTGAGTGTGACCAGTATGTGAAACACCCTGCGAGTCCTTCTTCTTCAATATATTTTGATAAAGTTCCTGTAAGATACAGATCAGATAAATGGCTCCAGAATTTTTCAACTTCCTTTCTTCCCCCTTTTAATTCGAGGAATTTGAATCCCTCACTGTATGCGGGTATAAATTCAGTACATGAAATCATGACTTAATCTCCTTTCTTACAAATAGTTGTATGCACGCTCCCGTTTCTTCGTTAAAATTTTTCAGGGTGTATTCAAAAGGCGTGTTTTCACAAAGAGTTTTATATACTGTATCATAGGTTTCCCTGTATAGAACGCATGGTTTTTCGCCCTTTGCCGCGATATGAGCAATACCCGGACAGGCATCCTGTTCGATTGAAATATGATTTGGTCCTTTGGTGACTTTCACATTCCATTCTTCTTTTTTATATATGTCAGTTATATAGCGCTCGAGTTCTGCGATGTTCCCTGATTTCAGTCTGTGGTTCAACGGTTTATAAAATGCCCTTGCATACTGACTCAGGTAATCCCGCAGGGAATCTTCGCCAAAATTATTATAAATATAATTCATCAGGTGATTGAGAGCCACATGAAAATCCTTATGCAGGTATTTGTTATCGGAGGCTTTTCTTTCCATGATTCTAATGCCTTGTCCGGCAGGATTGTTATGTGTTTTTCTTTTATTATTCATACAAATGGTTGTATCACTGGTTTGTAAACTTTTATTTGACTCAGGGGCCAGAGCCGTAAAAAAGTATTTTTTTACATAAAAAAGGACGCAAAGGCGCAAAGGCGCAATTCCTACTCAACTCAACCACTCAACCACTCAACCACCTCCTCAAACCTCACCCATCTCTCCATCAACTCATCCCTGTCTCCAAATGATCCTGATCCCCTGGCGCCAATCATAGCCGCTCCCATGCAGGCGGTTTCGTTGCATTCCGGGATATAAAATGCGGTTTTCAACCTGCCGGCTTTGATCTCTGTCCACAGCCTGCTTCTTGCTCCTCCACCTGTTGAAATTATACCTTTGGTACTATCCTGACCTTTCAGCGATTTTACTAATCCGGCAAGGCTTTCAGCCGTGGATTCCATGATGGCTCTTACAAAATGGCCATGTCCGTGTGAAGGGTTGATGTTATTAAATCCACTGAGACCGGGGTACTTAAATACACATGGTTTGGCTGACAAGCTTTCACTTCCACTGTTAATTTGGGCAGCGAGCTCTGTTAACTGCGAGATGGAATATTCCGGGGCATAATTATTCCGGTACCATTCAAGTGACTGTGCACCGTTTTCATTAAAGGCCATCTGGAAATGATGACCGGAGGTTAAGCCCGGAGCGATATACCGGGAACTGCCGGGATTATATTTGTCTGAATAACTTACACATGCCAGAACCGTTCCTGTTGATTCGCTGATGAGGCCATTATACGGCAATCCGCTGCCAATGGCGGCGCAGTGATGATCAAGCGCTCCTGCAAAAATGGGGATGCCTGGTGCGAGACCTGTCAGTTCAGCTCCTGATCTTGTCAACCTTCCTGCTAAAGTTCCTGTTCTTAGCGGAGTAGAAAGCATATCTGGTTTTAGCGAAATCAGTTCAAGCGACTTTCCCCACCACTTACAATTTTCAACGTCCAGCAAGCCGGTGAGGGATGCGGTGCTAACATCAGAGATTTTCTGTCCGGTAAGCAGTAAAGTCAGGTAATCGGAGATAAACAGTATGCTTTTAACCCGTTTCCACAGTTCAGGTTTCTTCCTTTGAAACCATTTAAATTTGGCAACAGCAAATTCTCTTCCCGGGGTTTCCCCTAAACCGGTTCTATTCATGAATTCATTTTTATCCGGAATAAACCTGTCAGGAAGGTCTGATTCCATGGCTCTCAGATCCGGCCAAAGAATTAACGGGGTCAGCTCGTTGTCATTGTTATCCAGGAGGACGAAACTATTGGCCTGAGAGGAGTAAGAAATGGTCAGCACTTCCCCGGCAGGAATATCTGCTGCTTTTATAGCTTCTTTGATACAAAACTCAAGAGTATTCCGGAAAACAGGGAGTGGCAATTCACAAATAACACCTTTCCCGGTTTCCTTTTTCACAAAAGCACGGCCCAATCCCTTAAGCCTGCCTTTGTCATCAAAAAGCCCGGCTTTGAAGTAGCTGGTTCCCATATCTATACCAAGAAAGTATCCCATTTGTATTAGTTTAATTTAACAACCCACTGTATTTATCGGTGGTGGTTTACTTTGTTGAGGAGTTTAAGTGTTTCTTCAACCAGTACTTTTCCTGCCGAATAGTGAAAAATGGAGTTTGAGGCTTCATAAAAGCCCTTTTCTTCCGCTTCCCGGGTTGCAATATAACCCTGTAATTCGCCGTTGGAGAGAGAAATGAGAAAAATGTTCTCGTCTGTCTTCTTTAGTTCCAGTGCGTACTCTATAAATATTTCACCCGGCCATGCTACAAAATTCCATGTTCCGATTTTTATGATCTGTATTTCTGCCGGCAGGCATGTTTTGTAATTATCCTCAAAATTTTCAGATCTGGCCAGCTTTGACAAATGCAGCAGTTCTTCCGACCCGAACCAGTCCACTTCTGCCGTACGTATTTCCTGTGGATTCAGGGAAGTTCTCTTCAGATTTTCAAATCTTTCGAGGGATTCATCCCTGTGCTGCTGAGCCTGTTCCGGTTCGGGGAACTTACGCCTGGGCAGGTCAGTGAGCTTTTGAAAACTTTGCAGGGAAATATCACCGGAATAGTTAAGTCCTGCATTGATTTTTTCCCCGATAGCATTTGCCACTATTCCACCTATTCTTTGAGCTTCTGCGAATGTATTGCTTTTTGTTACGTGCCTGGGACTTTGATTTCCTGCCGCCCCTGTGAAATATAAAACAGGACAGTCTGTTCCGAGGTATTCTTTTTGCAGGATTTCCCGGGTAAAAGCAGGAAAATCGCCGCTGATCAACCTGGAATCTTCATGCAGTATAGTAGGGTGCATGCTGCACACCAGCATACATGCAATATACCGGTTGTCCGGCTTCCTGAAGGCCACAGCAGGAATATCCATTATGGCAGGTCCTGCCGGGTCGTGACGGTTGGTTCCGATACCGGTCCCGTTCGCCATAATAAAACCCGCTTCCGCCGGAGATGCATTCTGATATGCATTGCAGCCGGCTTCAATGATCTTCTCTTCCATGTAGTTAATATACGCGGTATCTGCTTTTGGAACCACCGGATCATTGGAACAGTTTATACAGTCAACCGTAACAGGACCGGAGTGTGTGTGTGTTGCGCTCACTAATATGCATGAAGGGGGAATTCCTGTCTTTTCAGTTATCCCTTCTCTTATTTTGGCGACAGATGCTTTGCTGAGGTAGATCAGATCATTTGAGATAAGTAACACACGGTTATATTCATCAGCGAGAAATAAAGCCGAGCTTAACAGCCTGTCGTGTACCCCCTCGCTTATTCTCTGAACAAAGGGATATCCAAAGAGGAAGGTGGGTCTGGTGGGGGTGATATCAGCTATGGCAGCACCGGCTGATAAATAGTGTTTTGAGATGGGTTTAACTATTCTTTTCATTGCAGGACATGTTGAGCATATGCGAAACTTTAGTTAAGTTATTATCAAATCGTTTCCTTTGTGTTCCTTAGTGTAACCCTTCGTGGCCTTTGTGGTAAAAAAATAACCACGAAGGAACACAAAGGGGCTAAACCTATTAATATCCTTTATTCCAGTCGGGTTCTATATTCTGTGCTATGGTCTCAGACACGTAAACATCGGTTCTCAGCGTCTGCAAAATTGATTCCGGCACCAGCGGGGTGATCGGGCCATGTAATACAAGGCGTGTTATAAGCCGTTGCCATGCTGTAGTTGTTCCATGCACAGAAATAGAATGAAAATCCAATCTATGTTTTGAGTTTATCACTTCCTGTGGGCCAATGGTTGCTGCCTTTGGCGGAACGGCAGCGAGGTTCCCGCTTTTGCCGAAGCTTCCATGGAGTGAGTTTTGAGCTAGGGTGAATGGGCTCAATGTGCAGATCCTGGCACTCATCTTTTTCCATTCTTCCAGAGGAGCCTGGAATTCCGGTGCATCAGGTTCAATAAATGCAAGGTGTCCTGTCCACCCCGGCCCACTGTAGCATACGTCTGCGTTTCCCATGTCAGCGATCATCTGTCCGTAATTTTTGATATTCTTATTGGTGAACCCTGTTATTTGCTTTTTGGGTGGCCGCAGTTTACTGTCTATTTCATAGTAGAAATATTTCATCATCGCATGGGTAAATCCAAATTCCCATTCTTCGGGTGCTATATTCCCGTTTTCATCGGCATATTCGTCCATGGCAAAGGCATATACATTCCGGCAGTCAACCTGGCATGCATTTATTAAACGGGCAACAAACCTATATGTCGGACATGGATTGGGAAGGATCATTACCAGCTTTTCACCCGTGTCAGCAGAATGCTTTATCCGCTGAAACATGTCTGCTATCATGATGAACTCAACATCAGCATCGGGAATGACACGTATCTTAAAATCGGGATTGGGGTGTTTTTCGATATTTTCCCTTTTGATTTTTAAAACCCGGTTAATTTCTTTTTTATCTCTGAAAGGAACGTGGGGGGAGGGGGAGAAATCGAAGGTTGATTTGGTGTTTTTCATATTATTTGGGTATTTAGTTTAACCACGAAGGACACGAAGTATACACGAAGGTACACGAAAAAGGAATTTCTTAACGTATTATATATTAATGGCATAGTATTTAGAATTAAACTCATATTCCTTTGTGTGTACTTTGTGTTCCTTTGTGGTTTAAAACGTATTTATATAAACCACAAAGGCCACGAAGGATTTCACAAAGGAATAAAAAGGGAAGTATTTCATAATAAAAGCTATTTTAATGATATTGTTTTCCTTTCATCCAGGTTTGGGTTACCTGCAATTCCCTGTTCAATATTACAAAATCAGCATCATATCCTTTTTCCAGTTTTCCTTTACTGTTATCAAGTCCAAGTACTTTTGCGGGGTTGGTGCTCACCATTTTAACCGCTTCCGGCAAATCAATGTCCAGCCATTTTACAGCATTCCTCAAAGCCTGGTCGAGAGTTAAACCGCTTCCTGCCAGGGTGTTGTCTTTCACCATTCTGGCAGGCGCACCTTTGTGTGCAAATTCAATTTCCCCCATGGTGTTGAATGTATATCTTCCCGGTTCCAATCCTGTTCCTATATTTGAATCGGAGATCAGGCAAACGCATCCGGGTCCGTTTCTTTTGCAGAGCAATGCCATTTTTACGGCAACAGGGTCTACATGCACTCCGTCAAGTATAAAATCCACACTTACCCGTTCATCGGCCAGGACAGCTTCGACGGCTCCGCAGGGTCTTACTCCGGGATCCTGCACGGGAGGGCAGGGGAAGACATCATAAAAGTGAGTGGCATGTATGGCTCCCAGTTCAATGGCTTTTTGAGTTTGTTCCACAGTTGCCATGGTATGGGTAATAAAAACGGGAGTGTTATTACGGCTCATCAGTGGCAGTATGTTTTCAATACCGCTGACATCAGGGGAAATGCTGAAAATTGCCCGGTATGGTTCTGCGGCTTTAATCAATGATTCTACCCGGGAGATATTTGATCCTGAGATAGCGTCAGAAGACAATGCACCGGTTAATTTAAGGAAAGGGCCTTCCATGTGAAAACCCAGGATTGCGGCACCTTCAGTTTTCATTTCCGCGAGCAGGGATACAAATGCAGCGTCTTCACCTGCCGGTTTGGAGGTAACAGTGGGAAGAAATCCGGTAACTCCGTATCGGGGCAATATTCTGCACATTTCTGATAGTTCCTCAGGACCGTTATCAACCAGGGAGTGGTGTATTCCGTGGATATGAAGGTCTATAAAGCCGGGTGCGATAAAACTATCCCCAAAGTCAATGATTCTGCCCTCAGGTCTGGCAACCGGCAACGAAGAAATGATGCCGTTTTCAAGGCGGATGTATCCTTCGCGGACACCCTTTTCAGTGATAATATTACCTTTGATGGTTATTGTTTCTTTCATCTGTCCAAAGCCCTTTGTATCATATCCTTCGTGTCCTTCGTGAGATCCTTTGTGTCCATTGTGGTTAAATACGTTTGAGAGTTAACCACAAAGGACACGAAGGGTAGCACAAAGGCACACAAAGGGGGAACATTATTTTTATAAAATAAAATTGTTCAACAGTTGTTTTTTTCCGCTTTTATGCGATTCCAGGGCGGCAGTGAAGAGCTCATGACTCCAGCTGGTTTCTTCGGGTGTTACATTTCTAAACGGGTGATTAGAAGGACTGTCTGAGAACTCCTGCATGAATGCCCCGAGCATTTGTTGGAATGCGTCTGAAAATCCAAATTCAAAAATCCCTCCGGTTATGCTGGGAATTGCCGACTGTGAGCCAATATCAATTCGTGTCCAACCCTGTTCCTTGCCGCCGGTTGTTAAATAGTTGAATGCCTTGGGATCGTGAGTGGAGAACTTTGCCGAACCCTCTGTGCCATAGACCTCGATAAACCAGGTGTTTGTTGCTCCGGGTGCCATTCTTTTTGTTTCCACCACCATTGAAAACTCCTTTTCATTGTGAGGATCGGTACACCGGCAGGTAAGGACTGCATTATCCCATGTTTTACAGGGAACAGTGCCGCCTTTTCCGTCGGGTCTTGTTTCGGCAATTTTCTGCAGGTCAGCCGATACATCTGTCGGTTTCCAACCCAACCGGAAAGGAATGTGCAGGGTATGCATTCCAAGGTCGCCCATGCAGCCGTATTCCCCGTTTATTTCGACCATTCTCTTCCAGTTTATGGGTTTTGCCAGGTCCATATCACTGGAATGATGAAATCCTGCCCTCACTTCAATTAATCTTCCGTACTTGCGGGCCTGCAGCCATTTGATCAGTTGCTGACAAGCAGGAAAATAGGGGAATTCCGAACTGCAGCGGACAACCACATCCGGATTTTCTTTTATCACCTTCAGGATGTTGCTATTTGCCTTTTTGTCAATTCCAAAAGGCTTTTCACCAAAGAGATGCTTTTTGGACCTGATAATATCTATATAAAGCTGCTCATGCAGGTTATGAGGAACTGCGCAATAGATAGCGTCAATTTCATCTGACTTCAGCAGGTCTTTGTAATTATCGGTCTGAATGGTTATCCCGGGAAAATTCTCCGTATACCATTTCCATGTTGCCTTATTGACATCGCAAATTCCTGCAATAACCGGAACAGTATCCTGGTTGAGAAGGTGGCACCAGCGGGCAACTGAGCTGGCGAACTCTTTCCCCATTAAACCCAGGCCTATTAAGCCGAAACGTATTTTTTTCCTTTCCATTGCCAATTATTTATAGCCAAATTCTTTTTCCACTTCTGCTATTGCATCTTCGATGATATCCATTCCCATTGCCGCATATTTCTCATCCATGATAAGGGGAGGGGACATGCGGAGTATATGGCCTGCAGGGATCCACGCCAGTCCTTTTCTGAATGCTTTCTGGTATACCAGTTTCCCTGCTTCATCGAAAGGTTCTTTGGTTTTTTTATCTTTTACCAGTTCAATGCCCAGCAGGAATCCTTTCCCTTTTACATCTCCGATTATCGGATGTTGTTCTTTCATTTTCTGCATTCTCTTCATGAAATATTCCCCGACTGTACGCACATTTTGCAGAATATCTTCCTCTTCAATGACCTCGATGGATGCGAGTGCTGCGGCGCATGCCATAGGATTTCCCCCGTAACTGGATGAGGCCGAGATTTTCTCGAGCGCATCCCCGTTTTCTTCTTTAACCACCATGGCTGTCACAGGAAACCCGTTACCGAACGATTTTCCGAAAGTTACAATATCCGGGACAACATTCCAATGGTTAAGTGTGAGCCATTCGCCTGTGCGTCCCATGCCCGCGAGGACCTCATCGTCATATAAAAGTATATTATATTTATCGCACAGTTTTTTTAGTTTCGGGAAAAAATCATCCGGGGGAAAAATACTCCCTGCCCAGCCCTGTGCGGGTTCCAGCACGAATGCGGCCACATTACCAACAGTTCCTTCCAGAATGAAAGTTTCGTAGAATCTGATATAGGCATCCGTATCAATGGTGCCGTCGGGTTTTGTCCATAAAGGGCGATACGGATCAGGCCGCGGGACCATGTAGAAGCCCGGAGAGCGTGTCGGTCCGTAGCTATGGGTTTCCCCTCTGTACATTTGGGCACAGCTTACCGCCGCCAGTGTTTTCCCGTGAAAATCACGGTATGCGGAGATAAATTCATGTTTGTTGGAAATGGCTCTGGCTGCACGTATTGCTGCCTCGACAGCCGCTGTTCCGTCTGAATATAACTGAATAGCATTCAGCTTACCCGGGAGTATGGAAGCCATCTTTTCCATCAGCTTTTCTTTTACCGGGGTGGTAAAATCGTGGGCATTCATCAGCTTTTTTGCCCAGAAGGCGATAGCTTCGGATATTTTCGGGTGACAATGCCCCAGGGAGGTAACGTAAATACCGGATGAGAAATCGAGGTACTTATTTCCGTCCACATCTGTAAGCGTTATGCCCATCCCTTCCTCAAAGCAAACCGGAAACAATTTTACCTGTGAACTGAGTCCTTTCATGTAACGTGAAGTGTTCGCGTGCATGATCTTTGATTTGGGACCGGGGGTTTCTGTAATAAGCCGGGGTATTTCGCCCAGGTTTTCTTTCCACCAGAATTTTGACATATTTTTGAGTTTTAGTGAATGAATAATCTAAACAGTGATCATTTGTATACCTTTTTTCTGAAACCTTTTTATAGTTGTTTTGTCAATGCCTTTATTCGTGATCAAAAAGTTAATTTTCGAAAGAGACGTGATTGAGACGAAAGAATCTCTGCCAATTTTTGATGAGTCGCACAGGAGGTAAACGGTATCTGCATTTTCCGCCATTTTCAGTGTTATGGCCGCCTCATTCATATCGTGTGAGCTAAGGCCTTTTTGTGGAGAAACACCATTGGCCCCGATAAAAGCTTTGTTTGCATGATGCCTGGCAATAAACTGTTCCGCCAGGGGTCCGTATATCGCTTTTCTTTCACTGATAACACTTCCGCCGACAAGAACGAGTTTAATATCAGGATAGTTGATCAACTCCGATGCAACGGGCAGTGAGTTTGTTATAACGGTCAGGTTGTTAAATCCTTTAATAAATCCTGCCATATGAACGAGAGTGGTTCCGCAGTCGATAAAAACAATATCATTATCCGTAATATATCCGGATGCATGTTTGCAGATAGCTATTTTCTCCTCTTTATAGCGTTGGAATTTCTCGTCGTAATTAAAAAGGTGTTCGATCAGCCGGGTTTTAACAGCGCCTCCATGGGTTCTGATGATGAGGTTTTGTGATGCGAGGTCTTCGAGGTCTCGTCGCACTGTTATTTCAGAGACGCCGCATTTTTCTGCTATTTCCGTGACACTTACCGAATTGTTTTCGTTCAGTAGTTCCAGTATTATTGTATTTCTCTTTTCTTTTATCAAGGCAGCGCGAAATATTTAAAAGATCAAAACGATCAAAAGTAATCAAAATAAATCATTCCTGCAAGTTTTTTTTATAAATTTTTCCGGGATGATACGGGATATTTGCACAATGTTGATAGTAAGGAACCGGCAAACGGCACTATATATAATTCAGTTTGAGTTACAGGAAATGTTAGTGTATAATTAAAGTGATCAGGAAGTTTTGAGTGTTCCTTTAATTCATTGTGTGGGAAATTGATTAATTTTACTGTGTAGTAAAAAGGGGGTATTTACAGAACCAGGAAGTCCTATTCTTGATATAAAACCATATTTCCCAATGGAAAGAGAAAAAAATGCGATGTGCCAGAGTGGTTTAAACAATGGCCAGAGTGGTTTAAACAATGGCCAGAATGGTCTGAAGATGCAATGAGTTTTAATTGGCAAAACGAGATTAATTTTATATAAAAACGCACGATCACACAACATCGTATATAAAACATTTGGCGGATAGCACTAATATTAAGGGTATTACATTTAATATTATTTTTAGCGGCTTGACAGTTTCCTGCTTCGAAATGCCAAACTTTTTATATACGTAACCGTTACCTTGCATTATAATACAAGAAGACAGAAAAATTTAACCATGATTAAAATATTCTTTTTTATTACTGAATAAGAATTGATATTTTTAATAACTTGTTATAAACCAATAATTGAGTCCACTACGAAAAGTGGACTCGGTTAAACAATAATTTTATGTCTAATTGATCAAATTTTTCTAAAAATGTTCGATACCAGTTAAAAATTGCCTTGAAAATTTTTTCACCAATGAATTTTTGGGAAAAAACCGGTTTTTTGGTCATATTTTGTCCTAAAACCCCCGTTCTTTGACAAATTTGTTCCACGTAAGACATAATTCTCCTGAGGTTTATCCATATACACCTTAGGAAAGCCCACATTTTATGCTGGATTATGCCCCGATACCTGGTTTTATTGTTCCGGGTATGGTAGCACAATTGGAAAATGGTGGCTTCAACATTGTTACGTTTCATACGTTTTTCAGCAGGCATGTTTTCAATTTGTTTTCTTAACCTGCAGGTATCAATTTCTTGTTGGGTAAAGTACCGGTAACCTTTTTCAGTTGTTATCGCCCACTTGCCGGATTTGCATTGCCGGGGTTGTATGATTTCTCCGGTTTGAGTGTCAGTGACAGTAAGCTGGCCTTCGCTCATTTCCAGGTCATACCGGCCCGGGGGTCCTTGCATACCGGTAAAGTAAGGGTTGATTTCTTCCTCCGTGCAATATTTCATATTGTCAGGACTTTGATATGCCCCATCGGCATGCAGATCGACAGGCTTATGGCCTAATACCTGCGAGGTTTTTTCAACGGCTGGTTTTACAAACGCTGTATCAGGCTGGTTGGCTTTGTCTACCTGGACGTCCATGATCAAATTTAACGTGTCTTCATCACAGGTTTCGGTGACATTTACACTGTAGCCCTTCACTTTTGCGCCATCTTTGTTCCGGTAGGCGCAATCCGTGTCAAAGGCCGACTGGACATTGTCAGATGCAATATCTTTGGAAGGCCTTAGTTCTGTCTGCCCATGGTCGTCCATATGGAAATGGTCATCAAATACCCGTTTCAGGGTGGAGTAATACTTATTCTCTTTTTCGCTGTACACGCTAAGAACTTTGTAGCATAGAACCCCCAGGTTAGCCAAATGCCGTTGGACATCCTCCCTGCTTGAACGATATACCACCTGATTGCCAGGGGAAAGAGATAGATCGGCCAATGCAGCCATATCTTCCGGGGAAAGCTTTGAACGGGACGATAAATCGATACCCTTGTAAAACAACCCCAGCGTGTCATGTACCAGTTCATAACGGCTGCACCAGGCAATATTGCTGCCGATCAGTTTGCTGTCCATACGTATGCTCCGCCCGCTTACTTCAAAGACCTGCGCCTGGCTGTGTGTGATTTGTTGAAAAACTTGTTCCACCAGATCCACATGATGTTCAGCCTGGTAATCATGTATGCGCTTGCGCAAAAGATACCAGGTCGATTCCGTGGGTAGGGCATCGTTGATATTGAACAACCCTAAGGCACTTCGCACCAGCAGGTCAAACCGGCAACGTTCAAACAGTTCACTGTCACTCCAGCCAAAGGCCTCTTTTAAGACCATCATGCCCAACAATACACGGATGGAGGCATTGGGCGCACCCATACGTTCACTGAACAGTGACCTGAACAGATTTTCATCGATCCGGTTTACTACCTGTTCACGGAACATGTTTTGCCAGGACTGTCCATTCTGAAACTGCTCAAACGCAGCGCCTTTCAGCATTCCTGATATACTGGTGAACATGTCAAGTTGTGTTTCTTTTTTTGATGCTCTGAACATGATATGCGGGTTTAGTATTTACAGTATAAAATAACCATAAGTATCTAAATATCAAATATATAACGTTCTACGTGGAACATAATTTATTAACAATCAATTGTTTATAACTCACTCCGACTTTTCGGAGTGGACTCAATAATTATAAAGTTATGAAATACTATTTGCTATTTTTACTATGTTTATGTTTGAGTTTTTCCAATTTGCATTCTCAAACTATCATTGAAGTTGGAACAGAGCCTTATACTACTACGGACTATTTTCCAATAGGTGGCTGGTGGGGCTATACCTATACACAACAAATATATCTCCAATCACAAATTAGCACATCAGGGTATATAACAACTATACGATTTTATTTTTTGGCAGGAGACTTTACTAAAAGTCTTGATTGGGTAATCTACTTAGGATATACTAGTAAAACTGCATTTTCAAATAGTGATGACTGGATATCCATTTCAAATCTAACAAAAGTATTTGATAACACAGTAACTTATCCTTCTATTAATAATTGGATAGAGATTGAATTAGAAACCCCTTTCTACTACAATAATTCTGATAATTTGGTAGTTGCAATAGATGAAAATACGCCTGGGTATGATACTAATAAACAACAATGGAGATCCTTTACTAGCGGTACAAATACTGGTATGATATATAGAAATGACGCTTTAGATGTTGATCCAGCCTCACCACCAAGTGCAAGTTTTGTAGAGAGTGATATCGCAATTATTCAAATGGTATTTTGTTCTCCACCAGAAGCACCAATAGATATTACTGATGAAGCAATTAAATCAATTTGTTCTGGTAATTCAACGACTTTAACAGTTACCGGTAGTGGAACAATTAGTTGGTATGATTCAGAAGAAAATGGCAATTTTATTGAAAGTACTGATTCTTTTTTAACTCCAAATTTATATTCAGATACGACATATTATGCACAAGATAGTACTTGCATGGCAAGTAAAAATAGAACAGCAGTAAGTATTACAGTAAATAATCATTCAACAAGCTCGATTACCGAAACAGCATGTGACAGCTATACAGCACCCGATGGAGCAGTTTATACTACTTCAGGAATAAAAGCTGCTGTAATAGAAAATGTGACTGGTTGTGATTCGACTATAACCATTGACCTGACGATTAATTACAGCAATACTGGAACGGATGCAATAACTGCTTGTGATAGCTACACTTGGATTGACGGTAATACGTACACATCAAGCAATAATACAGCAACTCACACTTTGACCAATGTAAATGGATGCGATAGTGTAGTAACCCTTGATTTGACGATTAATACAGTTGATATTTCAGTTACAGAGAATGCAATGACACTTACTGCAAACCTATCAGGTGCAACCTATCAATGGATAGATTGCAATGGTAATAACAATCCTGTTTCAGGTGAAACCAATCAAAGTTTTACTGTAACAGTTAATGGAAGTTATGCGGTAATTATAGATGATGGAACATGTGTTGATACATCTATTTGTTATACAATAACAGGTGTTAGTGTAAAAGAAATTACTAATACTTCAATAAATATTTATCCCAATCCCACAAGTGATATAATTACAATTGAGGGAGAAGAAATCAATAATGTTAACGTGACAGATATTAATGGAAAAATAGTTAAGCAACTGATAAATTCAGATAAACAAGTAACGATTGATTTAACTGAAAATGCAAAAGGTATTTACTTTGTTAGCGTAGAAACAAACAAAGAAATATTCATAAAAAAAATAGTGCTTGAATAATAACGTAAGGTAATAAATAGGACTCTGAGCGGTCTGCAATGCCTGTCCCGGTTTTTCGGGAACCCAGCGAAGAGTCGGCACTTCGGCAAGCTCAGCATAAATATTGAACTACATCCGCCGGGCCACCCGCTATGTACTTAATGACGGTTTTGTTGTTTTTTGGTATTGAAAACAGGAAGTGTTCTTTGAAGTTTTAAAGGTTTTTGCTTGCGGTACCTCCTTCATTGATGTAAAGAACCGTGGAAAAAACGGAGCATACTGACCCCCTTGGAGAAGCATTTTCAGTTTTGGCTTGCCCTCCGGACAATACAATTTCAGAACATACTGACCCCACTTTTTAAATTGGTTCATTTAGAGCCTTTTTGGTCATTCAAAAACAGCATGCTGTAAAAAACTGCAGACAGCCACTCTGAAAATTTAAGCATTCTATACGTTCTTAAAACAGGAATTATGCATATCTTTATTTTGCTGAAATGGGTTTTTGCACAGACTCCCGATAGGTGGAATAGAGAAGCATCCCGAATAAACATTTCTGGTCAATATAAAACACTGCTAAAGAAGACAAATTACAGTAATTCTAAATCATATGAAAAAGATTTTTGTAGTAATCTCAGTTTTTCTTACTTGCGTTTTCGTAAACTGCAAGAATAATCATGACAATAGGATTAGCCGTGATGACTCAATGCAGCCAATCGATGGTTATCCTTTCCTGAGTAGTAAAGAAGAGGCGCAAGAGCATCTAAGGGGTCGATGCATTGATACAATAAACTTCAAACCTGGTGAAACAGTTGCAGACGTGGGGGCCGGAAACGGATATATTGAAGCTATGCTGTCAATTTTTCACGATAGTATAACTTTCTACATTCAGGATATTGACTCTAATGTTTGTAATCCAAAAGCGATCAATGAAGTTGTGACTTTTTACCAAAATGTTAAAGGAAAACCTATCCTTAACAGATTCATTACAGTAATCGGTTCTGACACTGAAACTAATCTTCCAGATGACACTTTCGATAAAATATTAAT
>CAYVTV010000051.1:0-19090 GCA_964454295.1 uncultured Bacteroidaceae bacterium
GAGGGGTAGAAATTGAATAGCCAGGGGTGGCAACCCCTGGAAAAATGACGGAATGAAAATCCGCCGAACAGAAACCAGCTCTTTATATCGATTGGCTTGTTGAGGCGAAAAAGGGAAAATTTATTTAAAAACAGTAAGTTAACAATAGTAATCAGATGAACAGAATTAACCTTTATATCCCCATTTTATTCCTGGTTATTTTTTTGGCATTTCCCGTTCAGACACATTGCCAGGACGATAACTGGACACATTTCCGGGGAAGCCGGTTGGATGGGATTGCAAATGTTGACAGTGTACCTGTTGTATTTAATGATAGTACAAATGTCATATGGAAGAAAGCTATTCCCGGAAGAGGATGGTCATCACCTGTAGTATATGGTGATCAGATCTGGGTTACTACGGCCCCTCCTGATGGTAAAGAGCTTTTTGCAGTATGCATGGATTTCGAAACAGGTAAGATCATTCATAATATTAGCTTGTTTAAACCCGACAGCATAATACGGAAGCACAGTATTAACTCCTACGCTACCCCGACGCCATGTATTGAAAAGGATTTTGTTTATGTTCACTTTGGCAGTATGGGTACAGCCTGTATTAATACTTCCGGTGGTTCTGTAGTATGGAGCCGTACTGACCTGAAATGTGATCATGTGCAGGGACCGGGGTCTTCACCCCTGCTCTTTCATGATTTGCTGATCCTTCACTTTGAGGGTACGGATGTACGATATCTTGTTGCCCTTGATAAATATACAGGAAAGGAAATATGGAGAACTTACAGGCCTGAAGAGCCCTATTTTCCCTTACCCACCATAGGTAAAAAGGCTTATGTCACTCCCCTTCCCGTTAAAATCAACGGAAGAGATATTATCATTTCGAACGGATCGGCTGTATGTAATGCTTATGATCCCTTAACAGGGGAAGAGATATGGAGCGTAATAAGGGGAGCAGAATCAACCATTGCCATGCCGGTATATGAAAATGGTATTGTCTGCTTTTTTACGGGACATATGGTTAAAGAGGACGGAACCAGGTTCTCTGAACTTATCGCGGTTGACCCTTACGGACAGGGTGATATAACCGAAATAAATGTGAGATGGAAAAAAGAGACAGGGGTATTGCAATTATCAACCCCTGTACTAAAGAATGGTTTATTATATACAGTGGATACAAGGAATACATTAATGTGCATAAAAGCAAATACCTCAGAAGAGATATGGACAATGAGATTAAGAGATAAGTATAATGCTTCCCCTGTTTATGCGAATGGAAAAATATATTTTTCATCTACCGGAGGGGAAGTCCTGGTAATAAAAGAAGGAAAGGAACTGAATATACTTGCCAGAAACCAGATGGACGGGGAGATATGGGCTACACCGGCTGTTTTAAGGAATAGTATAATATTGAGGACTGACAGTTTTTTATACAGGATTGGGTATGAATGAATAATTCACTTCAGAAGTTGTTATAATAATCAGGAGATGCGATGAGCGCATTCCTGAAGTCTGTAACCATTAAATCCTGTTGGGTAAAATATAGGGTTTCCTGTACTCCTTTGTAAACATCCTGTTGGCTTCATCATCATCAATAACATAAAGATCATTTGGATCAATATTCAGTGTCCTGCCCAGTCTGTATGAAATATTTGCCAGATGTATCAGCAAACACGAGTAAAAACCTTCTTCTATCGGAGCCGTAAGCATTCCCGGGTCATTTGCCCTTATAGCATCAATGAAGTCTTTATAATGATTTCCCAGGCCTTTTCCTGATTCACCAGGAGTTCTGTCTTTTCCCATAAATGTTTGCCATGAATTAACATCTTTCAGCATATATCCTTCTGAACCATAGAAAATGTTACCCACCACGTTGGCAGAGCTTGTCATATATGTATTTGTTAAATTTTCTGAAGATCCCAGATGATTACCTTCCGGGTTGGTCATCCAATGCCGCACCTCAAACTGGAGTATTTTTTTCTTATCTCCCCCACCTTCGTTATTTGGAAATTCAAATACAGCCATCATGACATTGGGTGTTTCCTGATCGTCAGAAAACATCATTTGGCCTCCCACGGCACTTACTTTTAAGGGTATCTTCACTCCTAATCCCCAGCGGGCAATATCCATCTCATGAACACCCTGGTTCCCCATATCTCCATTCCCATAGTCCCAATACCAGTGCCAGTTATAGTGAAAACGATTCCGGTTGAAAGGCATTTCAGGAGCAGGTCCCAACCACATATCATAATCCACTTTATTCATATACGCTTTTGTATAGGGTCCAAGATAAGCGTTGCTGTTAATTGTACTGGCATATTTTTCTCCTTCCTGCATGTACCCGTCAGGGTATCTTCCGATTGAATCACGCCATTTATAACAAACTCCTTTCCCCATGTACACCTCTCCCAGTTTACCATCGCGCATGAAGCGAACCGCGGACTGAGAACACGGATTACTACGTTGTTCAGCCCCATCCTGCACAACCAGATTATATTTTTTTGCAGCTTCAACGAGCATTTTTCCTTCCTGAATGGTATGACAGCATGGTTTTTCAATGCTTGCATGCTTTCCTGCCTGTATTGCCCAGATTCCGGCAAGTGAATGCCAGTGGTTGGGAGTTACAATTGAAACGGCATCAATGGCCTTGTCTTCAAAGACCTTACGCATATCCTTATATAACCTTGGTTTACGAAGTCCTTTTGAAGTAAAATGTTTCTTTACTATGTCATCAAAAATATTTTCGTCCACATCACATAAAGCTGCGACTTCGACATTTGGCAATTCCTGATATGATTTTAAATGCGACTGTCCCATGCCTCTGATACCAATAACAGCAATATTCACCCTGTCGTTGGCACGTTTCCATCTGTTTCCTGACAGGATAGTGGGAGTAGCCATAACACCAAAGTTAGTCGCAGCAGTTGTTTTAATGAATTTTCTTCTTTCCATGAGATTTTATTTTATATGGTCAGGTTGTTAAATTAATAAAAATTTTCCTGTAAAGTTTCCCACATAGCTAAAATATTTTCCGGCGGCACCTCAGCCTGTATATTGTGTACCGTACTGAATATGAATCCGCCGCCCGGTGCCAGGGCCTCAATATTTCTTTTCACATCATACACGACTTCGGCTTTTGTTCCTGCTGGTAAAACATGCTGCGTATCCACACCTCCTCCCCAGAAGACTATAGAACTGCCAAAGTCTTTTTTTAACTGCAACGGTTCCATCCCTTCAGCAGTGATATGAACAGGATTCAAAATATCAACTCCCATTTCAATCAAATCCGGAATTATTGGACGTACATTTCCACAGGAATGAAAAATTAATTTAACATGGGGCGCTTTTTCTTTAATAAATGCCAGGACACGGGTAAGATGCGGTTTATAATATTCCCTGAAATGTCCGGGGCTTATCAACTGCGACTGTTGCGTCCCGTAATCATCACCTTCACCGGCAATATCCACTTTATCCCCGAGCTCATCCAATGCTGCATCCCAGAATTCAATCTTCAGATCAGAAAGTTTTCCAATGAGTTTATCCGAATTAACAGGAAATAAAAACGGATCAGTCATTGCATGTGTCATCCCTCTTATACGCTGATGCATTTCAAATAATCCGGCACATAGTCCTTTAATCATCACTATTTTCCCCTTTTCACGGAAGCTTATTGCTTTTTCACGCAAACCGGAAAACCTTATTTTAGTACGTGCATCCGGCCATGAGTATTGCTCTGTAATTCCATCAACTTCAAAATCAGCTTCCTCCAGAGGACTTTTCACAAGGGAAAACCAGTACCCATTTTCAGGAAAATGATGAACAAAACCCCATTCATCTGTGTATTCCAGATAATCACCACAATCTCTGACGTTGGAATAAACATCCCAGTTATGACTTGTAAGAGGAAACAGGCCGCGTGTATCCACATTGAACTTCTCCATAATATCATCATCCGGAATAATGATTTGCTGGATCACATCCGACCATACAGGTGTCATTGGCTTCATGCCCAAATACTTCCGAAGGTTTTGATAAGCAACGTTAGAAATACCTGTCCAGATTGTTCCCGCAAGATCGAAAGGAATACGGTCGGGCTCTTCATGTGCGAGGGCTTTTAAAATTCTTTCTCTTGAGTTCATTAGAGCATTGTTTAATTCTATTCAAATCTCTCCTTTTTTGCTATAGCTATGAGAAATTAATGCGTGATTATTTGTGCTTCTCATTCTACATTAGTTCGTTATATCAAACTCACGTCAATTACTATTTAAAGAATCTTTTCTCTTAACATTCAGGGATAAAGGTTTCATCCTGGGCAATATAAGATGAATGATCAATAAGGCTGTGAGATAACCGAAAGCAGCTATCACAAAAGGGAAAACGTATCCCTGTGTGCCGGATTCATTCAAAACATGGCCTATCAGCAAAGCTGTTCCCATTGCAGCAAATGATCCTGCGGTAGTGGAAAGGCCGATAACCGAACCAATAATATTTTTCGGGAATAAATCGCTGGCCACGGTAAAAATGTTGGCTGACCAGGAACAATGTGCCGCAGCGGCCAGTGCAATCAATCCCACGGAAACAGACAATGAATCTATAAATGGCACCATCATCACGGGGAGGACCAGCAAGGCAGTTGCCAGCATTGTAATTTTACGCGAAAAATTAATAGATTTGCCTTTTTTCAGTAAAAATGAAGATGCTGCTCCACCCGAAATTCCTCCCATCCATGCTACCAGGTAAATAACTACAAGTGGAAGTGCCAGACCTTTCAATTCTACATCAAATTTTGCGTTTAAAAATTTCGCTCCCCAGAAAAGATAGAAATACCATACCGGATCAGCAAACATTTTTCCGAGAGTAACCACCCAGGTTTGGCGGTACTTAATAAGCTCCAGCCATGGTATTTTTACCTTTTCAGGTTCTTCCGGATCGCTGTTGATATAATCCCGTTCAAGCGAATTAACATAAGGACTTTCTTCCGGTGACCTGAACAGATACAGCCATAGTATAAACCAGATTGCACTTAAAATAACCGACAGTACAAAAACATATTGCCAATGAACGAAAAAGTAGAGAACAACAGGAATTATTACAGGAGCGATTATCTGTCCGAAATTGGATCCACCATTAAAAACACCTGTAACATATGCTCTTTCTCTCTGAGGGAACCATTCGGCAACAGTTTTAATACTTGCCGGAAAATTTGCAGATTGTCCGATCCCTAATCCCATCCGGGCCAACGCAAAACCAATCCAGGAACGTGCTGCTGCATGAGACAGACTGGCAAGCGCCCATACAACTACAGCGATTGAAAATCCCACTCTTGTTCCAAGACGGTCAATCACAAAACCTATAAATACCGGACCAAAAGCATACATTAACTGAAAAGAAAACACTACATAGCTGTATTCCTTCTCGCTCCAGCCAATCTGCTGAGTAATAAAAGGAGCGAGAATACCCAGTATTACACGATCAAAATAAACAATCGTTGTTGAGTAGAAAAGTAGTGCAACGATGATCCAGCGAAAATTGGATTTTTTTATTGAGACATTCATGCCCTGAAGATTAAAATAACATATGCTTATGTGGCATAAAACAAATTAAAAAATTTCAAAATATCAATAGCTCGCTAAACTTTCATCACCTGGTGTAAAGCGAGGAATACAGAGCACATGTATACAAAGGAAACCTATGGTTCCAAGGCGCAATATAACGCAAAAGAAAGGTGTTGATTATTAACAACATGAGCAATAATAGAATATATTATTTAACCATATCACTTTAACCCGGTCATCTCCATGCTGATATTCCAAAGTTTATCAACAAGTTCCGGATCATTTTTCCTGATAAGAGGCTTTCTTATTCTCTTTCTTGAAAAATATTTTCCCGTAATATTTTCCACCTCTGATGATGTTGCGAGGTAAATGGTAGTTTGAGCCCCTTTTTCGGGCGACAGCATGAACAGGGAAGCAATTTTAATTAAGAATTCAGGGAACCAGTTGAACAGCCTGGTAGCCACCACCCCAGGATGAAGGCAATTAACGGTTATGTTATCGTGATTAAGTAATTCAGCCAGTTTCCCGGTGAATAATATATTTGCGAGTTTACTTTGTGCATAGGCTCTGTAGCTATTCCATCTCTTATTTCCTTCCAGGTCGTTAAAATTTATCGTCCCTGTCCGGTGTGCTTCACTTGACACATTGATGATCCTCCCGGGAGCGCTTCTTTTCATAACATCCAGCAGAAGATTAGTGAGCAGAAACGGGGCGAGATGGTTCACAGCCCATATCATCTCAATACCGTCAGCCGATTTTATGTGCTTCGATTCCCACAAACCGGCATTATTTATTAATATATGCAGTTCATTATATTTTTCGCGAAAATCAGACACAAAATTCCGTACAGATTTAAAGGAGGAAAGATCACACTGAATAATTTCCACATGGGAATTTCCGGTCTTATGAATGATTTCTTCTTTCAATGCATTTCCTTTAGCAATATCCCTTACAGGAAGAACAAGAGTGGCTCCTCTGCGGGCAAGTTCCATGGCTGTTTCTTTGCCTATACCGGATGTAGAGCCGGTGATTATGCATGTTTTTGAAGTCAGATTCATATTGGGAAAAAAATTTATTAATTTAACGTGAGTTCGAGATAAGAAGATTTTTTTATTGTTTCTATGTGATTTAAATATAACAACTTATATGAAAATACATATTGTTTTTGCCCTGAAAATTAATATCGAACTCACGTTAATTTATAAAGATCTTATTCGCTTACTATAACAAAGACAAAGTTATAATGTTTGAGAACTTAAATAAACTACCACCCCTGGAGGGGGCCATAAAAATACTACCCCCTAAAAGAAGGAAAAATATAATTGCATTATTTATTTACTGTATTTCATGGTACGACGCTGTCAGTCGCATCAACTAAAGCAGTTACAAAGGTGGTCTGCGAGACTGACAGGTCTTTTGCGGAAAGTTTCAATCGGGTTACCTCTTGTTCAGCCAACATTTAACTGTTCACTTTTCACAACCTTTTTCATAACCACTCCCGTAGTTCCTCCACCTTTTAAAGTCAGTTCAACAGGATTGTTGGTTTTCCATGACCCGCAGGTAAAATCAGGGATATCGACAGAATCTGAGCGATTATTTACGGATACTTCACTTAAGGGGGCAATTATACTCCATGAGGCAGCATCATATACATCCTGATCCAGCGGTAATCCGTTTCTCAGGCAGTCAATCAGGCGCCAGTCCATCATAAAGTCCATACCGCCGTGTCCACCTATTTGTTTGGCTAACACACCCACATGTTTTACTATTTCAGGAGTAAATTGTTCTTCGACAGCTTTTAATTCTATAGCATCGAGCCAGCCATGTTCTTTCGATATCCGTGCAGGCAAAGGCCATTTCTGTGCCATGGCTTTAGTGCCGCTCAAAAGGTGAATACGGGAGTAAGGTCGCGGGCTGGTGACATCATGTTGTACCATAATTGTCTTACCTTTATACGTGCGGACAACAGTGGTATTTATATTCCCTCTGTATTTTACATCTGCAAATTCCTTGTAGAAATCATCTTCTGCAGCCAGCTCTTTTGCCCGGGCCGCCATCAAAAAATCGGCCGATTGCATTGCTGTAAGATACTCCATCTGATCTCCCCTGTTTATATTCAGTATCTGGCATACAGGGCCCAGCCCATGCGTGGGATATAAATTCCCTTCCCGCATGTTTTCTTTCAGACGCCACATATCTACATAATCATTCTTATTGAAATTTTTTTCAAGTAAATCATGAATATATGCTCCTTCACAATGAATGATCTCACCGAAATACCCCTGGCGTGCCATATTGAGGGTTAGAAGCTCGAAAAAGTCATAGCAGCAATTTTCAAGCATCATGCAGTGTTTGCGCGTACGCTCGGAGGTTTCCACAAGCTGCCAGGCCTCATCCACAGTTATAGCGGCGGGTACTTCAACAGCCGCATGTTTGCCATGTTCCATAGCATATACTGACATAGGAGTATGCCATGCCCATGGGGTACAAATATAAATCAGGTCTATATCCGGATTTTCGCACAGTAGTTTCCATGCATCTTCTGAACCAGTGTAGGATCTTGCAGATGGAAGCCCCTGCGATTCAAGGATCTTCTGTGCCTTCTCCACGCGATCCTCATGTTTATCGCATAATGCCACAACCTCAACACCTTCGATATAAGTAAAGCGTTGAACTGCAGCCGGGCCGCGATTTCCGAGCCCTATAAATCCCACCCGCACTTTATCGAGTTTAGGTGCAGCATAACCGCACATATTGAAGTGTTGGGTTAAGCGGGGTTTTGGATCCTTCTTGTTCTCTCCCTGTTTTTCAGGTGAAACACAGGAAATTATGCCTGTGCTGAGTAATCCGGCTCCAATGAAGCCGGTTTTGAGGAAATTTCTTCGGTTGGTGGGCATGGGTGGGGATTTATTAAAATTCTAACTATAATGAATCACTTATTATTTTATTCATATAAATTCTTGATCTATGATATTTTCAAATTTAGCAGAAAATTTTTAGAAGTAAACGACTTTGGTTATGCAAAATTTAAGAAAAGTGTCCGGCCGGCCAGGCTCTAATTTGTAGCAGGCACTCCTCCAGGCATATCACAAAGCTGCCTGGCTGATTTTATAAATTTAGCAGCCATTTCCATACGGGGATAGCTTCAATCTTTTTGCCACTCATCTCCAACATCCGTTCGGTGTCGCGTGTGATGATTAACAAATAACGACACTCCAATACTTCTGCAATTTTCAGTAATGCCTTCACTTCCCTGTCAAAAGTGCCGGCGCGGTTGTCAGGATCATAACAAACCTGAATAGCCGTAGTAGCGGCATCAGGCACATAGAAATCGAATTCAATTCCCTTTTTATAAAAATAGACAGCATGATTGCGTCCGTATTTACGCAACAGATTAATGACTACCATATTTTCAAGCAAAGAAGTATTCCCATCCAACAGGAAAAGGTTCAACAGGCCGTTATCGGTGAAATAATATTTAGGAACAGTTACTTTATCAACCAGGTTGCCATAGCATAAAACTACCCGGAAGAGTAATTATTTACGGTGAACCCGGAATACTTTGCTGAGGTTCTTCGCCAGGAATAATCCCTTGTCATACCAGTACCAGTCGTAAACGAATACATTGATACCATGATCAACAGCCACGTCTATCCATTTCTCAACCACTTGCGAGTCATTGCCTATCTCATGCCCCCATAATGGTAAACGCAGTTGATAACAAGCACATAGGTATTGAAGTTATGGGGCATAGTAAGAAGAAGTTAAATGATATGGACAAGCACACAAAATTTAGTAACTTGCAAAACAAAAAAAAATTATGAGAACTAATGATATTATAAAAGAAATTTGTGGGTCGCCAAGGGTGGTATTTCTATTGTAATTTCTGCCCCGCTTGATAAAGACTCGCTTCGAAAACCGCCATGACTCATATGCCCACCGTTAGGGCAAACTGGAGCTACATTACAAATAGATAATTTATAGATAAAAAATAGATAATTCGATATTTTAACTTATCTTTGAATGGATAATTTATAGATAATCAATGGATAAATTTCAAAATAAACTAAACTTTGATTTTAAGACAAATCAGCAAATTATAAAACTGATAAGTTACATTGATTCATTCAAAGGCAAATGGAATATAGTTGAGCAAAAAGAGAATATTTACCTAAAAGAACTTCGCAAGATTGCAACTATTGAATCGATTGGCTCCTCAACCAGGATTGAAGGTGCTCAATTAACTAATGAGGAAATTAAAGAACTCCTTGACAATGTGGAAATAACTAAATTAAAAACACGAGACCAACAAGAGGTAGTTGGTTATTACGATGTTCTTGAGATGATCTATGAAAGTTTTCCTGATATTTCAATTTCAAAAAACTATATTCGGCAATTGCATCAACGATTGTTGAAATACAGTACCAAAGATGACAGGCATCGCGGAAATTATAAAAATCTCTCGAACAAAGTTGTTGCAAATTATCCTGATGGCACTCAAAAAATAATTTTCAATACAACTGAACCACATCTGATTGAGAATGAAATGACTGATTTGATTGATTGGACAAATGAACAATTAAAAATAAATGAGATTCATCCATTAGTAATTATTGCATTATTTATTTACGAATTCCTTTCAATTCATCCCTTTCAAGATGGCAACGGAAGATTATCAAGATTATTGACAAATTTACTATTGCTCAAAAACAATTATCAATTTGTTCAATATGTTTCATTTGAAAATCTGATTGAACAAAAGAAAAAATCATATTATGAGGCATTAATGGATGGGCAAAAAGATAGATATACTGATACTGAGCGAATAAATAACTGGATTATATTTTTTCTGTCTTCATTAGAGACTCTGATACAAAGACTTGAACAAAAATATGATGTATTTAAATCAAAAGGGGGATATCTAAACGATAGACAAAAAAGGATTAAAGTCTTTATTGAAAAGGAACAACCAATTAAATTGAATGATTTATTTAAAGTTTTTACAGACATTACGATACATACGTTAAAAAAGGATTTGCAATATTTAAAGAACGAGCAGATAATTGATTCTATAGGTAAAAATCGAGGAACAATTTATATGATAAAGGATAAATAAGTACTCCACAATGGATAGAAACCAGAACCGCAAGTATTGAGCCAACTATTAGGTAACAACAAAACTCCTCGCCGATGAAGAAAGCAGTTAACGAACTCTATGCTGATTATAGTTCTATGCTGATTATAGTAATGATAAGGAGCTAACGGAATTTACATATATTGACTTTGAAGATTTCTATGAAACAAGGTGAAGTTTACGGACAGTTGTCCATTTCCCCTTCCATCACCTTTTTAACCGCCTCCAGATAGTCAAACCCGTTCAACATATCAGGCAGAAGATAACTGCCTTCCACCCATTCATTCCAGGCGTTGATAGTGATCAGTTTTGGCTGTTCAGGATGGCTGTCAGCATACTCTTTTGCTTTTTGAAGCAAGGCTGCAAAACTTTCAGGTGTATTATGATAGTGCACCACATCTTTGATACCTTTGGCCGGAAACCGCGGAGTATCGTCCCAGCCTATGGAAACACAAGGGAATAGCGGCACATCTATGATCGAATCCATCTGTGCCCTGATCTTTATTGAATTGGAGCCATAAACCAGGTAATCTTCACTGAAACCTCCCATATTGTACATTGCCACACTATTGAATCCCATTTCTCTGACTCGTTCTGAAAACCTTGTGGCCGCTTCTTCCGACATAATGGAACCCCCACCCTGATTCCACTGGATATGCAAACCCGGAAACCCTGCTTTTTTCACTTCCTCCCTGAAATAATCCAGTGCTTTGCGGGTTTCCTCCAAACTCCCGTCAAAACTTTCCAGTAATTTACCCACGCTAAAGATTGAAAACACAGGCATACCATCAATTTTAAAATAGTTAGGCTGATTAAAATATTGCTTTATTACCCTGTCAACAATAATTTTAAAGTTATCTAAGTCCACTGCCCCATTCCATAGTAAGGATGTATCGTCTGTAAACTTATGAACGTTCCAGTAATTTCTTCTCACATCGTGGTTAGCCCACATGATATAAAACTGCATCTTTGAATTGTTTTTTGCTTTCAGGAAACCGTCATTAAGGGCGCTTTCCAGGAAAGGTCCCCCGTCATACCAGTACCAATCGTAAATAAACACATTTATACCATGGTCAACGGCTACGTCAATCCATTTTTCCACTACCTGCGGGTCGTTGTCCATCTCATACCCCCACAACGGCAGACGTGGCTGATAATGTCCTTCAAAACGGGGATTTCCTTTATTAATGACTTCCCACTCGCCTGTGCCTTTGGGCCATAACATATCCCCAAAGCGCTCATCGTGATGACACGAGGGCCATACATAAGCGGCTATGGTATACTCTTTATTTTTTACTGATTTTTCCTTAGATGGTTGTGATTGTTCTCCGCAACTAATAAATAATAAACAGGCTGAATATAGTATTGGGAGAATAAAAGGGTTTGATGGTTTTAGGGTGGGAGTCATGGTAGTTTCGATTTTTTATCATTTTTTCGGAATGTTGACTTGGTTTGTGGCTTTCATCATCTTGCTCCTTTCTTTTTCGATAGTGTATTATAATTATAAAGATAGATGTAAAAGTAATATAATAGATACTATCCGGTTAAATAAATTAGATTACCTCAATCGGATTTAGTAATAAAAACGAATAATAATCCCCTGGAAGGTTTAATATTTTTAACTAATGATGAGAAGAGAAAAGAATTTATTTTATATCATCTTGATTTTAATTATTTAATTCTCTCGACATATGTGTAATAAGCGCTACAAACAGGCTGTAAATTTTTATCCAGAAACCATGTTTCCAGCTTATTAATGCCTTCCGGAAGATGAACTGGAGTAAAAATCACATTTGTCTGTTCAGGTGAGATTTGAATTATTTTATCATAATCTCCAATCTTTAATCTTGCATATGCAATGGGAATTGCCCCCCGGTTATTTCCATTACGATCTTTCATTGGAGCCGTAAGGGGTAATCCTGAATCGGGATGCCATCTGGAAAGAGTAAAATCATAACTGCCTGGTTTATCTATGATTACATCCCAGTAACCTATTCTGTCACCAGCGAAAAGGTTACCGTTATTGTCAGCGTAGGAACCCTTCCAGTCGGAAGAATAGAGCAGCATAGGATTCTGTTTTTCAGACCCAAGATGAATGTAACGCTCCTTCTGATAATCAGGCATAGTTCTTTCCAGCCATTCCTCATAAAACTCCTGAAGCTTATGCACCACTTGAGGATGTTGATCTGCTATATTGTTTTTTTGTCCCGGATCACCAGTGAGATCATACAATTCCTTATTTTTTACCAGTCTCCATTTTTTCCACATCACCGCTTTATCTTCATCCGGCCGGTATGGATTTTCATACTGAACTACCAGTATTCTGTCATCCAGTGTTTCATTATTTCCCATAAACAAGGATGCCAGGGATGAACCGTCAAAATTTGAGTTTTCAGGTATCTTTAAATCACACCAGTCAATAAGTGTAGGTAATATATCCTGTACCTGAGTGAGTAGATCAATATCCCTTGGTTTTCCGAGGTTTCCTCCCGGCCAGCGAACAAACAAAGGAACACGATGTCCGCCTTCGTAGGGTTCTGTTTTGTGACCGCGCATATTTGCGTTAAAAATTTCATGTCCACGAACAGTTCCATTATCTGTCATAAAAATAAGGATAGTATTCTCAGCCAGTCCTGTTTCGTCAAGCACATCCAAAAGTCTTCCCATATTTTCATCAATATTGGCTATCTGTCCGTAAAATTTAGCAACTTGTTCTCTGATGCCCTGTTCCAGGTAAGGATTTGAATATTTGTCATCACATAAATGTGGTCCGTGAGGGCAGTTGGTAGCCAGGTAAATAAAAAAAGGAGTACCGTTATTATCATGTTTACGAATATAGTCTATCGAAAGATCGAACCATACATCTGTGCAGTATCCCTCATATTTCCGGGGCATGTTATTTCTCCAGTATGTATCGTTCCAGTAAGTATTACCCCAGTGGTCGGCAATAGAACCAATTCCCCATGCTCCGTGATGAACAGTTACTTCGAATCCCCTGTCCTGCGGGCGGTGAGGATAGGAGTCACCCAAATGCCATTTCCCGAAATGTGCAGTTTTGTACCCCGAAGCTTTGAAAATATCGGCCATGGTTGGAACTTCTTCCCTGATCATAGACCGTCCCATACAAACCATAGTAGCTCCGTTATCAAAAGCATCCCTGCCGGTAAGCAGTTGTCCGCGCGTAGGAGTACACATAGGAGCGGAATGAAAATCAGTGAAACGTACACTCCGGGCATACAGTTTATCCAGCATTGGGGTTTCTAACACCAGATTCCCATGTGCAGAGATATCCCCGTAACCCTGGTCATCGGTTAACACTATAATAACGTTGGGCCGGGTTTCTGTCTTTTTTTCTCCCTGATTGCAGGATGTTACCGACAGAAACGCACTGGCACAGGCCACATATCCAAATCGTACAGAAGTTAAATCAATTTTCACGCTGGTTTGTATTCAATATCACAACACTTCACATTTTTTATTGTACACTGAAAAGAGTTCCGAAACCAGTCGGTTGAACTGAATTTCATTGTGTATTTCTTCTATTTCATTTTTTTACCTGAAACATAGATTTTATCTATATCTATATTGCCATATACTACCTTTACAACAGGCTTCCCGTTTTCAAGTCCCACATTCCCAAATCCTCCGGCGGTGGAAAGGAAGGAGGTGAAAGTGTTCCCGATCCTGGAATCAATGTAGAGGATTTTTTCCACCGCATCGTATCTGATACCCGTCAGGCCCTGTAAAAGTCCGTAACTGGACATTGCCCGGGCATACCAGTATCCGCACTCCACTTCATTAAAGGGATTGCGCACAGCACCATTGTACCTTGACCGGCAGGTTCGTACAATTTCAAGTCCTTTTTCCACTTCTCCTTTCATCATCAGATGGCTTGCAACATGGTACTCAATACCTGTCCATACTTCATCACTGTAGAAAAAAGGTAATGTCAGGTTTTCTCCTTTCGGCCAGGAACATAACAATAATCCTCCTTCTTTTCCCAGGGCATATGTTGATCTTTGTGTATTTGGATGTTTTGAAAGGTCTTTTTTCAGGTTATATTTATATACCGACAACAAATGACTTGTAACTTTTGTGTTGTCAATCACTTCATCCAAACCGCAGACACTGGCTATCCACATTCCCAGAATTCCATCTGAAAGGCAACCGGTTCCATATTGGTACTTTGGACCTTCTTTTTTCAGTACCTCAAGTGCTTCCTCCGAGGTGTACCTTGATTGACGAAGAAGCGGGATTACAGAAGAATTCACCTGTTGACCGTTAACTGCGAGTTCAACAGGATTCTTAGCTAACAACCCTTCCCATTGTATTTTCTGAAAAAAATATTCGCCATTAAACAATTCGTTTTCCATATATTTTTTCCCTTTGTTTAACAGTTCCTGGTAAAAATTTACCGGTATTTCCATTTCTTTAGAAATTTCCACAAATGCAGAAAGGGCACCCAGATAGAAACTTGTACACATTCCATTCGGTCCCCAGAATTCAATATCGTATGTATTGTGGTGTGGTTCTTCCAGAATCCCTTTGAATTTTGGGTCCCAGGTACGAATGCAGTAATCCATGCTATTTTTTATTTTCGGATATAGTTTTCGTAACCACTCTGTATCCCCGCTTATCCGCCAGTCACGGTACACTTTCATAATACCTCCAAGTTGTCCGTCAGCTGCAGCATGACGATCATGTATAGCTGATGATATGGGGAGATTTGAACGAAACGCCTGGTGCCCTTTACTATCCTGACTAGCAAAAAATTCAGTTTCGCGCAATGTTCTTTCCAGCGAAGGGAAAAGATGTGGTATAGCCTGGGCGTAATTCCATACATGGGTACATGAACCATAGCAACAACCTCGTTCACCGTCACATCCTTCCCATCCCCAAAGCTTGCCATCATGTTGTCTCAAAACTGTGGGTGATTTAAGAATAGTAAGATTAGCCGCAACCGCTTCTAAAACTTCGGGAGGAAGAGTGGATGAATAGAAGGCATCTCTGAATAATTCAGAGTTAGTCTTAAGTTCATGATAATTCTTGTTCCAATATTCATTAACTTCCTGAATACTTTTAAAACGTTCCAGGTACCATGGTTTATAATAAGGATAAGCTGATGTACATATACCATCCGAAACATTAATTGTTTCATCAGGCCATCGGCCTGCTTTCATTGTTGTATCAGGGAAAACATACCAGCAAAAACGCACAGCAACCGTTTTTTCCTCACCATTTTCAAGTGAAAGCGGAACATAAAGTGATGTTCCGTGTACTCCTTCATTTTTCAGCGGAGTATCAGGCATTTGTCCGTTTGATATGTCTTTCCATAAAACAGTAAATGCATCCCTTTCATTACCATCAAACCATGCATGGTCAACAACCGCTTGCCTGTCGGTTGTAATGCTGAAATATGCTTTTGGATTTAAATTGTCACGATTCTCCCCCAACATTACAAATCCGTTCTCAGTTTGCGCTATCCTTCCCGCAGAATGTGTTTTTGATATAAAATTTGCAGCATGATAAGAGAAAATAATATCCAGTCTTTTTCCTGAAGTATTTTTAAAACTGTATTCTATTGCAGCGACGGGGAGACTTGAATTATCAACATCAGTTGGTATGAAAGGGCTCCACGCAGTAATTTTTGTTTTCAGAGGAACATCAGAATCTTGTAATTCCAATGTGGCAAAAGGAAACCGGGCAAGAAACTTTCCATTCGAAAATCTTGGTAAACCAAAATTGGAACCTTTCCCTCCCCTTGTAGGATTAATTGCATAATATTTCCAGGATGGGACGGGGGCCTCAAGCACTTTTGATCCATTCTCCACACCTCTAATATGAATGGCAGCAAATGCCAGGGGATAACTATCCATGTCAGGCCGGTGTTCTATGGATAGATTAGAAAGAGAACCCGTTCCATCAAAACAAATCATTCCTGCACCTGTTCCTCCGAGAGGGAAAGCAATCCTGTCGAGGTTAGCACCCTCATAATAACTGTTAAAAAAATGTTCGTCTTTTTGAGGAAAAATTTCAGTATGTGACCAGATAGTCAGGAGTAATATGAACAAAACTGAACGATATATTTTCATGTCTGTTTTTATTTAATGGTTAGTCATTTATTACAATATTTCGTTAAATTTAAAACAAACTCAAAGGCGGAAAGTATTGATTATCAATAAAATACACAATATGATAATGAGTAATTAAAATACTCATTATAAGCATGTTATAAAAACATAACGAACTATTATTATTAAATCCAAAACAATTTTACTTTTCGAGTATTATACCTAACGTTAAAATCTCATGAGCACGAATTTTGAATTGTACGGAATTATCATTAATTGCAGTATCTATGTTATCATTTAGGGGAAATTCAATAATATTCAATTTACGTACAGAATTTATTTTTGATGGTAGTTTAATATTAACGATTTGTTCATTGCCTTCAACTTCAACTAATCTTAGTATCAATTCATCTGTTTCTTCTGCTTTTTTAATGCCTGTCAGATAAACACCTTTACCATCAAGAGATATGAGGGAATTTTCTTCAATACGTGTTGCATGTTCCTTTACAAGTGCCAAAGAAGGAGGTTCATATGCATGAACAGGCACATTAAAGTCATTGCCTTCATTCCAGACACCATTTTTCCAGTCTCCAGGATGAGGGAAAAGAGCGTAATTAATCTCAAATTTACCAAGATTTGGATAGATATCAGGTGCTCCGGCAGCTCTCATCAGTGTTAATCTTAATTCGCCCTGATGATATGAATGTCCATATCTTGATCTGTTTAGGAGTGCAATACCTATTTCCCCATTTGACAGATCCACCCACTTTTGAGCCGGCACTTCCTGCCCGTCATGTCCTTCATTCTGTGTCCAATCGGAAACAAACCGCTTATATGATGTTGGAATTTTTCTTAAATCGGTTGGCCTTTCAACAACATTAAAGGGAACGTGGCAATTAAACACAGGATTCTCAATTGCGATAGGGAAAATAGCTCTCAGCATGGGAGAATCTGTTGAATCAGTGCCAGTTTCAAGCCAATGGACTTCCATGTTATATTCTATTCTCGGATAAGATTTGTATATATATATTCTTTCAATAAACCTGGATTTACCCCAGGTTTTTATTGTTTCAACACAAGCTCTTACCGGTCCTCTTTCAATAACCTTTACACTTTCGACATTTGAAACATCTTCTTCTCTTATTATCTTGTTTATGGTCCAGGCTTTCATTTTCCCCTTTTTATCTTCAAGATATATCTTTAATTTATTAAGCTCACCTCCTTTTTTCACATATTCCATTTTACTTCTTTTATCAAAAAGACTTATAATCGAACCTTTATTCATATCAAAGGTGATAATAAAGAAATCTGTCTCAAAAGTGTTTTCATCTATATTTATAGTGTTATTTATCTCTCCCTCTTTTAACACATCAATATAATATGTTTTGTATCCACCTGCAGGAAAGTAATCATCAATAAACTGAACCTTTGAAGTATAACCAGGAGGTGTGCGTTTTGAATAGGTAATTTGTGCAGGATATGATTTGCCGGAACCATCCCGCACAAGAACTGTAGCCAGACTGCTATCAATTGGTATAAGTTGATTATTGCCATCTGATTGTAAAAAATTTGGGTTTTCGTTTTTCACCAGATTACGATTTTCTTTATTTACTGGTATAAAATTTTTACCATAGTAATTCGATCCCCATGAAGCAACTTTTACTGAAAGGGGTTCTTCGTGGGAATAAACAGTAGCTTCTACGATTGCCTTGCGTTGGCATGGAATAAGATTGAATGCAATAACTGGTTGTCCCAGTCCATCCTGAAATTTAATTTCGTCTGTTAATCTCAAAATGGCTTTATCTTTTAGCTCTGTTGATTTACGTTCTGCTTCATTGTAGCGGGCAATAGCTTGTTTATTAGCCTCATTGATGGCTGATCCGGGAAGAATATCGTGGAACTGGTTAAAAACGATGGTTTCCCAGAGATCATTCAATTCATTCTGAGGATATTTATCTCCGTTGATCCAACGAAGTGTATTGAAGAATTCACTGCTATACATGGAACTTTCGCAATTTCTATTACCATCTTTGATTTCTGAAACAGTAGTATAACATCCTTCAAAAATGAATTGCATTTCACCGGTATGAGTAGGCCGGCCCTCCATTTCCCCGGAAAGGGCATTAAAAAAGTCAGATGCCGTAGTAAATTTCACTGCCGGATAATTTGGGGTCTTGTCCAGTTTGTGGATCATTTCAATATTTGCCCTGGTAGGGCCACCTCCATGATCTCCCACTCCGGTAACATGAAGAATCCTGTTTTTATCAGGAGCAATTTTTTTTAATTCATTCTTTAAATCTTCTTTAATAGTTTCATTAGGCATACTGTTGGCATAGCATA
>CAYVTV010000052.1:0-19079 GCA_964454295.1 uncultured Bacteroidaceae bacterium
GGGATCACGGGATCACGGGATCACGGGATCACGGGATCACGGGATCACGGGATCAAAGGGGACGGAGGGAAAGAAGGGGATGGAATGCATTGTAGAGACGCACGGCTGTGCGTCTTTGCAAGAAAACCACGGGTTTCAATAAAACAGCCATGGGTTTTGTCTCAACATTTTGTGTCTCAACAACGCAATTATATCATTTGGCTGATTGAGGCGGAAAAGATAAAAACGAAACTTTAATTCAAACAAAATAAACAGAAATACGTTTGTTACTAAACCGAATGATTTGAAGAATATCTCTTTTATATTATTATTTCTTGTTGTTTTTCTCAAAGCATATTCTCAACCGGCTGAAAAGCAGAAGGAAAGATATCTACTCAGGACTACTGTAATCAATGGCGACACCGTTATGATCTCTGAAATACCCGAGGTAAATATTTACCCGGGTTATATGTACAAAAACCGGTGGGATTACTGGAGATATCAGCGACTGGTAAGAAATGTAAAAGCTGCCTACCCCTACGCCAAGCTTGCAGGGGCTAAACTTATCGAGTTGGATCAGGAACTGGTTGCCATTGATAGCGATAAGAGAAGAAAAGAATTAATAAAGGATACAGAAAAGAAAATACGTGCCGAATTCGAGGAAGATGTAAAAAAACTGACTATCACACAGGGGCGTATACTGATAAAACTTATTGACCGGGAAACCGGAAATACAACCTACCATGTATTACAGAATTTAAAGGGAAATGTCTCGGCCGTATTCTGGCAGGCCATTGCAAGAATATTCGGGTCAACCCTGAAATCAGAATATGATCCGCAGGGAGAGGATGAGTTGATTGAGATGATAATAACCTTGATTGAAGCGGGGCAAATTTAAAGAAACTGTTACTTTTGTGTTCCTTCGTGTGTACTTCGTGTCCTTTGTGGTTAATTTTAATACGTATTTAACCACAAAGGACACAAAGGTTTTCACGAAGGGACACAAAGAGAGAATTGGAATATTTATAAAGCTATTTTATCATGAATACCAAAAACAGAGCATACACGAATGGCGAGATAACCGTTTTCTGGAAGCCATCCGAATGTATCCATGCCACCACCTGTTTCCGTGAATTAATAGAAGTTTTTAATCCTCTGAAGCGCCCATGGGTAAATATGAAAGGAGCTTCCACGGAAAGGATCATTGAGGTGGTGGAAAAATGTCCTACGCAGGCTCTAAGCTGGAAATGGAATAAAGACATGGATAAGCCGGCTCAGACTGAAAACACTTCACAGGAAGAGGAGATCACGCCCGAAGATGTATTTTCAATGCGCAGGGAAGAACCGGTAAAAATATCGTTAATGAGAAATGGCCCGATACTGGCTGAGGGATCTTTTAAAATAATAAATGCAGATGGCAATGAACTGAAAACAATGATCATTACCTCATTTTGCCGTTGCGGCCACTCCCGGACACAGCCCTATTGCGATGGAACACACCGTAAAGCAGGATTTACAGGTTAACCAATAAAATCAATAACTATGGAAAACAAAGAAAAACAAGCTCAATTCAAGGTAACTAAAAATGGGCCCATGGAAGTAACAGGCAATTTTACCATTACGGGCCATGACGGAAAACTTATTGAAGCAAAAAGCCCGGCATACCTCTGTCGCTGCGGATCATCAAATAATAAACCTTTTTGTGACGGTTCTCACCGGAAGATAGATTTCAAAGGTTAGTCAAGAGGACAGATTTCAAAGGTCAGACAGCAAAACAGATTTCAAAGGTTAGTCAAGAGGACAGATTTCAAAGGTCAGACAGCAAAACAGATTTCAAAGGTCATACATGGGGACAGATCATTCTACCGCTACAATGTACCGGCTTTCTGCCAGACAGGGAGATAGTCTATTCAATTTCGGCAATTAACTGGCCTTTGCATACCACATCACCCTTTTTTACATTCAGAATTTTTACTTTACCATTAACAGGAACAATGACCCTGTTCTTCATTTTCATTGCTTCATAGATCATGAGTGGCTGACCTTCTTTTACAGTTTCACCATCTTTTACCATGACATCAAGGACCGTTCCCGGCAAAGTAGAGATGATCCTGCCGGGAGGTACGGGAAGATACTTTTTCCTGTTCTCAAATTTTTTGGTAAAAGTTGTCCTGTATTTTGTTTCTTCAATCTGAAGTATCTTGCATTTTAACTTTTTAACACAAGGTATTTCAGACAATTCATTTTCAATGTTTGAATCCGGCTCATTAATCATTTTTTTAACCATATCGACATAGATTAAAAGGGTGGTATTCCATGTTTTTTCTTAGGAAGATATATCTCTTTCCGGGCAGAGACTTCAACAGCATGATGGAGAAGCATACGGGTTTCTGCAGGTTCAATGACGGAATCAATATACCCCCTGGCAGCAGCTACATAAGGGTTGGCAAATTTTTCCTTATATTCCTTAATCTTGAGTTTTCTCATTTTCTCCGGATCTTCGGCCGACATGATCTCCTTTCTGAAGATAATGTTTGCCGCACCCTCAGGTCCCATCACAGCAATCTCAGCGCCGGGCCATGCAAATACAAAGTCGGCACGCAGATGCCTTGAATTCATTGCTATATACCCTCCGCCATAGGCTTTCCTGATGATCACAGTAATTTTAGGTACCGTTGCTTCACTGTACGCATATAACACTTTTGCGCCATGACGTATCACACCTGCATGTTCCTGATCCACACCGGGAAGATAACCGGGAAGGTCAACAAGGGTTATAATGGGAATATTGAAAGCATCACAGAACCTTATGAACCGTGCAGCTTTGTCGGATGAATCCACATCGAGAACACCGGCAAGAACCAGCGGCTGATTACAGACAAAACCTACAGTCTCCCCGCCAATTTTTCCGAAACCTATAACAATATTTCTTGCCCACTGCTCCTGTACTTCCAGGAAATCAGATCCGTCAACGATGCATTTTACAAGGTCTCTCACATCATAAGGCTGTCTGGGGTCGGAAGGAACAATAGAAGTGATGTCAAAGGATTTTTTTGGCAACCCGGGTTTAGACCTTACGGCTTTCTCCTGGTTACTCCACGGAAGGAATGATAACAGCTTCTTTATCTGCTCGAAGCATTCCTCTTCACTTTCCGCAAAAAAATGGGCATTACCTGTGATCTCACTGTGCACTCTTGCCCCTCCCAGGTCTTCCATGCTTATCTCTTCCCCCAGGACAGTCTTAATAACCTCAGGACCGGTAATAAACATTTTTGATATCTTATCCACCACAAATACAAAGTCGGTTAAAGCGGGAGAATATACCGCCCCTCCGGCACAAGGCCCGAGGATAACCGAGATTTGCGGAATAACACCGGATGCAAGGGTATTTCTGAAAAAGATCTCACCGTACCCTGCAAGGGAATTGACCCCTTCCTGGATACGGGCGCCCCCTGAATCATTTATACCTATCAGAGGCATTTTCATTTTCAGGGAATGATCCATGATCTTTGTGATCTTACGGGAGTGCATGAATCCCAGGCTGCCCCCTGCTACTGTAAAGTCCTGTGCAAAAATACAAACGGGCTTTTTATGTATGGTACCGGTACCCACAACAACCCCGTCGCCGTGCAAAACCTTCTTGTCCATATCAAAATCCCGTGCATCATGTTCCACAAAGAGATCATATTCATTGAAGGAATTTTTGTCAAGAATCGACATAATCCTTTCGCGCGCCGTTAACTTACCCATCGCCACCTGCTTTTGAATGGCCTGCTCACCCCCTCCCAGCAATACCTGCTGACGGCGCTTTTTCAGTTCCAGAATTTTTTTATTCACTGCCATAAGTTTTACGTTAATTTATATATTCCGGGTCAATACTGCATTTTTCATTTTTAAGCCCACAATCTTACTAAATGCTTTGAATTAAAAAAAGACTTTATAACATATGAATGTCCTGTTAATTATTATCATCTTGATTGATTGTGATTTAATTTAATGATTTTTGTCAAATTTACATGAACGAGAGGCGCAAAAATTGTTGCAAAATATATGGGGCTGTCTTACAAATGTTTTTAACCACAAAGGACACAAAGTACGCACCAAGGACACGAAGTATATATTCCTAAATAACAGCGCTTTGTGTCCCTGGTGTCTTTCGTGATCAATAATATTTCAATTAATGAGTCAGCCCCCGCTACCTAATCACGCAACCACACAACCACTTAACCACTTAACTACTTAATCACCCGTCACCCGTCACTTCCCCCCTCCCCCCACGGCAGTTTTGCTCCCGGCCAGTTAATCTTAAAATCCACCCAGTATTCCGCGATGGTTGATTTGATTTCCTTTCTCAGTATCCATAAACCGATGAGATTAGGGACAGTCATAACTGCAATGGTTATATAGGAGAGGTTCCATACTATGGTAGTGTCGGTAAAAGATGCAAAAAAGAAGGCTAGGACATATACAATCTTATACCATATAACATGTTTGACACCAAAGAGATAGGTTACAGCTCTGCCACCATAATACGACCAGGAAATGGCGGTTGAAAATGCAAATAGCAACAATCCAAGAGATACGATATACTGACCGTAATTACCCAGGAAGCTCCTGTTGAAAGCTTCCGTGGTGAGCGGGGCACTGTGGATCAGTGATTTTCCGGTAATGGTTAACCCGCTGAATGCAGTCCTCTCGGGTTTCCCGTTTATAATAACAAGTTTACCGTTATAAGGCTGTCGGTCGAAGCTGACCAATATATCTTCTGCAATGGACCGGGAATGTAAAACAGTCAGGTTCTCCTGTATCCTTCCATCAATAACAGTGATTTCCCCATTAAACAATTCCAGCGTTTCTTTATTCGTGATATGGCGTTTCAGCAATCTTTCCTGCTCTTCTGATTCGATAGGGTAGTATGCAGAAAGGATTTGCAGATCAGCATCTTCAAACCGGTTATGAAATTTATCATTCCATACCCCGGATGAAAGCAGCACCAGTCCGGTAAGAAAACATATAATAATGGTATCAATAAAAGGTTCAAGGATAGCCACCATTCCTTCCGATACCGGTTCATGTGCACGCGCCGCCGAGTGGGCAATGGGAGCTGAACCCTGCCCTGCTTCATTGGAAAAGAGTCCCCTGTTCACTCCCTTGTTAAAGGAAAAAGCAAAACCTGCACCCAGGAATCCTCCGACAGCAGCGCTTCCGGTAAATGCATCCCTGAAAACAGAAATAAATGAAGGAATAATATTTTCGTAATTTGTGACGATAACAAAAACAGCACCCAGGAAATAAAATATGGCCATCACAGGTACAAGGGTGGATGTAACTTTTGCAATCCGTTTAATTCCCCCGATAATAATAAGAGATAACAGAATGGCCAGCACCGCACCGGTTACAACATGGTCAACCCTGAAAGTCTGGTACATAGCATTTGAGATACTGTTGATCTGCGGAAGGCTTCCTGTTCCGAAAGAAGACAGGATGGTGGCGAAGGCAAAGAACGCACCCAGCCAGACACCGGTACGGATTATCTTTCCCGACCTTGTTTTTATATTTAGCTTCTTCTTCATGTAATACATGGGGCCTCCGGATATGCTTCCATCGGGAAGTATATCCCTGTACTTGTGTGAGATGGTAACCTCAACGAATTTTGTACACATCCCCAGCATGGCTGTGACCAGCATCCAGAAGAGAGCTGCAGGTCCCCCCAGGTGAATGGCGAGCGCCACTCCTGCAATATTTCCGGTACCTACCGTTCCCGATAAGGCGGTTGCCAGCGCCTGGAAATGGGAAGTGTCGCCAATATCGGTGTCCTTATCAAATTTCCCGCGTACAATTTTCAGGGCAAGCCCGAAATAGCGTATCTGGGGAAATTTCAGATAGATGGTAAAGAATAGGCCGGTACCCAGGAGAAAAAACACAAACCACTGGTGTCCTCCGATATACTGATCAATCCAGAGAAGAAAAGAGTTTACATTTTGCATATAATAGTGTGAGTGAAATGCAAAAGAAAAGAAATCATTTGAAAGAACAAAATTATTTATGAAGGGGATCACGGGATCACGCTATCACGGGATCACGGGACAAAGGGTACACAAAGGCACACAGAGAGTATGAAGAGAACGAAGGGGACGAATATAACATAATCACCCAAACAACCTCTCCAACAATTTTTCATCTGCCTGAACAGGTATAGTGACATTAAGACCTTCGTTTCTCTCCATTTCCCTCCGTATAGCAAACAATGCTGCTTTATTCCCTGCCCAGGAGCGGCGGCTTATTCCATTGTTCACATCCCAGTGGAGCATGGATTTTAATTTTGCAGAAGCTTCCTCAGTACCGTCCAATACCATACCAAATCCGCCATTTATGGCTTCCCCCCAGCCCACACCCCCGCCGTTGTGGATAGACACCCAGGTGGCTCCGCGGAATGCGTCTCCGATAACATTCTGTACCGACATATCGGCTGTGAAAGCTGACCCGTCATATATGTTGGATGTTTCCCTGAAGGGGGAATCGGTGCCGGAAACATCATGATGATCCCTTCCGATTACAACAGGATCTTTTAAGATGCCCAACCTCACAGCATTATTGAATGCTTCCGCAATCTTTACCCTGCCTTCACTGTCGGCATATAATATTCTCGCCTGGGAACCTACCACAAGCTTGTTTTTCCCCGCTTCCCTGATCCAGTGAATATTATCACGCAACTGACTTTTTATTTCCCGTGGCGCGGCTTTCTCCATTTCTTCCAGCACCTCCAGGGCAATATGATCAGTGATCTTTAATTCAGCGGGGTCGCCCGAAGTACAAACCCATCTGAAAGGGCCAAAACCGTAATCAAAGAACAGAGGGCCCATGATATCCTCAACATAGGAAGAGTACCTGAACCTTCCATCCTTCAGGAAGATATCCGCTCCCGCCCTGCCCGATTCCAGCAGGAATGCATTCCCATAATCCCAGAAATACATTCCTCTCCGGCATAATGTGTTGATAGCGGCAACCTGCCTGCAAAGCGACTCCTGAACCTTCTTCCTGAACAGTTCAGGATTTTCTGTCATCATTTTATTAGAATCGTTAAAAGTAAGGCCGGCAGGGTAATACCCACCGCCAAAAGGATTGTGAAGAGATGTCTGATCGGAGCCAAGGTCAACCTGAATGCCATCTTCAGCCAGTTTCTCCCAGAGGTCAACAATATTTCCGTGATAAGCGATGGAGACAGCCTGTTTACTATTTCTGGCTTCCAGCATGCGTTTTACTGCACCGTTAAGGTCATCATATACCTCATCAACCCATCCCTGAGAATATCTTTTTTCTATAGCCATGCCGTTCACTTCCGCTACCAGGCAGATTCCCCCGGCAATGACGGTTGCTTTTGGCTGTGCACCCGACATGCCCCCCAGTCCTGAGGTTACAAAAACTTTCCCACTAAGATCCCCGCCACCGGTTTCCGATATTTTTCTTCCTGCATTCAGCACAGTAATGGTTGTTCCATGCACTATTCCCTGGGGGCCTATATACATAAACGAACCGGCGGTCATCTGTCCGTACTGGCTCACCCCTAAGGCATAAAACCGGTCATAGTCATTCCGCGATGAATAATTGGGTACCACCATCCCATTGGTTATCACTACCCTGGGTGCCTCTTTGGAGGAGGGGAATAAACCCAGGGGATGACCGGAGTATAATACCAGGGTTTGCTCATCCGTCATATCGGCCAGGTATTTCATTGTCAGCAGGTATTGCGCCCAGTTTTGAAACACAGCGCCATTTCCCCCGTAGATGATCAGTTCATGAGGATGCTGTGCCACTGCCTCATCCAGGTTATTGCACAACATAAGCATAATGGCCGCCGCATGTTTTGACCTGCAGGGGTATTCATGAATATTACGTGCAAAAATCCGGTTACGCGGCCTGAAGCGATACATATAAATATGGCCATATATCTCAAGCTCCTTCTTAAACCCGGGAGCCAGAACTTCGTGAAAGTCCTTTTTGAAATAACGAAGGGCATTTCTGAGTGCCAGTTTCTTCTCCTCCGTGTTCAACCTGTTTTTCCTTGCAGGAGCATGGTTTGTTTTCAGGTCGTATACAGGTTCGGGTGGTAATTCGTCAGGAATACCCTGAAGTACGGAATGAATGAAATCTTCGGAATTCATGTCAATAATTTTAAATTAACTACGTACAGAGGCTGTCTCATAAATGTTTTTAACCTCAAAGGACTCTGCTCCTACAAACGCCTCAACATCCTGAACCACTTACCTATTTTCCCGATACTCTTTTCCAGCGGGCGGCTGTCCGGGTCGCTGTAATCTTCGAACCTTCCGGTACGCCTGCTCGTTCCAGGATAAATAAGCAGGATGGAATTAGCGGGGCACTGCTTCTCGAGCCGTGCCGGCATGCTTTCCATACCTTCATTATATGCGACAGATCCACGTTTTGCCCCGACAAACACCAGCAAATCATTTTCCCGGAAAATTTCCGCATAACTCTTCATATCATACCAGTTTGCAAGGGGGATATAATCAGGAGAGTTCTTATGTTTTTCAGATATTACGTATCTTTTTATAAAATTAAGAGTTCTTTCCAACCCCATATAAATGATTTTAGTTTTTGAAACACCGGTAAAATGATCCATATGATGGAGAACATCATAAAACCCGGGATCCAGTTCAGCATAGGGAGGAGATACAAGAAAAGTTCTTGTGTGAATATTTACCGGTTTAACAGCACGATACACAATAATTCTCCTGTCCGATGTGTTGATAATACTATCCGTTTTCAGTCCGAACAATTTATCGAAAAAATGTGTTTTACCGGGCCAGCCGAGGAGTATGGTACTCGCTGACATTTCCCTTGATACCCTGAGTATGCCGCTAACAATATTAACATCAATAGTGATAATGGAGTCGATATAAATCTCATTTAATAAAGCATCCCTGTGAGCTTTTTCATGTCTTCTTCTGATGATCTCTATATTCTTATCGGCATCAGGATTATTTTCCACTACTGACAGCAGGGTAATATTCGGGCCTGGAGAGTGGTCTGTCAGCAATGAGGCAAGGCCAATATAGGATTCCATATTTTTAAATGCCGCTACAGGAAACAGTACTTTTTCACTGCCCACCTTTCCTGTATTAACAGTTGATACTGTTTCCTCATCCATTGTTATCTGCAAGGCCGCTTTCTCTGTTGAAAAAGAAGCAACAATGCAGGTTATAAGAATCAGGATGATAGTTCCGTTAAGAATATTTTCATCAATGATACCTGTTTTATATCCAATGAGGATAACTGCAAGAGTCGCTGCAGCGTGAGAGCTGCTCAGCCCGAAAATAAGTTTGCGCTGTGCTTTGGAATACCGGAAAACCTGCTGTGTCAAAAAAGCAGCTGCCCATTTTCCAGTCAGAGCCACAAGTGTAAGAACAAGGGCGACGAAAATAGCCTGAGGACCTTTGAAGATAACACTTATATCAACAATCATCCCTACGCTGATAAGGAAAAACGGTATAAACAAGGAATTGCCCACGAATTCAAGCCGGTTCATCAATACCGAATTGTGCGGAATAAGCCTGTTCACGGCAAGACCTGCTCCGAATGCCCCGATGATCGGTTCAAGACCGGAAAGTTCTGCCAGGTAAGCAGAGAAAAACACTATAGCCAGAACAAATATAAAGTGTGAGGTTTTTTCACTTTCCAGCTTATTGAAAAACCATCGGGCGATTTTAGGAATAATAAAAAATATAATGAAGATGAAAAGGCTGACGGAAAGAACCATTTTTATCCAGAAAAACCTGCTCAGTTCTCCGCCGGCTGATCCTATAATAACGGCAAGTATCATAAGAACTGCAGTATCGGTAATTATTGTTCCTCCGACAGTTACAGCAACTGCTTCGTTTCGTGTAATACCAAATTTACTGACTATCGGGTAGGCAATGAGGGTGTGTGTGGCAAACATGCTACCGATAAGCACACTGGCCACCGGATCATACCCAAGTATATACATACATGAAGGAATGCCCAGAATAAGGGGAATAAAAAAAGTAAATGCCCCAAAACCCAAACTTCTGAATCTGTTTTTTCTGAATTCATTCAGGTCAAGATCAAGGCCGGCGATAAACATTAAATAAAGTAATCCGATGGTGGAAAACAAATCCACAGCGGAATTTTTCTCAAGAAGGTTAAAACCGTTAGGACCTATTATGATCCCTGAAATAATCAGTCCGATGATCCCCGGTATCCTGAGTTTCTTTAAAAGGAAGGGGGAAATGAGAATAATAATGAGAATCAGAAAAAATATTAACACAGAGTTCTCGAAAGGAACACGGATGTTTTCAGCAATTGATTGTATGAAGTCATTTACTGTCATATGCAAACTATTATTCCCTTTAATTGTTTATGAACCCAATAATTATCCAAAGATATTAATTATCAATCCTATTTTTAATAAATAATATATTATGGTTGAGAATTATTACGTTATTTTTGCAGTCAGATTGTCCTTACAACATTAAAAATTCGTACTGATGAACCCTATCTTAAAATTTTTTGCTTTCATTCTTTTTATCCCTCTTTTATCGGGTTGCGGTTACAACACAATGGTTGAGCTTGATGAATCTGTTACCCGCCAGTGGGCGCAGGTTGAAAACGCCTACCAGCGAAGGGCTGACCTGATACCGAATCTCGTGGAAACGGTAAAAGGATATGCTAATTTTGAACGGGAAACTCTCACAGCAGTTATCGAGGCCCGGGCCAAAGCTACCGGTATTACTGTTGACCCTTCCAACCTTACAAATGAGTCGCTTCAGCAGTTCCAGACTGCGCAGGACCAGCTCAGCTCAGCACTTTCACGACTCATGGTTGTAGTTGAAAGGTATCCCGACCTGAAAGCCAATCAGAACTTCCTCGAGCTGCAGTCACAGCTGGAAGGCACCGAAAACCGCATATCATTTGAACGCATGAAATTCAATGAGGCCACCGGTTCTTACAATACCTACATCAGAAGGTTCCCAAGGAACATAATTGCCAATATTTTCGGATTTGAAAGAAGAGAATATTTTAAAGCCCGTGAGGGAGCTGAAGAAGCCCCGCAGGTGAAGTTTTAATTCAAACGGTTGTCGCCATGCCAAAAGATTTCTTTACGGACTCACAAAAGAAACTGATCCAGGAAGCTATCAGCGAAGCTGAAAAAAACACTTCGGGAGAGATCCGTGTGCATATTGAAGAGTATGCCAAAGGGGATGTACTCGACAGGGCAGCATATATTTTTGAGATCCTTAAAATACACAAAACAAAGCAAAGAAACGGAGTGCTTTTTTACCTTGCTTATAAGAGTCATAAGTTTGCCATCCTGGGAGATGCAGGTATAAACACGGTTGTTCCTGAAGACTTCTGGGATCAGATTAAAGAGACCATGACCGGTTTCTTTTCTGAAGGCAATTTTGCAGAAGGGCTGGCTGCAGGGATAAAGCTTGCAGGGGAAGAATTAAAACATCATTTCCCCTGGCAGAAAGATGATGTGAACGAGCTTCCGGATGATATCTCCTATGGTTAAAATACACTTATGAGACAGCCGCATTTATAAATTCAACTAAAATGAAAATACCCGCTTTTTTCACATTCCTTCTTTTATTCACCTCTTTCCTTCCCTGGCTATCCGGCCAGTCGATTTATCCGGAAAAACCTTCAGCATGGGTTAACGATTATGCCGATCTCCTTTCCCCCGCAAATGAGCAGGAACTGAATCGCAAACTGTTTCATTACCAGGATTCTACAGGAACACAGATTTTTATAGTAACAACCGATGATCACCAGGGGGCACCCATTTCTCTTCTTGCTGCCGAGATTGGTGAAAAATGGGGAGTAGGGAGCAGAAAGGAAGATAACGGGGTATTGATACTAATTTACCCACAGGACAGGGAAATATTCATTGCCACCGGATATGGGGTGGAGCAGTATCTGACGGATGCCATTGTTAAAAGAATTATTGAGAGGGAAATAAAACCTGCATTTTCAATAAGTGATTATTACGGGGGGCTTGACCAGGCAACGGATGTGATGATCGGGCTGCTTTCAGGTGCTTTTACAGCAGATAAATATACAGGACAGGATGAAGAATGGGCTGCTGCCATTGCCTTTCTGATCATACTGGCATTAACCGTGGTGCTGTTCACCAATTTCCGGAGGAGAAAATCCTATTCCCTTGGAAAAGATCTGCCGTTCTGGATAGCCTTGAGTATGATGAGCGGCTCACGCCACAGTCACAGAGGTAGTTACGGAAACTTCCGCAGCGGCGGAGGCAGTTTTGGAGGTTTTGGAGGATTCTCCGGTGGTGGCGGAGGAAGATTTGGCGGAGGCGGTGCCGGAGGAAGATGGTAGAAAATTAACTCCCGGACTTTGCAATTTCCTCATCAACAAGAATTCGTCCGCAATATTCACAAACGATAATTTTCTTCCTTGATTTAATATCCAGCTGACGCTGAGGCGGTATCTGGTTAAAACAACCACCGCAGGCATCCCTCTCGATAGTAACCACAGCAAGGCCGTTTCGGGCATTCGCACGTATTCTTTTGTATGCCTGAAGTAATCTGGGTTCAATTATTTTCTGTATTTCTGTCGATTTCTTCTCCAGATTCTCAATATCCTTTTGTGTTTCAGCTACTATCTCTTCAAGATCAGATCTCTTGGCAGTTAGGTCTGAGTTTCGTTCTTCCAGCAAGGATGTAGCCTGTTCTACCTGATCCTTCTTATCTTTCTCCTGTTCAGTAAATTCCTTGATCTTCTTCTTGCATAACTCAATTTCCAGTGTCTGGTACTCAATTTCTTTGGACAAAGAATCATACTCCCTGTTATTTCTTACATTCGACTGCTGTTCCTCATATTTTTTTATTAGCGTTTCAGAATTTAAAATCTCCTGTTTTTTACCTGAGATGCCTTGCTCAAGATTTTTCAACTCCTCATTGTAATTCCGGATCCTGGTCTCAAGGCCTGCAATCTCATCTTCGAGATCCTGCACTTCCAGGGGAAGTTCACCTCTCAGTATCTTTATCTTATCAATTTCAGAATCAACAATCTGGATCTCCTTCAGAGCCCTGAGTTTGTCTTCCACCGAAATCTCAGCGGTTTCTTCAATAATTGTTTTCTCCTCAGCCATAGAATTATATATAATGAATTGGATTTGTATTTACTTTTGATAAATGAAGCGCAAAGTTAGGGAATTTTTTAATAAGTAATTCATAAAAAAGTTCTTTTGTAAATTGTTCGCTCTCATAATGCCCGATGTCTGCTATCAGGATTTTATCATCAGCTGCAAAAAACTGGTGATATTTAAAATCACTGCTTACAAATACATCGGCTCCGGCGGCTATGGCATCACCCAGCAAAGAACTGCCACTTCCCCCGCAGACAGCTACTTTCTTAACTTTCTTCCCGGTAAAACGGCTATGTCGTATACATCCCGGTTTAAAAACTTTCCTGAGACGGGAAAGAAAATCCTTTTCATCCGTTTCTTCGTCGAGATATCCGATCATGCCCGCGCCGTAAGTGGCAAATTTATTACCGAGGGGATAAATATCATACGCCACTTCCTCGTAGGGATGGGCGGCAAGCATCGCATCAATGACCCTGTCTTTTAAATGAGCAGGAAGAATAGTTTCCACCTTTATTTCCTTTTCATAATGCATCTTTCCTTTTTTCCCGGAAAATGGAATTGAATCCTCATTCCCACGGAAGGTGCCTGTCCCGGAAGTATTAAAACTGCAGAAATCGTAATTGCCGATCACTCCTGCCCCGGCGCTAAAAATATGTTCACGGACATTTTCCGCGTGATCTTCCGGAACAAAAACAGATAATTTAAAGAGTTTTCCTTCTAGCGGACGTAATATGGAAGTGTCTTCTAATCCGATCTTATTACAGATAACATGATTAACACCCCCGCCGGCATTATCGACATTCGTATGAATGCTCAGAATATTTATTTTTTCCTGTAATGCTTTAATGATTATTCTTTCTGTAGAATTCCGGCCTGTTATGCTCTTAATACCTGTAAAAATCAGTGGATGATGAGAAAGGATAAGATTACACCCCGACTGCATAGCCTCATCAATTATTTCAGCAGTTATATCGAGTGTTATGAGAATACCTGTGACCTCAGCATCTTTATCCCCGATCTGAAGACCGGAATTGTCGTACGACTCCTGGTAATAATCAGGGGCAACCTCCTCAAAAAAATGTATTATTTCGCTGATTTTCATGTTATCAAATCGCCGGTAATCATCCCATTTCATCCCTTATCTCTATCAACATCTCCTTAATGCCGGTAAGTGCCTGAACAATTTCGTAATTGTTCACTGTGTCCTCCTTATTGTCATGCATTTTTTTCTGCGCACCTTTTAATGTCATTCCCCTTTCTTTGACAAGATGATGGATGATCTCAAAGTTTTTAACATCCTCCTTTGTGAATAATCGATTTCCTTTTTTATTCTTTTTAGGTTTAATGATATCAAACTCCTTTTCCCAGAAACGGATCAGGGAAGTGTTGACATTAAAGATTTTTGCCACTTCACCAATGGTGTAATACAGTTTTTCGATCACAGGTTCTTTATAGGGCATAAGCATTCATTTGAAAGGAGGACACAAATTAAATAAAAATGATTTAAAAATCAATGATTTCAATTATTTTATCCCAAAACAATACAAATATCCGTCTCTTGCTGCAATGTAAATTCTATCCCCCCAGGTTACAGGTGATGCTTCAAATACAGAGCAGTATTTATCCAATAGTGTAAATATGCCTGAACTATCGTAAGAATACAGGTAAATTCCCTCATATCCGGCTGTGATAAGCCGATTTCCGGTAAGTACAGGTGAAGATATGGAAGCACCGGTTTCCAGTTGTGCTACTAACAGCGGTACCGGAAATGTCGTTTCTCCATCGGGCCCTTCGGTAGTTTTCCCCGGATCGATCTTATCATGCCTGATGATATATGTAAATCCATCAAGAGAAGGTATAGCTGCCAGTTTCATATCGTTCTCCTGAATATAGGAATCATTTATTCCCGGAGTTCCGATAACGCCTCCTTCCCACCCTTCATAAAGTGTATCCTGAACGGCGAAATACCATATCACGGAATGTTCCGGCTCCATAGCCGGATTAAGTTTAAATACTCCTCCTCTGCCAGGGATATATTGTTTTTCTACCGGAACCAGGAGACAACTGTCAGAGGTGACAACGACAGAACCGTCAAGGTCCGATCCGATAAAAAAGTCCCAGTCTATTTCGCCGTTATTCAGATTGTAGCCATACACATGCCCTGCACCTGAGGCAACAAATAAATGATCCTTCAGCCTTGCCGGTGAGGCTTCCGTTACCACGTTTTTTTTATGTGCAATTACATCCTCCTCTGTATACAGAACCAGTTCCCTGATAATCTCCGGCTGAAGCATACTGTCCCTTACTTCAGCCTTTAGGGGATCCGGGTTTATTACGGTAAGCAATGAATTTTCAAGTGCCATGTACAGAGTATCATCAATGACCAGTCCTGAACCATCGGCATCACGGCTGTAACTGTCTGTCCATTTTACATCCAGACGCCAGAGCTCCTGCCCTGAAAAGTAGGAGATGGCGCGAAAACTGGGAATATGTTCGGAATCAAGAAAATTCCCCGCCCCCAGCCTGCTGCCCTGAAATAGTATCAAACTGTTTTCAGGTTCAGCACTATGAGGATTCATCCACAGAGTCCCGGTTCCTTTAACCACATCATCAAAAGAATATTTCCATATCTCCTCTCCTGTGGCAGCACTCAGTTTTCTGAGATTATGGTCATATGCCCCCTGTATCAGGAAAGTATCCGGTCCCTCTCTTACCATCAGGGGCTGGCCTGTCCAGCCTGCTCCCGCCCATATTCTTGATCCGAGTTTTCTTGAAATGACAGTCTCTCCTTCCCCGAGGTAAAACTTCCAGATTATATCAAGACCTGAAGGTTCCCCCCTGCCATAAAAATTCCGTTCTTCATTTCCACGGAAGGTTCCGATCAGTATCTCAACATCCTGTTTGCTTTTTATATCAGGTTCACTGCCGGGAGGGGATTGGCAGGAAGATAAGAATACCATCAGTATACAGATTCTATTTATGGTATTGGAAGGATGAATCATTTATTAGTGACAGGTGACAAGTGACGGGTGACGGGTGACTTTTACATATTCTTTATTATTATATCCAACTCATCCTAATTAATATCGAAACTCGGATCCGCATTGGAAAGGTAGCTGATCATCAGATCGTATTCCTCGGGGGTAAGGTCATTAGCATAATAATTGATGGGGTTCACTTTTCTTCCATTTACAACAACCTCGTAATGCAGATGGGGACAGGTAGAAAGGCCTGTGCTTCCAACGAGGCCTATAACATCTCCTCTTTTTACCCTGTCGCCTTTTTTTACAAGGACTTTTTCAAGGTGACCGTATATTGTTTTATAGCCATAACCATGGTCAATACCTATCCTGATCCCTAATCCGCCGGGGGTATATCCTGAAGCGAGGACAATACCGTCGGCTGTGGCAAACACCTTGGTTCCCCTCGGACAGGTAAGGTCAATACCCTCGTGCATTCTGACAACCTGCAGGATAGGATGCAGTCGCATGCCGAATGCCGATCCGAACCTTGTAAGTTCTTTAATGCTTACAGGCTGAATAGCCGGACGGGCGGCAAGCCTTTTCTCCTTTGTTTTGGCCATCTCAATGACATCATCATATGACTGCGATTGCACAACCATTCTGTTGGCGAGAATATTCATCGTCCGGGAAATATCATCCAGCATATCCCCAAATTTTGACCCTGCATGGTAGCTTTTTCCTGCCTGGCCTCCAAATCCGGCATATCTCAATGATGGAGGCAAAGGATCCACTTCAAAATAGGTGCGGTAAATATGATCATCATTGTAATTAATATCTTCCAGCATCTCATCCATCTGAGCCAGTTCATTGTTCATTAATTTAACCCGGAAAAGTAGCTTGGACTGATCTTCAGCTAAGCTTTTTATTTTAGGAGATTCAATATAATTGAATCCGAAAAACAGGATGATCAGGGCCGTACATAATACAAATATCAAAAACGGGAGAGACTTAACCAGCTGTTGTTTAAAAGAATACCTCACTCTTTCAAAGAGAAGTGTTTCAGTGTTAAACTTATATTTACCGCTGGAAACCATAGCGAAATCTACAATAAAAATTGTTTCTAATCAAAAGATTGTCCTGATTTTATTGACAATTCTATCATTTTATCATATTGTGCAGGTGTAAGTTCGAGAAAAAAATAATTCACCGGGTTAACAGGTTTATCATGGAGAAGCACTTCATAATGCAGGTGAGGAGCAACCGAAAGTCCTGTATTTCCGACCCATCCGATTACATTTTTACGTTTGACCTTTTGTCCTTTTTTCACATTGAATCCGTCCAGGTGGGAATAGGAAGTTTTATACCCTGAACCATGGTTGATAACAATAGTATTTCCGCTGCCTCTCCGGGTAAACATCACCTCTTCAACGATCCCGTCACCGGTGGCAAACACCGGTGTTCCCACAGAAGCCGTAAAATCCATGCCTGAATGAAATTTTAATATCTTGTAGATGGGATGAACCCTGTAACCATAGCCTGATGCAAGCCTTATCATATCAGGGTTTGAAACAGGCTGAACAGCCGGAATGGATGAGAGCATCTCAAATTTCCCTCCTGCAAGACTCATCAGATGACTATACTCATCAGCATTCTGCTGAATAGAATTATTAACGTCATCGAGGATATCTGCTGTTTCCCTCACTATACTTTTATTTTCCCTGTCCATTAGATCGAGGTAGTTAATTCCTCCATATTCCGTATTTCTTACACCTGAACGTCTTACTGGTTCCGACTCAAAGATCATTCTGTAAATATTTTCATCGGTTGATTTAATAGATTTCAATACGGTATCTATTTGGGAGTAGCGTTGATACAATAATTCAAAGTCCTGTTCCAATGACCTGTTTTCCTGTCTTAATTGCCGTTCATATGGGGTGTCGAAAAAAACAGCATAAAGTACATTGAGAAAAATGGCAAGAGTAAGTCCCGCTGTAATATAAACAAATACCCGGATAAATTTTGAATGCAGATCTTTTTTTACTTCAGAATAATGAAGCCTTTCTGGATCGTAGGTAAATTTATTCATAGCCATTGAAAAACATAGCGGCTAAATTAAAAAAAATAAATGAAATGGAAATTATTTTGAAGAAGCCTGAGAAACTATTTGAGTGTATTCATCGGGAGTTAAGTTCTCATAATAGAAATACATAGGATTCAAAGGTTTGCCATAAAAAAGCACTTCATAATGCAAATGAGGTCCGGTTGATCTTCCTGTGCTTCCAAGTAAACCAATAAGCTGGCCCCGTTTAACATTGTCACCCTGTTTGACGAACATTTTATGCAAATGTGCATATCTTGATCTGTACCCATAACCATGATCAATTAAGACTTCCTTCCCATATCCATGACGGCTGACAGCAGCTTCCATAACCAAACCGTCACCGGTTGCATAAATCTGCAAGCCTACCCTGCCGGCAAGATCAATCCCTGGATGCATTCTTCTGCCTCGCGTAAACGGATCCGATCTCATACCATAGGTTGAAGTGAGCCAGAAGCTGTCGGAAGGTGCAATTGGCTGAATAGATGGCTTGCCGGCAATAAGTTTTCGCTGGTGATACGCAATATCCTCAAGTTCTTCAAGCGACAATGACTGAATCTTAACACGGTTAGCAAGCTTTTCCACCATATTGGCTGTAGTTGTTACAAAACCTGCTGATCTGCTCAGTAGCAGATCACTGATATTTTCAGATCCTCCAACCCCTGCATCCCTGATGGAACGAGGTATCGGAGAGACATCAAGTATGGCGCGGTAAAAATGATCATCACGCTTTTGAATATCAGACAGTAGTTTCTCAGACTTATTGATTTGATTGTTCAGCAAATTATAGGACGATACCAAACGCTTATTGCTCTCAATAAAAAATACTACTTTCGGGGAATCGGCAATCTGATCATAACCATAACGTAATCCGACGGATATAAATAAA
>CAYVTV010000053.1:0-18823 GCA_964454295.1 uncultured Bacteroidaceae bacterium
CCCAAGGCGCTGCCGTTGGGCTGAATTAATACGGGCTTTCAGCCCGGGCAATGAGATGCATAATAAATAACAGAAAAAATCATGATAGTATACAAGAAAGCAAGAACAAATCTCATAAAAGCTATTTTGGTGAATTTATATCGAACTCACGTTAAATTACTAATGAAGAATTTTCTTTGATCTGGTAACCACATTATATTTACAGGGTAATCATCAGGAAATATTAATTATGCTATTTTTAACCCTGAAAACATAAACTTTAAAATATGAGAAATTTATTATTCATTTTATTTCTGGCTTTTTCGATAATCTCATGCCGGCAGTCTCCTGTATATACTCCCATCGAAGGCTGGCCGGAAGACATAAATGAACGGATTGAAAATTTTTTAAATTCCACCATTTCAATTAAAGACAGGAAGGTGGCGGTTTTTGACTGCGACGGGACCACTTTTGGTCAGGTTCCTTATTACCTGGATGACGAGGCTCTTTTCAGGTACGCAGATGAAGTATTAAAACTCAGGAATGATAGCCTTACACGGGAAAAACTGGCCATACTGGACAGGATGCTGGACAACGGAGATAATGTGAGTAAAATATTTGTTGAGGACAGGGTTCATTTCTTAGCGGGATTAACGGTGGAGGAAATAGAAAATTTAGGATATGAATGTTATCAGGACCTCTATAAGGGAAAATTTTATCCTGAAATGAAGGCCTTAATTGCGAATCTTATAGCCTATGGATTTGAGGTGTGGACTGTAACGGCAGCTCCGGAGCTTCTATATCAGAAGTTTGTTTCAGAAGAGCTGGGAATTTCGCCTGTGAATATTGTCGGGGTAAAAAGTGTGGTAAGACATGGTATTGCCACCAGGGAGATCATCCCTCCTGTTCCGCAGGATGACGGTAAAGCCTATGCCATTGAAACCTTCATTAAAGCCAAACCTCTTATTGCAGGGGGGAACAGCCGGGGGGATATGGATATGCTGCATACCTCAGTCGGGTTAAAAATCCTGGTAAATCCTGATGATGTAACGGTAAGGGGACCTGAAGACGGCCCGATGAACGGGCATACGGTAAAATCCTACTGGAAAAAAGAGGGAGCACTGATTGTAAGGTGTAATGATGTTGAAGACCCTGAAAAGTATTTTCATACCGGGAACTGGGGAATAGGGAAAAACAAGTCTAATCCGAAGTAATACCTCCTGTGCCGGCATCTCCGCTGTGTCCCTATTCTGAAGAGGAATAATATTCCCCGGCAAAATAGATCATAAGGGTTGCATCGTTCTCAAAAGAGGGAGCCGGGTTTGTCCCACCTTCAGGCGCAGTTGTTGGAGGTGCCTGTTTTTCAGGTTCGTTTGCAATAAGTTGCAACTGCTGTTGTTTTTATTCAAATGCCGTACTGATTTCTTCCAGGCTCACTCCGAAAAGTTCTTTACTTATTGTATCCAGTTTGTTTTTATCGCCTGACAGATGAACAGTCCGGTGAATATGCGTCAGGGATTTCCCCGGGGAAAGGAATGCCGCCGGCGATGAACTTTCCAGTTCAAAGAAGGGTCCGAGCTGACCGCCACCTTCAACGGGACCGTCGTTATATGAGTTGGCAGCGTCACCGGAGAAAGGATCATCCTGCAGTTCCCACATTGAATTTACATATTCGGTAACATTTTCAGGAAGGGAATATTGCACAACAGTTAACACATTGGTTTCGGCATTATAGGCACCCATAACCGGCAAAGCCCTTTTCGGACTGAGCCCCAGTTTCCCCCTGCTTTTTCCGTCTCCCTTAAAGAACAAAATATCTTCCTTAACGATCAATCTGTCAGGTGATATTTTCCCAAAATAACTGTCATTTACCTTTTCACCCAAAACTGAAATATCGCCTTTTTTAAAGGGGATAACAATATTCGTTGTTTCGGAAGGCTGGAACATACCTAATATCCAGATTGACAAGGTACCTGATTCCTTTGTCCACGGTTTTTCACCGGTATTGGTAATTTTATTCACGCTTTCATACGCCACAAAATCAAGCTCCCCGGCATCAATGCTCAGGTTGTTTTTGACCGCATCCGCATCAAGAAGGTTAATATCTCTTTCCACAAGTAGATTAAACGTTATACCTGAATAATTAAGTAGCTGCATATCTTTTCTGAACATCGCTTTGGTTTCAGTTGCTTCCACAATATCAAAAGGTTCAGAATCAATCTCTGCCGGCACCTGCCAGTTGCTAAATTCAAATTCCACACCCGGTTTAAAATAAATGGAAAACTGTCCTCCCTCAGGCCCCAGCCAGATGCGGTCTTCGCCTCCGAAAGGATTCATTTGAGGCACAAGCTCTTTGCTTTTTATATGTTCATGACTGATCCAGCCCATACTGAGACCTTCCATACCGTTGAAGGAGCTGGTCATTACCCTGCCCTGCCATTCGGGGCTTACCGCAACGAGAGCTTTCCCGTCGGGACTTTTTAGCAGGATGTTTTTATGATGACTGTTTAAAACATCAAGATCATATCCGAAGGTTGAGGGTGTAAGCGTTGTAGTCATTTTTTCTGATTTTAATGTATCGGTTCTTTTACTTGTTTGTTGTCCGCATGCTGCAAAGAGGAGCAGGATGGAGATGGTGAGTGGTAGATTTTTCATGTCATTAAGTGGTTGAGTGGTTACGTGGTTGAGTAGGGGTTCTCATTGATTGAAATATTATCAACCACGAAGGACACCAAGTGCTGTCATTTAGGTATATATACTTCGTGTCCTTTGTGCGTACTTAGAGTCCTTCGTGGTTAAAAACACTTTTAAAACATCCCCTAAAAAACAAAGATAAATGTTTTTAAGGATAAATGACAAGAGCAAGGGGAAGAAAAATATATTTTTATTATTACTATCTGGTAAGGGATTCAGAATTTTTGTGAGATTTTTTATCCGTATAATTAAACAAGTTTTTATTCTCATTGTTATTTAGATGAATTATAGTGTAAATTTTTAAAAGAAATGAATATGAAAAAGCTAGTATATTTATTATCCATTCTCCTTGCCTTTGTGTCATGTAAGCCTCGCACAAGCGCAGATAAGATCAAAGCAGGGGAAGCAAAGAAAACTACCGGGGCAGTGGGTTCCGAATATAATCTGGTTACAGATGTTTCTGAACTTCGTTGGACAGGCACCAAGCCCGGAGGGGAACATTACGGAACAGTTAAGATAACGGAAGGTGTTATAAGCGTTGAAAAGGAAAAGATAACCGGCGGAAAATTTACTATTGACCTTAACACTATTGTTAATGAAGATCTTACCGATAAAAGTTTTAATGAAAAGCTGGTAGGTCACCTGAAGTCGAAAGATTTCTTCTATGTTGAAGAATATCCTCAGGCATATTTTGAAATTGTATCTGTTGATAAGGTAACAGGCTCTTCAGGGTCTGTAGGCGATAAGGTAGTGCCAAGCCATAATGTGACAGGAAATCTTACAATACGTGGCATCACAAAGAGCATAACTTTCCCTGCAGGAATTGATATTTCCGAAGGTAAAGTCCTTGCAGAAACCAATCCTTTTGCCATCGACAGAACCCAATGGAACGTAAGCTTTATGTCAAAATCTGTGTTCGCGGAGTTTAAGGATAATTTTATTGATGATAATATGATCATTGCCCTGACCCTGGAGTTTGTAATTTAGGAATACGTAACTGCATACCTGTGTGTATGCATTACCAATGTGTTATTAAACATATTAACTTTGTTTAAGGTCTTTTAAAAGACAAAAAACAGGTTTTGATTTTGTTTCCGGAAAATAAAATTAGCAGAATTGATTTTTTTTTCCGTATTTTAGTCTTAATTTAAAAAATACTTTATAACTTGACGTTTTTATCCGGTTAAAGAAGTATGTTTTATTGTAAAAATGAGTTATTTTATTAATAGTTTATTTTTTAAGCAGGCTTTGTTAATCCGGGTATAAAACATATTAATTAATCATTTTACAATGGAGTCACTTATTATAAAAGGGACAAACAAAACCCCGACAATAATCTCTGATCCTGAGAAGGGGTTAATAGAGATTAAGGGTCGTTCAAGTCCGGAAAATTCCACTATCTTTTATAAACCCCTCATGGAGTGGGTAGAGAAATATGTTAATACACCCTCAGGTAATACTATCGTTAATATTCAGCTGGAACATTTTAATACCAGTTCCTCTAAATGTTTTCTCGATATGTTTAAGAAACTGGAAGTCATATCAAAGACTGATAATAAAATTATGGTGAACTGGTATTATGAGATGGATGATGAGGATATGCTGGAAGCGGGTGAAACGTATGAATCTATGTCAAAGATTCCTTTTAAAATGATCAGTTACTGACAGGTAGTTTTTATTTAAAAATTATCCTGATTCTAACAGCTGATTCTACTTTTCTTCCTCCCGAGGTTGCAGGGGCCCATCCAGGGCCTTCATCCAGTAATCGTATTGCTTCTTTGGAAAACACATCCGACGGACTTTTTACTACTGTGATTTCCCTGATCTTTCCGGTTGTTTCAACAATAAAATTCAGCACTACTACTGCCTTTGTCATTTCAGTATTTTCAGGGAAAACCATATTCTTTTTAATATATGTATTGAATTCAGAATATCCGCCTATCGGGGAAGCCGATTGATAATCTGTACGGTTAAGAAGCTGGTCTCCTGTTATGGTGGTAATGGAACCGGTTACAAAATCTTTTTTCTGCACTCCATACCCTATGTGTACCACCTCATCAAGTGCAGAATATGCGGATTGGAGCTCAACCTTAATATCCGGAACTGAAGGCACCTTTATTTCCCGGCGCTCCATTCCGATAAAATCAACAATCAGCGTCAGATCTTCCGGGGATCCGGGAATTAGCAATTCAAATGTGCCATTTATATCAGTTAATGCTCCTGTTTGAGTTTCCTTAATCATTACGGTGGCTCCGGGAACAGGGGTGTCATCCTCAGCGGCGACAACGATGCCTTTTATTTTACTCCGGTCAGGAATTACCGAAGCTGAAACAGGGGCTCCGGCTGTTGTAAGTTTCCTGCTCACTAAAGATTCTTCCTCCGGCCTGAATGCTGTCATTTCTGAATTCATGAACAGAGTGTCCGACTCCGATTCAATGATCTCTGCATATTCAGCCATTTCTTCATCTACCTGATCTTTAAGTGCTTCCAGAACATAAACCTCTTCAGCTGAGTGTTTCGTTTCTTCTTTGCCGGAGTCTTCAATCCGGGTATCCGGTTTTTCAGGAACGGCTATAATTTTCTCTGCTGACTTTCTTTTTTCCGATGATGGAGAAGGACTTACCCGTTTCATGCTTTCAGTAAGCGGGAGTGTTTCCGTATGAGGTTCAAGGCTGTCTGGTTCTTCAAACGCAGGAGTTTTCATTACGCTCAAACCTGTTTCAGCCGGAATATCCCTTGTTCTATCAAGAAAAACCGTAACAAAAACCGTCGAAACAACAGCCAGAACAGCTATGGAAGCAGCAACAGATAAGTATAATTTACGGCTATTCCGCGAAGATATCTCTGTGAATCTTTTATTGAGTTCAGCCATATCACTTGCCAGAACTTCAGGATCTGTCACACCAAGACCTTCAACAGCATCAGCCAGAAAAGGATCTTTCTGCATTTCCCTCTCAAAGGCATTTCTTTCCCTGTTGGTCATCCGGTTATGCAGATAATCCAGGATACGTTCTCCGTTATATTTCCTATTTATATTATTGCCTGACATTCTTACCCTCCAGACATATTTTCAGATTTCTTTTTCCGTTTTGTATATAACTTTTTACGTTTTTCACATTCATATTGAGCAAACCGGCAATTTCGATATAACACCTGTTATTAAAATAAAATAATTCAATACAATCTTTCTGTTCCTGTTTCAGTTTTTCCATGCACTCTTTAATAGCTTTCTCAATATGATCAGTATTGTCATCAATAGGATGCAGAGCCCATTCCGATTCCATAAAAACCAGCTGATCTTTTTCCCATACTTCCCTGTTTTTGCTTTTTGTTTTATCAGCCCTGATCTGCATCAGGCAATAGTTTTTACTTAATACATATAGCCAGCTTCCAAAGATATGAATGTCTTGTTTCAGTACATCTTCGGTCAGCTTTTCATAAATACCCATAACCGCATCCTTTGCATCTTCCCTGTTCTGAAGATATTTCAGGCAAACCCCATACACCATATGTGTATAACGGGAAAACAGTTCAGCCAGGTATCTCTGATCCTTTTTGCGGGAATAAGATGCCAGGAGGTCTTCGTCGGACAGATTTATATCAGGTATTGTCAATTATTTTTTAAAACGAAGATACATAAAGGTAATTACAATGTAAAGATACCAAATAATAGTACCGAAATATCTTCATCAGAATTATGGAAAAAGAAAAACTTCTGCATCCTGAAAGTGAAGTTAAATTAAATTTTTAAGTCATGAGAAATATTCTTTCAACAATTGCTTTGCTGATTTTGTCAGTAATACTGATCTCTGCAGGCCAGCCGCGTGTGATAACGGGCAGGGTGACAGATGATCAGGGACAACCCCTTTCCGGAGTGAACGTGGTTGTTAAGAACTCCAAACGCAGTGGTCTTACGGATATTAACGGAGAGTACCGCATAACTGTATTTCCTGAAGACAGGATACTTATCTTTTCATTTATTGGAATGAAGTCAAGGGAAGTTCCAATAAGGGACAGAACTGTAATTGATGTTATCCTTGAGGCTTCCCTGGTGAAGGATATGGAACTGGAAGAGGTTGTTGTTGTCGGCTACGGAGGCCGCCATAAGGTGATGCGAATGGATGCAGCCATGCCTTCGGTTGCAGGCAATGTTTATTATTATACAGACAATTCGTGGGGTATGCCACCGGATTTCAATACCGAAGGTTACAGCACTGTGCGTGAGAACGGGTATAAGGATGCGCTTACCCAGCCTTTATCTACATTTTCCATTGATGTCGACAGGGCCTCCTATGCAAATGTTCGCAGGTTTATCAATATGGGTCAGCTTCCTCCGGTGGATGCCGTGCGGATCGAAGAGATGATAAATTACTTTTCATATAATTACCCTGAACCGGAGGGAAAGCATCCGTTTTCGGTTTATACGGAATTATCGGTGTGTCCCTGGAATAAGGCGCATCAGCTCCTGCATATAGGGTTGAAAGGGAAGAATATGGACAAAACAGAGCTTCCTCCCTCCAACCTTGTTTTTCTTATAGATGTTTCCGGTTCGATGAACATGCCAAACAAGCTTCCGCTCGTGAAGAGTTCGATGCAGATGCTGGTTAAGGAATTAAGACCGGCTGACAAGGTAGCCATAGTGGTTTATGCAGGTGCGGCAGGACTGGTACTGGAATCAACTTCAGGGGAAAAGAAGGAAAAGATACTGGAAGCCATTGAAAGGCTCCAGGCTGGAGGTTCCACCGCGGGAGGACAGGGACTTCGGCTGGCATATAAGGTGGCTGAGGAAAATTTCATTAAAGGGGGAAATAACCGAATAATTCTTGCATCTGATGGTGATTTTAATATAGGCGTGTCGAGCAATGCGGAGATGGAAAGACTGGTTGAGGAAGAACGAAAGAAAGGAATATTCATCACTGTGCTGGGATACGGAATGGGTAATTATAAGGACGATAAGCTGGAGATCATTGCCAACAAGGGTAATGGTAACTACGCGTATATTGACAACATACAGGAAGCACGAAAAACCCTGGTAAGTGAATTTGCAGGAAGCCTGTTCACTATCGCCAAGGATGTGAAATTCCAGTTGGAATTCAATCCCGCACGGGTAAAAGCATACCGGTTGATAGGATATGAAAACCGGTTGTTACAGAATGAAGATTTCAATGATGACAGGAAGGATGCGGGGGAAATGGGAGCAGGGCACACAGTTACCGCACTGTATGAACTTATACCTGCAGGTTCGGATGAGGATGCCGGGAGTATCGATAAGCTCAGATACCAGGAAAATCCTTTAAAAGTTAAACCTGATCCTTCTGCGGAACTGCTGACCATAAAATTACGATATAAAATGCCGGACAGTGATACGAGTATCTTAATAGACAGACCGGAAAGAGGCAGGCTGATAGCTTTGGCTGAAACATCTGATAATTACAGGTTTTCAGTTGCAGTGGCAGGCTTCGGGATGGTTCTGAGAGATTCAGAATACAAAGGAAGTACATGTTACAGCGATGTCATTGAGCTGGCAAAAGGAGCCAGGGGGGAAGATGAAGAAGGGTACAGGAGTGAGTTCCTGAGGCTGGTGAAGACGGCGGGGGAATTGAAGGGGAGGTGACAAGTGACGGGTGACGTGTGACGGGGGAATGGAATTAATCCTTCGTGAAAACCTTTGTGTCCTTCGCGGTTAAAAACGTATGAGAATCAACCACGAAGGACACAAAGGATTTCACGAAGGAGCACAAAGGGGTTTTTAAAATGAGCAGGGATACGTAAAAAATCGGTTACAAATCATTACATTTGGTAGTAAAAAATGACAAAATGAATAGTCACAAACTTATTACTCACCGAATAATGAACAGCAGGATGAACCGAATGTTTCCGGTAAGGGAGATCATCGCCATGATCTTTATAATGTTATGCTTATTTTATTCAGGCATTTCCGGTGTTCATGCACAGGTATTGCATAAATACGGAGACAAAAGCATTTACCTTGGCGATTGTAATGATATTAAAATACTGGACGATATTTTAGGTGTCTGGGAAGATGGTAAAGGCACCAGCATAAGGATATATCTGACAGAGAATCCTTGTTATTGTCCGACCGGGAAGCGGGATCCTGCGTATAAGTGGCTGCCGGCGTGTAATGACGGCTATTGCAGTGCCACCCATCGCCTTGCCGCTGATGTGGAGTTTTATAATCATGTGTGGAAAAAGATCACTGAAAACATTCCGACACGCTATAGTGAGACATCTGTGAGGAATTACTGCGAAATAGAAAAAGAATCAGTAAAAGAAATGTACGGGGTATTTACATTTGGCTCAAATATATACGGTACTTCGGAAAGAAGCTGTAGTAACAGGGACCGTTCAGATATCTCATACTGGACTCTTGAAACCAGGGAATGGGCAGAAGGCGGTAATTTTTATGATAATATTATTGTTTTTTATACCTATTGTGACGATAATGACAACAGGCAGGATTGCGGAAGTGATGGAACATATTATTATAAGCGGGAAATAAGATTTGATTATACCAACAAATACATGTATAACTGGTCTGGTTTGTGTTTTCATGAAAAACCCACTCCCCTGGTCAGAGTATCAAAGGAAGGACTGCCGAAGGATAAAGATAAAGAGCCTGAATACGCTGTAAAAGTTACAGCCACGCCGCGTGATGTTAAGCCCGACGGTAAGTCGGCCATAGAGATCAGCGCTGTTCTTTATGAGTATATTCCCGGGGATAATACATCGTCAAAACCTCTGCAGGGAAAGAGAATACAATTTTCTGTAGATCAACAGCATGGGATTGTTCCCGGGACACTTTCGGCAACATCATCCGTAACAGATGCCAATGGTAAAGCCAGGGTAATGTTCACTGCACCATCAGGAGAACTGCTGGGTAAGGCCGGGCAGCTGGTAAACACTGCTACCGTTAAGGTAAGGGCTGAAAATTATAATGTTGAAGCTCTTGCATACATTAACTTTTTACCTTCCCGCGGAAAGGTTTTTGTGGAACCTTCCAACGGAATTATATCCGATCATGGTATAGTTCCCCCGGATAAAAGGTTCCCTGCCAGGATAAGAGCGTATTTTGAGGGAGATAATCTCGAGCCGCTTACAGGGGTCCAGGTGACAGCACAAATACGGGGATCACAGACGCAAGGATTGCTTAGGTCGACAGAAGGAAAAGAAGCGGGAACACTTAATCTTGTTACAGACAGGACAGGGTATGTTGAGTTTTACTATTTCTTCGCTTCCGGACGAATACCTGAAAGCAGTATTACCGAAATTGTTGAGATACGGACGAAAGAGATGATATTACCCCTGCAGGCAAAAATAACAACGGGTTTGAACCTGGTTATTGACAAAGTGGAAAACAGATATGAAGGCAAAGGGAGTATTAATACAGGCGAGCAGATACCTTTAATGATAAGGGTAAAGGATGCATGGAACCCGGAATTGGACCTGGGTGAGATCGTAAACTACTGGGGAACAGGACCCGGAACCGGAGATTCACACCTGGATTTGCAGCTTGAGATAGTTAATCTGTCCTCCATACCTGATTACTTCCTTGATCATATGCGGCAGGAGCGGTTTCCTGAAGCTCCTTTTAAAGAAAAGATACAGGTTCGAAGCTTCAGAGATAAAAAGGAATACAACATACTCTGGGTACCTGAATCTTCATTACGGCCTTATGGGTACCCGCGGGTTATCCCGGCAGCTTCGGGGAATCACTATTACGAAGCGCGCATAAGCCTGGTGGATCAGGATGGGAACAGTGTGTTTTCCTCAGGGCATCCCGGGGCTAAAGCTTATTTCAACCTGCAGACAGGAATGGCGGCAGATGCCCTGTACATATTTTTTGTGCAGAATCCGCTAAAACCCCAAACACGCGAGGCAGAACTGTTTTCCTTTGCGCTGAATTTACTAGGCATGGGGACACTCATCTCGGTGGTTGATGCCATGGATGCCATAAACCGGGGGGATTCTGATGCGCTATACAATATCCTGTTTTCTGAAGTTAAGGGATTTTTTATCGATCAGGCGAAAGACAGATCCCCGGATATTAAAAAGGCAATGGATTCGTATGCCAGGCTTTCCATGGCTGAAACCATAGCAAAAGAAGTCGGCAGTAATATGAATGGAGCGGTGGCAGCTATGGAAAAACAACTTTACGGCAGGCTGGCGAGAAATGCTGATAATGGAACGGAGCAGGTTATTATCCTTAAGGGGAACGGAAGCCAGAAATTGTTTGTTACAGAATCAGAAGAAGGAGAAGAAGAGGGTGTTAACCTTTTTAAAGGAAAGATAAATATTAAGATCAGCGGCATTGATGATAAAACAAAAGAAACTGCCGGCAAAATAATGAAACCCGCCGCTTCAAAAGGTAAAGAGGTTACTGCTTATGAGAATAAGCTATACCTGGAACCGGAAACAGGTATTACCTCTCTCAAAAAGGGTAATGTATCCTATTACATTGTTCCTGCCGGAATGGAAGTGGGTTATGAGAATGGGGTTGAGATAAAGAAGTTCTGAAAAATAACAGATAAAATAAGAAGTATTCCGTGAATAATTCAGAGTTAAAATATGGAGAGGGTATTTTTTATCTCCCTTTTACACCTGGTGTGTGTTTTAATATTGTTTAATTTTATTTAAATTAACGAAATAAAACTTCGCCAATCAAACCATTAGAAGAGATTTGACGAAACGAAGTTTCGTAAATAAACAAGTCCAATGCTAGCAGAGTGTTTCTTATTGCGAATATGTGCTGGTTTTATTAATTTTGAATAAAATATTTATGATGTATATAGATAATTATATTGGGAATTTACAAAATCTTTGTCAACAACATAATGTTAAGTCATTATATGCAATAGGTTCGGTATTGACTGATAAGTTTAATGACGACAGCGATGTTGATTTGGTAGTTGATATAGATTCGGATGATCCTATTGATTATGCTGAGCATTATTTTAATTTAAAGTTTGCTCTTCAGGATTTATTTAAAAGGCAAATAGATTTATTAGAAAATAAGGCTATTAATAATCCTTATTTTCGAGAAAATATCGACAAATCAAAACGTTTAATATATGCAAAAAGACCCAAATAAGTGTGATATTAAAGCATATTTAACAGATATAGAAAGGTCGATTCAAGAGATTTATGAGTTTTTACCCTGCCAAAGAAATTTCTTTGAATTCCAGAAAGATTTAAAAACCCGAAAAGCAGTTGAGCGAAACATTGAGATTATTGGGGAAGCAATGGATAGGATACTAAAAGCTGATCCTTCATTTCCTATTAGTGATTCCAGAAAGATTGTAGATACAAGAAATCGTATTATACATGGATATGATAGTGTTTCTGATGATGTTATCTGGTTAATTGTGAACAAATATTTACCAATTTTAGAAAAGGAAGTTAAATCATTATTGAAATAGCACAAAGTAGCATTATGAACTATACCAGATCCGGTATAAAAGTCTGTTAAGACAACCAGGAAAATTATTTTTTAATTTCCCCACATAAAATTCTCTAAAATGGTTCAGTAATGTTTCAGTAATAAAAACAAAAAATGCCTGAAACATTTATAGTTAAAGGCATTTATTATATAATTACGTTGCCCCGTCAGGGCTCGAACCTGAACTTTTCTGATCCAGAGTCAGACGTGTTACCAATTACACCACGGGGCAGTAAGGGGAAGCAAAAGTAAAAATTTTTTACAGGAATTAAAACTGATTAGCTTAATTGTTTTTATAATCCTTCTGCCCGTGCTTACAACGCAAGGTGTGATTTCCCTCCTTAAAAGAGCTTAAAAGAAGAATCCGACGCTGAACATGAATTTACTTGCCCTGGAGTCGAATGCAAAATCGTGGTTCCCCAATGAAAGCTTGTCGCCCAGCTTGCTCAGTCCACCTTCATACCTGAAGTCGAAAGTCAGAGTTTTTAATAGATCAAAACCTGCTCCAACCTGGTATCCCAGTGTGGCGCTTTTCGACAGGGTTTCCATTTCAGGGATGATCTCAGCAATTTCGGAATCGCTGGACAGAACTACGGATGCCACAGGCCCGGCATTGATACGGAGAAAACTGAGTTTGCCCCCAACCAGTACAGGCACATCAATTTTATTGTATTTGATCTTTTTTACATATTCTTTAGTAGCCCCTCCTGCTGCTATCTCTTCCACCAGGACTTTACCGCCGGAAGTATTGAAATAGAATTCAGGCTGGATGTATGCCTTGAAAATATTGATCCTTGACATTAACCCGATATGGAAACCGGCAAAATTATCATCTTCCGTTAGGTTATAATCAAAATCTCCGCTTGCAATATCCGTAACCTCGTCAAACTTCAGCTGTGAATAGTTCAGGCCCGCCTTAAAACCGAATTTGAAAAACTGAGCTGACATGTTGGTGCTGATAAAAGCTAACACTGCTAATAAAATGATACTCTTTTTCATCATGATATATTTTTAATTTGTTGCGAATTTAGGAATTAATACAAATATTATGCAAATTTTTTTCTTTGTGATACCCTTTGTGTCCTTTGTGGTTAAATACGTATTGAGGATAACCACGAAGGACACGAAGGGGATCACAAAGGACACAAAGGGGAAGACACTCAAGCATTATTTCCCATTAAATCCCTTATTATCACCGAAGCCATAAAGCATCCGAAAATGGCGGGCATATAGGAAATCGTTCCGACGGTTGATTTTTTATTGTTTTCACCGGAAATAAGTTTTATTGCTTTTTTGGAGACGGGTTCGGGGGAGAAGACTACCCTGAACCCTGTGCGGATATTTCTTTTATGAAGCTGTTTTCTTATGGAATAGGCCAGGCGGCAGTTGTATGACTCGGAAATATCAACGATCTGTACCTGTTCAGGATCGTATTTCCCTCCTGACCCCATTGAACTTACCAACGGGTAATTTTTCTCAAGTGTTTTGCTGATCAGAATAACTTTAGGGATCAGGGTATCGATGGCATCTGCGACGTAATCGAAGGGTGTTTCCATCATTTCACCGATGGATTTTTCGTTCAGGAAGGCATTTACCGGGTTAAGATTCAGATGGGGATTTATATCAAGCAATCGTTCTGCCATCAGTTCAACTTTATTCTTTCCTTCCGTGCTTTTCATCGCAATAAGCTGGCGGTTACGGTTGGAGGATTGCACCTTGTCGTAATCGGCGATGGTAAGGTTTCCTATTCCGGCTCTGCAGAGCATTTCAGCTGTATAGGCTCCAACACCGCCAAGGCCTGCGACAAGGACGTGGGCAGCGTGAAGTTTTGTGAGAGCTTCAGTTCCGGTGAGAAGTTGGGTTCGGTCTTGCCAGTGGGGGGTATTCATAGGGAGAATTTTTGTAACCACAAAGGAACACGAAGTACACACAAAGGAACACAAAGGATAATATTATTAAAAAACATACATAAAATTATTGAATATTTCAGTCTTAAAATTCTGCAGGTTTGTATTATAGCATTCAGCGGTGAAGTGGTAGAGGCCGGAAATATGAGATGTATATTCATCTGTTTCCAGGAAAAGACGGTTAACAGGGATCATGTTAAGCATTTTTTTGCCGGCTTCAGGATTTTTCAGTATCCACTCATTTACTGAGATATAAAATCCCTCTTTGATAAGGCTTCCGGTGAGTTGTTCACTTCCGTGATAACCATGAATTATCCAGGGAGAGGAGGGAGAGAGGTTTCTTTTAAGAAGGATCAGTTCATTAAAGGCTTTGACGCAATGAATGATAATCGGCTTTTTAAATTCTTCGGATACTTTAACATGCAGTCTGAAAAAATTTTCCTGTATTTCCGTGGATGTTTTTATCGCTTTATCCAGTCCTGTTTCCCCGATGGCGATGAGGCAGGGATGTTCAGCTGCTTTATGCAGGAGATCTAATATTGATCCTTCCGGCAGTGATGAAAGGTGCCAGGGATGTAAACCGATACTGAACACCTCATTTTCCGGCACTTCGGGATAGTCTGTCAGAAATATATTCCTGATACTAAAGACCGCTTCACGTGTTTCGGTCTGATGGGTGTGAATGTCAATGAAATCGTTGTGTACAGGACGGAAGCTCATTAGATAAAAGTTAATTAGCCGTGAACTTGATATGAAAAAATAATTTCATTCTAATGCTACAATAGTTCGTGAAATTAAAATAAAACAAAAGGCCTTAACTTAACAAACCATTAATTTTACTTATGGCTTTATTGATTCGCTTTTTCACCTCTTCCAAACCCAGTACGGCTGCAATATCGAAAACAGCAGGGCCTTTTGATGTCCCCACCAGTGATAATCTCAGGAGGGGCATAAGTTCTCCAGGATTAATAATTTTTTCTTCCATCCATTTTTTTACTGTAGCTTCGATTTCAGCCGGCAGGAATGGGGTAATATTTTCAAGGACAGGTAAAAGCTCAGTGAGGATGCCGGGAGAATTTTCTTTCCATCGTTTTTTCACCATCTGCGGATCATATTCTTCAGGGGCTATGAAGAAGAATCCTCCGTGTTCCCAGATATCTTTTACAAAATCGGCTCTTTCCTTTACCAGCCGAACCACACTTTTGACAAATCCGGGATCGGCTTCAATTCCTTTTTCCCTGAGAAGGGGAATAAAGAGGGAAGTAATTTCCTCATCGCTTTTTTTCTGAAGATATTGATGGTTATACCACCGGGCCTTATCAGGGTCGAATTTTGCCCCGCCTTTCTGTGTCTTTTCAAGTTCAAAAACCACGGCCAGTTCTTCAGGAGTGAATAATTCCTGTTCTGTTCCCGGGTTCCAGCCAAGGAAGGCCAGCATATTCAGGCATGCTTCCGGGAAATATCCTGCTTCGCGGTATCCTGTTGATCTTTCACAGGTATCGGGGTCGGTCCATTCCAGTGGAAATACCGGAAAGCCTCCTTTATCCCCATCCCGTTTGCTGAGTTTTCCTTTGCCGTCGGGTTTCAGGATGAGGGGAAGGTGGGCAAACTGAGGCATGGTTTCCTGCCATCCGAAAGCCCTGTACATAGCTACGTGCAGGGGTAATGACGGAAGCCATTCTTCTCCCCTGATAACATGAGAGATCTTCATAAGATGATCATCAACCACATTGGCAAGGTGGTAGGTAGGCATACCATCCGATTTAAACAGGATCTTATCATCGAGGAGTGAACTGTATACCGATATTTCTCCCCTGATAATATCCTGCAGCACTATGGGCTCATTCTCAGGGAATTTAAAACGAATAACATAGGGAACGCCTTTATCAATGAGGTTTTTGGTTTCGCATTCATTGAGGGTGAGAGAGTTTTTCAATGCCATTCTGACCTTTACATCATAGGTGAAATTCTCTTTCCCTGATTCGGATACTCTACGGTATTTTTCAAGTTCCTCCGGTGTGTCGAAAGCATAATATGCGGATCCGCTTACCACCAGCTGTTCTGCATACTGACGGTAAATATCCTTCCGTTCCGACTGGCGGTAAGGGCCGTAATTTCCGCCAAATGACACTCCTTCATCGGGGATAAGCTCGCACCATTTCAGGGATTCAACGATATAATCCTCAGCTCCGCGTACATAACGGGTCTGATCGGTGTCTTCGATACGCAGGATGAAGGTCCCGTTATTTTTCTTTGCAAAGAGGTAGTTAAAGAGGGCTGTGCGGAGTCCGCCGATATGAAGAGGGCCGGTGGGGCTGGGAGCAAAGCGTACGCGTACCTGTGACATTGAGTATGTTTTTTGCAAAGATATGAATTTATATTTGGGGGAGGAGAGATTAGAATCGTATTTCCCTTTGTGTTCCTTTGTGAAACCCTTTGTGTCCGTTGTGGTTAACTTTCTAACGTATTTTACCACGAAGGACACAAAGGGTTTCACAAAGGAACACAAAGGGGTTATTCACTATACTCCGTTTGAAAAACATAATTTCCCGAACCAACATTAACCTTCAGGAAATGATACGGGATACCCGGATAGGATATCTCTTTGAAATCACTTGTAGTATTACCGTCTGTTTTCAAAGATTTTCCTGTTGAGGGGACGTATATTTCCGCAGTTGTATTTGGTGGGATAGCGACTGTGAGTTTAAATGTACTGTTTGCTATTTCCCATTCGGATACGATGGTCCCGTAAGGTGATTCATGGCTTGCTTTCACATTGTTCATGGTATTTCCCGGATGAGGTTTTATTACGATTTTTTTGTAACCGGGGAAATCGGGGTGCTGATTTATTCCTGCGACAGCTTTGTACAGCCAGTCGCCTACAGCTCCGTATGCGTAGTGGTTAAATGAATTCATTCCCGGGTTTTGGAATGTTCCGTCGGGTTTTATGCCGTCCCATCTTTCCCAGATGGTAGTTGCACCTTTGGTAACAGGATAGAGCCAGGATGGGTATTTACTGCGGTAGAGGAGCGTATAAGCTTCATCGAGATAACCATACTTCAGGAGAACATGACAGATATCGGCTGCTCCGAGGAAACCGGTGGTGATATGACCAAACCTGTTTACATCATCTGCCAGACGTTTGGCTGCTATTGCCTGTAATTCGTCAGGTATAAGTCCAAATGATAAAGTCAGCACATATGCAGTCTGGGTATTTGAAGAAAGCCTTCCGTTTGGTGTGACAAATTCCTTATTGAAAGCTTTTTTTATTTTTTCAAGGAGGCTGCTGTATTCATTTACATCACTGGTATATCCGAGAATTCCGGCAGTTTTAACCAGGAGGTTTGTAGAATGATAAAAATAGGCTGAAGCGGACAGATCCTTATCGGTAGTTGCACCCGGATAGTCCGATCTTGTTGTGGCAAAGGCAAGCCAGTCGCCATATTGACGCGAAGTTGGTTGCCATAGGTAAATATCTCCTGCCTGTTGCCTCATATATTCCACCCAGGCTTTCATACTGCTGTACTGTTCGCTGAGGATTCGTACATCTCCATATGCATTGTAAATTGTCCAGGGGACAATGGTCGATGCATCCGCCCAGCCGTGTGCTTCACCTCTTCCCAGGACGTTGGGTATGACTGATGGAACAGCACCGTCTTCATGCTGGTCGGCAGCCAGATCTTTCAGCCATTTGGTAAAAAAACCGGCGCTGTTCATGTTAAAACAGGCTGTAGGGGCAAATACCTGGGCATCGCCTGTCCACCCCAGCCTTTCATCTCTTTGTGGACAGTCGGTTGGGACATCAAGGAAATTTCCCTTTTGCCCCCAGATAATATTATGCTGTAACTGGTTTATCAGGCTGTCGTTACAACTGAATGTACCCGTTCTTTCCAGATCACTATGTACAACAACACCGGTAATGATATCTTTCGTAAGGGTCCCCGGGTATCCGGAAATGGCAACATATCTGAATCCCTGGAACGTGAAATGAGGTTCGTAAATTTCTGTTATTCCGCCTTTACAGGTATAAACGACCTCCTGTCTGGCTGCACGGAGGTTTGTAGTGTAAAAATTATCTTCCCTGTCAAGCACTTCTGCATGTCGCAGGGTAATTGTGGTACCCGGTGCTCCTTTAACTTTAAGGCGGCACCAGCCAACCATGTTTTGACCCATATCAATAACTGTATCTCCCTCCGGAGTAAAAAGGATATCAACAGGGTTGATCTCTTCAATTTTTCTTACAGGTTCTGATACTGCTCCGGTAAGATTATTTTTTCCGGTACCTGTTACAATTACTCCCTCCCATTTGGAATCGACGAAACCGGGGGTATTCCATCCATCCTGTTCCAGCCTTGCATCGTATATTTCACCGTAATATATTTCCGATCTCAGGATTGGTCCTGTAGATGATTTCCAGCTGTCATCTGTTTTTATAACCTGTGTTGATCCGTCTGTGAATCTAATTTCAATTTGTGCCAGCACTTCAGGATCTCTGATCACCGGAGTTTTACCCGTATTAGGTTCAAACGCAGAGTACCAGCCATGGCCCAGCATCACCCCTGCAGCATTAGCTCCGGTTTTCAGAAGGGATGTCACATCATACACCTGGTATTGCAGCCTGTTCTCATAACTTGTCCAGCCGGGAGTGAATAATTCATCTCCTGCCTTCTTTCCGTTTAAATAAAACTCATATAACCCAAGACTTGTGCAATAAAGCCTGGCCGACTGCACTGGTTTGTTAAGATTGAATTCCTTTCTGAAGAAAGGGGAAGTGGTACTGTTTTCG
>CAYVTV010000054.1:0-18771 GCA_964454295.1 uncultured Bacteroidaceae bacterium
CCAGCAATTCTGCTACTGCTGCTGCTTTTCTACCCGTTATGGCATCAGTTGCTATCGGAATGGGAGAGGACCCTTTACAACTTGCCATTCCCGTAGCAATCGCAGCAAGCTGTGCATTTATGCTGCCCGTTGGGACACCACCAAACGCTATTGTTTACGGAAGCGGTGTTATGACAATCTCCCAGATGGTGAAAGCAGGACTGTGGCTTAACCTGTTTTTTGTATTAATAATAACCCTGCTTACAAGATATGTATTTGTATTCTTATAATATCCTTTGTGTAAACCTTCGTGTCCTTTGTGGTTAACCTCATAACGTATTTTACCACAAAGGACACGAAGGTTTACACAAAGGACACGAAGAAATTAATTAAATGAATCTGCACGAAGAAATATTCCGGATAAGCAATGAAAAGGAATTTACGGACATTGCACTGGCTGTTTTTAACATGCAGGCTGATAATGTGCCTGTTTATTCTGAATTTATCAATCACCTGAACATTACCCCTTCCAGGGTGAAAACTATAACAGATATCCCTTTTCTCCCCATTGAATTTTTTAAATCCCATAAAATAATTCATAAAGATCATGAAGCAGAGTCGATATTTGAATCGAGCGGAACAAGAGGATTGAATACCAGCCGGCATTATGTCACCTCTGCTGAATTATATGAAAACAGCCTTATCAATGGATTCAGCCGGTTCTATGGCAGTCCTGACAAATATTCCATCCTCGCTTTACTGCCTTCATACCTTGAACGGAAAAACTCATCACTGGTATACATGGTGGAACGCCTTATTGAAAAAACAGGCTCGCACCATAGTGGATTCTATCTAAATGAATACGAAAAACTAATAACAAGCCTGTCTCTGCTGAAAAAAGAAAATAAAAAAACCATTCTTATCGGTGTAAGCTTTGCCCTCCTTGAGCTGGCTGAAAAATACCACCCTGATCTCTCAGGGATCATTGTAATGGAAACAGGAGGAATGAAAGGAAGAAGACCTGAAATAACCAGGGATGAGCTTCATTATATCCTGAAAAAAGATCTTCAGCTTGATATAGTTCATTCTGAATACGGTATGACCGAAATCCTGTCGCAGGCCTATTCCAAAGGAGACGGAATTTTTCAGTCCCCTCCCTGGATGAAAATCCTGATCCGTGACCCGTACGATCCCATGAATATTCTCGGAGAAGAAAAACCAGGGGCAGTCAATATCATTGATCTCGCAAATATATATTCCTGTTCCTTCGTCGCGACCTCTGACCTGGGACGAATAATCCCCGGAAAAGGCTTCGGAATTTCAGGCCGGATGGATTCCTCCGATATCAGGGGATGCAACCTTCTTGTATCCTGAATCAGTCTTTGGCAATACCTCCTGATACTATGAACTTCATAGCTTCCGCCGGAGCCATCTTAAATGGCCTTACATGTTCCCGCGGGACAATAAACATCTCCCCAGAAAAATTATAGGAGTGCGGGAAATAAACGGCAACCTTATCAAGAATATCCAGATCCGTCAGATCCTCCTGGGTTAAAAACCCTACCTTCTCGAGCTCTGATATGGTATTTACCTTCACAAGAACAGGCTGATTAAATTTTTTCTCCTTACCGACAAAGGCGTTTAACAGATCTCTTATAGAAGTATATATAACCTTGACTACAGGAGCCCTGTTTATCATGTTTAACACCAGTTTCTTTACAGGGCGGAATAGTATCGACTGCCCCAGAAAACCCAACAAGCTGATAAATAAAAAGATCACAACAAGACCCAGACCAGGTATATTTATAGTAAACCACTGTTGTATATACTTCTGCAGAAATCCGTCGATAACGGAGAAAATAAAATATAAAGCATATACCGTGATAGCAAGGGGCGCCAGATAAACCAGACCCTGTAAAAAATAACGAAATATTCTTTTCATGCCGGAAGATTTATTTTATTAAAGTTTCGCACTTGTTAAACTTATTTAAAATCAACGCAAATCATTCTTATCAGGGGCTGTCTCGTTAATTGAATTATTATCAACCACGAAGGACACCAAGGACAACACGAAAGACACAAAGTGCTGTCAGTCAAAAATATATACTTTGTGTCCTTTGTGTGTACTTTGAGTCCTTCGTGGTAAAACCGAATTGCTTAATCCTTTACCAGTTAACCCCCGGAACATAAGCATCCTCAATATGTTCAGCAAAATATTCATCCCTGGAAAAGGTTACGGCAATAATATCAAATCTGGTTTCAGCATGAATATCGTACCTGAAAATATATGCCTCCGCCGCATCAACAATATGTTTTTGTTTTCCTGTGGTAACCGATTCAGCAGGCGGTTCCCCATATAACCCGTAACGGCTCTTCACCTCAACTACAACCAGCGTGTTATCCTTCATGGCAACGATATCAATTTCCTTATGAAAATATCTCCAGTTGCGGTGTAAAATGGTATAGCCTTTCCCTATAAGCAATTCTGCTGCAATATCTTCAGCTTTTTTCCCTTTGTTATGTGTGGTGTTCATTGAGTAGTTGAGTAGTTGAGTAATTGAGTAATAATCAAGATTAGTCCCCTTCGTCCCCTTTGTCCCCTTCGTCCCTTCCTTCGTCTCCCTATCCACGTAACCATTCAATTATGTCTGATCCCGTAATCCCAGTATCCCTTATTGACCTGATCCCTCCACCTGATCCCGCGATCCCGTGATAGCGTGATCCCTCATTCTCACCCACTAAACTCCACCTCCACCCCCTCCTCCCCAACGTTTAATTGCACTTCCCTGCCAAAAATCAGCGTCGTATTTGAAGAAATATGTCCCGAAGGAAAATCAAAACATACCGGAAAATCAAATTTATCAACTGTATCAAGGATTATCTGATAAACATCGGAACCAAAAGGAATGTCATTATCCTTTATGTCGGTAAATGACCCAACGATCAACCCGCATATCTTACCAAAAACACCGCTGTGAAGTAAATTCTGCATCATCCTGTCAATATGATACAGGTATTCATCCACATCTTCAATAAACAATATTTTATTTCTCATTTCAGGGAAAAAGTTTGTGCCGTTCAGACTATATAATAATGACAGATTCCCACCTGTGAGTTCAGCTTTTGCTATGCCGTGCCGGTTGAATTTGTTCATGGATGCCCGGTACAATAATTTTTCACCAAAAAGTGCTTTTTTAAGCGATTGAACAGCTATATCCGATTGTCCGGATTTATAATTAAGCGGCATTAAGGCATGAAGGGATTCAATGCCCGTGAATTTATTAATATAGGAATGTAACACCGTAATATCTGAAAATCCTGCCAGCCATTTTGGATTGTTTGGCAGACTTTTAAAATCAATATACCGTAATATCCTGATTGATCCGTAACCTCCCCTGGCGCAAATCAATGCTTTAACTTCAGGATCATCTATCATCTGCTGAAAATCCTCAGCCCTCTCCCTGTCTGTTCCGGAATATTGAAAATGCCTCCCGAACAAATGCTTCCCTGTTTTATAATTCAATCCCCAGGAATGTAAAAGTTCCATGAAACCTGAAATTTCATTTTCATCAATATATCTTGCGGGAGCAATAATCCCAACCGTATCCCCGGCTTTAAGGTAAGGAGGTCTTATCATTTAATTTTTTTTATTTGTAAAAATACGTCTTCATACTTCGTTATCAAAAAATTGCAACAAAAATTTTTTTTATCGTTTAAGCCATTTTATGTTTTCCCCCCTTTCCGTCTGTAGAAACTTTAACAATCTGCTGACATGTTAAACAGATTTTATATTATACTGATTTACAAATACCTGGTTGTCAAAATACACAATATCAAATATTTTATGTATCTTTGTGCGGTTTTACGTAAAAATAAAATAAGCGGGTTTTAAATGGAAAGTGTTAAAGTATTGTTCATTTCTCAGGAAATCACTCCCTTTCTTCCCGAAACAGAAATGTCGACAATAAGCAGGTATCTGCCACAGGGGATGCAGGAGAGAGGCCGGGAAATCAGAACATTCATGCCGAGATTCGGATGTATTAATGAGAGAAGAAACCAGCTGCATGAGGTTATACGTTTATCAGGCATGAATCTTATCATAGACGACACCGACCATCCTCTGATCATAAAAGTAGCTTCCATCCAGTCTGCCCGAATGCAGGTATATTTTATCGATAATGAAGACTACTTCCATAGAAAATCAGTTTTAAAGGATCCTAAAGGAAGCTATTACGAAGATAACGATGAGAGAATGATCTTTTTCGCCCGGGGAGTACTTGAAACTGTCAGAAAACTCAGATGGTCACCCGATATAGTCCATTGCCACGGATGGTTTACAAGCCTCGTCCCTATGTATTTAAAAAAATCTTTCAATGATGACCCCCTGTTTATGAATTCCAAAGTGATCTTCTCAGTATATAATAATAAATTCAATGAACGGCTGGGAAATGATTTCCAGAGAAAAATCAAACGAGACGGAATTACAAAAGAAGATCTGAAAATTGTTTCTGAACCCTTATTTATTAATATTGCTAAATTAGCAATGAAATTTTCCGATGGCATCATTATCGGAAGCAGAAAATTAAATGCCGAAGTTAAAGGTTTGCTAAAAAATATAAATATCCCCGTCCTGGAATATGTTCCTCATGAAAAATATATTGAAACATATTCCGTTTTTTATGATAAAATAATCGCTAACGCTAATTAAATGATGGATTCCGCTTTTCTGCCACCTCATAAAAGGATTAAAAAGCTATTAGTTTACAAATTCATATTCTTAAGTCTGGTTATCGCAGTTTCCAGCTGTGGAGAAGATCCAATGTTCATAGGACGAAACCTTCTGCCGCCTGCTGATAATATTATACTTAAAGCAGATACCTCAACATCAGTTATCGCCTATACAGCTTCAGCAAAGCCGATTATTACAACATCAAACGACCAGTACCTTCTGGGTACATTAAATGACCCTGTGTTCGGATATTATGAAGCAAGTTTCATCAGCCAGATTGATGCCATATCAGCCAGAAGTCTTCCTGAAACCAGGGTTATCGACTCCCTGGTAATCCAATTAAGAATTAAAGGATATCTCGGAGACAGTACTACCGTTCAAACACTTCAGGTTTACGAGGTAACTGAAGATATAATGGTTGATTCAGCCTATTTTTCCAACACAGATCCGGATATGTTTATTAGTCAGACAGTGCTGGGATCAACTGAATTTTTACCAGGCGACTCGATCATTAGTTTATATATAACCGATCCTGAATACCTTAACAAATTTGTTGTCACCACAGATACAATCTTTAGCAATAACCTATACTTCAGAGAGGTATTCAAGGGGTTGTATTTTAAAACCATCCCTCTGCCTGAACATGGAGGTGCTATATCCTATCTTAACCTTTCTTCACAGGAAACCAATATGATCCTGTATTACGATACAGTTAAGGTGGTTAATGACAGTGCTAATTACTCATATCAAATGTACCTGGGATATTATTCCAATGCTTTCAATATATACCATAGTGATCATACGTCCTATCCCCCTGAAGACGGTCTGAATAACCCCGAAACAAAGGATACTGTACTATTTTCCACTTCCATGGCAGGCCTGGATGTCAGGATACGTTTCCCCGACCTCGAAAAGTGGCGTGAACGCGCCCCTGTTTCTATCATTAAAGCCGAATTGTTTATTTATGTGGAAGACTCCGTGTATCAATGGAAAGACTCTAAGCAATATCCACAGCGTTACTTCTTATATTCGCTTGATGCCCTGGACAATTACCAGATTTTGTATGACTATAATCTTTCTTCTGAAGTATTCGGCGGATATTATGATGTTAACCAGAACGTATATAAAATTAATATCTCATACTACCTTCAGTCGTACCTGGACGGTAAACTGGAAAAATCAGAACTGGTCCTGATCACAACAAATAATCATTCCACTGCAAACAGGGTTTTGTTGAAAAGCCCGCTTTCCACCAGTAACCGGCGTATGAAACTGAAGGTTATTTATCAGGAAAACTAATATTATACTGTATGTGTGGCATCGTTGGCTATATAGGAAACAGGGATGCATATCCGATCCTTTTAAACGGACTTAAACGCCTTGAGTACCGCGGCTATGACTCTGCCGGAGTTGCCCTGCTGCAGGATCATTCAGTCAATATCTTTAAAAAAAAGGGTAAAGTAGCTGAACTGGAGAATATGGTAATTGGTCAGTGTATTTCCGGAACCCTGGGAATAGGCCATACCCGTTGGGCTACACATGGTGAACCCAATGATGTTAATGCCCATCCTCATCAGTCAATGCAAGGTATCTTTACCATTATTCACAACGGTATAATTGAGAACTATTCTATCCTGAAAAATAAGCTGACCGATCGGGGTTATGTTTTTAAAAGCGAAACTGATACCGAAGTCCTGGCCAACCTGATTGAATTCATATATATCAAGGGAGGAGAAACATCCGCAGAACTGGCTGTCAGACTGGCATTAACAAAAGTAATCGGAGCATACGGACTTGTCGTCATCTGCAGAAACGAACCGGATAAAATAATAGCTGCACGGAAATCAAGCCCTCTGGTACTCGGAATAGGTGAAGGCGAATACTTTGTTGCCTCTGATGCCACCCCCATTATTGAATATACAGACAGGGTTATTTATCTGAATAATGATGATGTTGCCGTTATCGGGAAAAATGAACTTACTCTTAAAACCCTGAAGAATGAAAAACTGGTTCCTGCTATTCAAAAACTTGATATAGACATAACCGAAATAGAAAAAAACGGTTATGATCATTTCATGCTCAAGGAGATATTCGAACAACCACGGTCGATACAAGATACATTCAGAGGCAGGATCTCCCTGGATAAATCTTCTATACACCTGGGAGGGTTACATACCGTTGAGGATAAGCTGATCAATGCCAAGCGTATAACCATAGTTGCCTGTGGCACATCCTGGCATGCCGGCCTGGTGGGCGAATACCTTTTTGAGGATATTGCAAGAATACCGGTGGAAGTTGAATACGCATCCGAGTTCCGTTACAGGCATCCCCTGATATTCCCTGAGGATATAGTCATTGCAATCAGCCAGAGCGGAGAAACAGCAGATACACTGGCAGCTATCCAACTGGCAAAAGAATCGGGAGCTATCGTTCTTGGCATTTGTAATGTTGCGGGATCAAGTATTTCAAGGGAAACACACGCCGGTGTTTATACCCATGCCGGACCTGAAATAGGAGTAGCCTCAACAAAAGCATTCACGGCACAGGTGACCGTGCTCGCTATGATGGCCATGATGCTCGGCTTTAAACGCAAGTTCATCAATGAAATCACATATACAAACCTTATAAATGAATTATCCGATATCCCGCATAAAATAGAAAAGATTCTTGGCCAGAATGAAAAGTTTAAAACCTTTGCCAAAAAATACCACCTGTCCAATAATTTTCTATATCTCGGCAGAGGATATTCATTTCCTGTTGCCCTTGAAGGCGCACTCAAATTAAAAGAGATTTCCTATATACACGCTGAAGGGTACCCTGCCGCTGAGATGAAACACGGGCCTATTGCACTTATTGACCAGAATATGCCGGTTATAGTCATAGCTACAAAAGATAAATCATACGAAAAGATTGTCAGCAATATCCAGGAAGTGAAAGCCAGAAAAGGAAAAGTAATCGCCATCATTACCGAAGGTGACGATACTATTTCCAAAATGGTTGATTATACGGTAGAAATACCGGAAGCCGACGAGAAAGTTACTTCACTCCTCTCTGTTATTCCCTTACAGCTTATCGCCTATCATATTGCTGTTATCAGGAATTGTAATGTGGACCAGCCCAGAAACCTGGCTAAATCTGTGACGGTGGAGTAGTACCCGCTTTATGTTTTCTCTGCCCCGAACAGGCCTACCTCTTTAAATATTGCATTTCATAATACCTCTCATAATCCCCCGTTAACACATTCTTTAACCATCCCTCATTCTCAAGATACCAGTCGACCGTTCTCTCAAGACCATCCCTGAATCCCGCAACAGGAGCCCAACCCATCTTATTACGAATTTTGGACGAATCAATCGCATATCTCAGATCATGACCAGCCCTGTCCTTCACAAAAGTAATCAGCTTCTCCGAAGTACCAGAGGGGCGTTTTAACCTGCTGTCCATCAGTTCACATAACAGCCTGATCATATCTATATTCTTCCATTCATTATTTCCCCCGATATTATATGTCTCCCCGGGAATACCATTGTGAAATACTATATCTATTGCCCTTGCATGATCCTCAACATATAACCAGTCGCGTATATTATCTCCCTTCCCGTAAACAGGAACCGGAATATTGTTTTTAATATTATTTATAGCCAGGGGAATAAGCTTTTCAGGAAATTGGTTTGGGCCGTAATTATTACTGCAATTGGTGATTACAACCGGTAATCCGTAAGTATTAAAATATGCCCTTACAAAATGATCCGACCCTGCCTTGGAAGCAGAGTAAGGACTCTGAGGATCATACGGAGTGTCTTCGGTAAAATACCCTTCCGCCCCAAGGCTGCCGTAAACCTCATCTGTAGAGATATGATAAAACAAATTCCTTTCACCGTCTCCCTGCCAGACTTTTCTGGCAGCATTCAACAAATTAACTGTACCCAATACATTGGTGTGAACAAATTCTGTCGGGTGACTAATGGATCGGTCAACATGAGACTCGGCGGCAAGGTGGATAACCCCGGTGAATAAATATTTTTCAAAAAGATCAAACAGAAATGATTCCTGTGTGATATCCCCTTTTATAAATTCATAGTTGGGAGCCCTTTCAATGTCCTTCAGATTCTCAAGATTACCTGCATACGAAAGCTTATCAAGATTCACAATGTGATACTGCGGATATTTCCTTACAAATAACCTTACCACATGTGAACCGATAAAACCCGCTCCCCCGGTAATCAATAAATTAATAACATTTCGCACAAGTATAGTTTTTAAAAGTCAGTATAATAAAGAACAAATAGATAATTAGTGTTCCTTTGTGGTAATTAATTTTACACCCCTAAGGATTTCAAATGCTTCTCCCAGTTCCATGCCGTCAGCAATGATTCCTCAATCCCTTTTTCAGCTTTCCAGCCCAGTTCCCTGTTTGCAAAGCTGGTATCAGCATATACTTTTTCAACGTCTCCTTCCCTCCTGTCAACAATTTTATACCTTGGTTTTATCCCTGTGGCATATTCAAATGCTTTTATTACTTCAAGGACAGAGTATCCTCTGCCGGTACCAAGGTTAAAAGTTTCATATGGCAATTTATTCATTTCCCCCGCAAGTCTTTTTAAGGCAACAACATGCGCTTTTGAAAGATCAACCACATTAATATAGTCACGTATGGCTGTCCCGTCCGGAGTATTGTAATCACTTCCGAAAACATTAAGCTCATCTCTTAGTCCAATGGCTGTCTGCGTGATAAACGGAACAAGATTATTCGGGATCCCGATGGGAAGTTCTCCGATAAACGCTGAAGGATGTGCCCCTATAGGATTAAAATACCTGAGGGAAATAACTTTCATAAAAGGATTAACTGATTGTGTGTCCTGTAAAATTTCCTCCGATATTTGTTTAGTATTTCCGTATGGAGATGTTGCTTTTTTTACAGGACTTTTCTCGGTAACCGGCACAATATCCGGCTCGCCGTATACCGTACAGGATGAACTGAAAATAATATCAGGAATATTCTTTCTTATCATGTTATTGAGAAGATTGATCAGGGAGCTGATATTATTTTGGTAATACCTCAGGGGTATCTGCACTGATTCCCCAACAGCTTTTAACGCGGCAAAATGTATTACAGCTGTTATGCCCGGATATTTATCAAATAAAGCTTTTGTCTCAGCTGCACTGGCAAGGTCTGTCTTTTCAAAATAAGGTATTTTACCCGTAATTTTCCCGATCCCGTCAAGGACCTCTATTTTTGAGTTGGAAAGGTTATCGGCAACCAGCACGTCATACCCTTCTTCCTGCAACTCCACGACCGTATGCGAGCCTATATAACCCGTTCCTCCTGTAACAAGTATCATAAGATTCAGTTTATAAACTCCAGTATTTTAATTTCTTTATCTTCCCCCTGTAAATTCCTTTAATATCTGCAATAACCGCATCATTATTTGTTATACGTAAAAAACTTTCCTCGTCAAGCTCCAGGTATTCCTTATGAGCTACTGCAACTATAACGGCATCATACGGGGGATTTTGTTTTTCACAAAGCCTGAACCCGTATTCTTTTTCAACCTCATCAGCGTGAGCATTGGGATCCACTACATCAACGATAATACCATAATTCCTGAGCTCATAAATTATTTCAGCGACTTTTGAATTTCTGATATCACTTACATTCTCCTTGAAAGTAACACCCATAACAAGTATTCTAGACTTTGCCATAACCTTTCCGTTCCGGAACATCCTCTGTACTAACTGTTTTGCCACGTAAGCCCCCATCTCGTCATTAATCCCTCTCCCGGCAGTTATTATCCTGGAATGATGTCCGTACATGGCCGACCTGTAAGTAAGATAATACGGGTCAACCCCAATACAATGCCCACCCACCAGCCCGGGATGGAAATTAAGAAAATTCCATTTTGTACCCGCCGCCTCCAGTACTTCAAATGTATTAATTTCCATCTTATTGAATATCATGGACAGCTCATTCATAAATGCGATATTGATATCCCTCTGTGCATTTTCAATGATCTTGGCCGCCTCCGCTACCTTTATGGATGATGCCCTGTAAACACCGGCTTCAATGATCATTTCATAAATTCCGGCAATTTCTTCAGCCGATTCCTCATCGCAACCTGAAGTTATCTTTGTTATCTTCGTTAAAGTATGCTTTTTATCACCCGGATTTATTCTCTCAGGGGAAAATCCCACTTTAAAATCATTTATGTATGTTAATCCTGATCCCTTTTCCAGTACCGGAACGCAATCATCCTCCGTACATCCGGGATATACCGTAGACTCGTACACCACATAGTCGCCTTTCTTTAAAACTTTTGATATGGTTTCCGTTGCAGCCAGTAACGGCCGGAGATCGGGGTTCTTATGCATATCAATGGGTGTGGGAACAGCAATGATAAAAAAACGGGCTTCAGCCAGGTCTCCGGGATCAGAAGTAAATACAATATCCTTATTTAAAAATGATTCCCTGCCGAGTTCCCTGCTGGGGTCAATATTATTCTTCATTTCTTTAATCCTGTCGGCGCGTATATCAAACCCAATAACTTTAAATTTTGACGCAAACTCCAGCGCTATCGGAAGTCCGACATATCCCAGCCCAATTACGGCAAGTTTATATTTCTTCTCTTTTAGCTCTTTATTCATTTTTCTCAGATAATAACCTTGTTAACAAAAGGATGATACTCTCCCTTCTTTCCGACCGGAACGGAAAACCTGATCTTATGCACTGTATCAATTGAAAATCTGCACTCTTCAATGCCAAAACCATTACCCTTTAAAATCTCTTCATACGTTTTGGTATGCAGGTCGGTAAAGCCATCTGAAAACTCTATCTCTTCACCATTAATAGTAACCGAACGATACGTTTTATGGTCTCCGCATTTTACTCCGGAGGGCAGGTCATTGCTGTCGATACTGAGAAACCATCTGACCCTGGCACGTTCAAGTTCAAGGTATCCTGCGGCTTTATCAGGCTGAAGAATATGAACCACATTCTTCACAGGGGTGCCGAATATCCAGATAAGCATATCAAAAAAATGCACCCCGATATTGGTGGCAATACCCCCCGATTTCTGAACATCTCCCTTCCACGAAAAATGATACCATTTTCCCCTGCTGGTAATATAGGCGAGGTCAATATCATATATCCTGTCCTTACCTTCCTGATTGATCTTATCCCTTAAGGCAACGATAGCAGGATGATAGCGTAATTGCAGTATATTAAACACTCTTCTTCCGGTTTCCTGCTCAAACTGCAATAACCCGTCTATGTTCCATGGATTCAGCACCATGGGCTTTTCACAGATAGCATCAGCATCATTCCGGAGTGAAAACCTGATATGTGAATCATGAAGATAATTTGGGGAACAAATGCTGACAAAATCCACTTTCCTGGACGACCTCCTCAATTTGTCAATATGTCGCTCAAACCTCTCAAACTCAACAAAAAAATCAGCTTCCGGGAAATAATTGTCAATTAAGCCCACACTGTCAAAACGATCAAGGGCAGCAACCATCCGGTTACCTGTTTCTTTGATAGCTTTCAGATGCCGTACGGCTATATATCCTGCAATACCAATCAGGGCAAAATTCTTTGCATTGTTTTGATCTTCACTCATATTATTAACTTAATCCGGTTTTTATCACATTATTATCCTCCAGCCTGTACACTTCGCCGCTTTCCTTACAAACAGCAGTCCCCTCCTTATTGAATATCAATTTATGTCCGAATTCACTCATCCATCCGGTTTGCCGTGCAGGATTTCCAACAACCAGGGCGTAATCAGGAACGTCTTTTGTTACCACTGCACCTGCGCCAATAAATGCATATGCTCCTATGGTATGCCCGCATAAAACAGTAGCATTTGCCCCTATTGATGCTCCCCTTTTAACCAGTGTTTTCTCATATTTATCGCGCCGTACTATAGAACTCCGCGGGTTGGAAATGTTGGTAAATACCATCGAAGGGCCAAGGAAGACATCATCTTCGCATATTACACCGGTATATATTGAAACATTATTCTGAACCTTAACATTCGCTCCTAAAACAACACCGGGAGAGATCACTACATTCTGACCAATATTACATTTCTCACCAATCACAGCCCCGCTCATAATATGAGAGAAATGCCATATCCGTGTTCCGGCGCCAATAACACAACCATCATCAATTACCGCTGTCTCATGTGAATAGTATTGCATATTTTCCATTTTTTGAGTGGTTAAGTGGTTGAGTGGTTGAGTGATTGAGTGGTTGAGTAAAAAAGTTTTTTAAAATATTCAAATTTAAATATACTTCTTTATTTTATCCTTCGTGTCTTTGTGGTTGATTATCTGACGTATTGAACCACGAAGGACACAAAGGATATCACAAAGGGTTGAACAGACACATTAACCCAATAACCCATTAACCACTCATCCACGTAACCACTCATCCACTCATCCACTCATCCACTCAACCACGTATCCACTCCCCAACAACATCACAAATATAACACATTTGTTCTTCTTCAAGCTCAGTGTGTACGGGTAAAGACAACACCTGCCGGCATAATTCTTCCGATACGGGAAAATCCCTTTCATGATATCCCAGGTCTGTATAAGCCTTCTGCAAATGAGCAGGTAGCGGATAATAAATCATGGAAGGGATGTTTCTTGTCTTTAAAAATTCTTTTAATTCATCTCTTCTGCCATTCAAAATCTTAAGCGTATACTGGTGGAAGCTGTGATCAGAAAATGCAATCCTGCATGGGATCTTGATTTCCTGATACTTTCCAAGCCTGTTATCATAATAATCCGCGGCCTTGTTTCTTGCCCCGATATATTCATCGAGGTACTTTAATTTAATATGGAGAATTGCAGCCTGAATGGTATCCAGGCGGGAGTTAACCCCGACATATTCATAATAATATTTTTTCTCCATCCCATGGTTAACGATAGCCTGAATCTTTTCTCCCAGATCATTATTTGATGTAAATACAGCTCCGCCATCGCCCCAGGCACCAAGATTCTTTGACGGGAAAAAAGAGGTGCAACCAATAGATCCCAGGACGCCTGCTTTTTTCCTTTTCCCGTCACTGAAAATATAATCTGTACCCAATGCCTGTGCGGCATCCTCAATAACATAGAGATTGTGTTTTGCAGCCAGAGAATTGATCTTTTCCATATCAGCACACTGCCCGAAAAGATGTACAGGCATTATCACTTTTGTATTTCGGGTAATGATCTTTTCAAGCTTGTCTGTATCAATGTTGAAAGTATCCGGATCAACATCACACAGCACAGGCTTTAATCCCAGCAACCTGATCACTTCTATTGTGCTGATAAATGTGAAGGGAGCGGTAATAACTTCATCACCCGGCTGAAGCTCAAGCGCCATGAGAGAAACCTGTAAGGCATCCGTGCCATTACCGCAGGGAATCACATAAGGCACTCCCATATACACCGATAATGCGTCCTGGAAAAGTTTAACCTGTTTCCCCTTTATAAACACTGCATCAGCAGCAACTTCCCTGATAGCTGAATCAATTTCGTCCTGTATTTTTTCATGCTGACCTTGCAGGTCAACCATTTGAATTGATTTCATTTAGAATAAATGTTTTCCCTTTGTGTGCCTTCGTGAAATCCTTTGTGGCCTTTGTGGTAAAAAATAATTACGAAGATAGGGAATATGTGTCAAAATTATATGAAAGTGGATAAATGTCGTTTATATTTGTAATAAATTTATTAAAATCATTCATATTGAAAGTAACGGAATATATACGGGATTTGCTGCTTTTTCATGAAAAGCTAACCCTTTCAGGATTCGGGACCTTTGAGATCATAAGGCAATCAGCCGTTCTAAAAGAAGACAAAATTATTCCCCCTGTATCCTCAGTTGTCTTTAACCCTTCCTTAACGGACAAGGATGATACTCTTGTTTTAAAGATTGCAGATGCCGAAGAGACCGAACCCGAAATTGCTGAAGCCCGGGTTAATGAATTCATCAGTGAAGCCCGCCTTACCCTTAACAGGGGAGAGGATTTTTATATGGAAGGTTTCGGAATGTTAAAATCTGATGAGAATAATAATATTTTCTTTGAAAAAGATGAAACCCTGATACTGGATTTTGAGGACGGCAGTTTTGAAGCTTTTGAACTTGAGCCGCTGGAAGAATCTGAAATACAGGATAACGATCTTTCGTCAGAATCCGTGCCGGAAGCTGAACAGGAAGAAATAATCAATCCTGAATATGCCGAAACAGCTCCGGATGAAACTATCGAAATGCACGGATCCGTTCCGGAAGAATACGACCTGGTGGAAGAGAAGAAGAGCAATCGTAATTTTATTCGTCTTTTAAGCGGATCTATAGTGGTCATAATTATCTCCCTGATCATCCTTACTTTCACTACCGATATCCCGGAAAGATTTAATGTCAGACCCCGGATACCAGTGGAAAAAACCGGCAAACCTGCATACATTATCGGTGATACGGATGAGTTTGAAAAGGATATGGAGGCAGCCGTTGATTCCCTTACACGTATCGAACATGCTCTCCGCATTACTGATGAACGTATGGAAGAACTGGTAACAACATCTGCTTACGCTGAATACCATATTATCGCCGGAAGTTTCTCTGTTGTTAAAAATGCGGATGAACTGCAAAAACAGTTAAGCCTGAAAGGATACCCGAGCCTGATAATTAACAGGGGAGATGGTTTTTACAGGGTCAGCGCCATCTCATTCCCCGACAAGGAGAAAGCTATACAGGAAGTGGAAAAATTCAGGAGATCCACTCAATACAAGGCTGCCTGGGTATTGGGCCTTAACTGACATGAGGGCATCTGTAAAAGCCCCTAATTTATTTCCGTTCCATTGTCAGCCCCTGCTGCAGGTTCAATAAAATAAAGACTGCCATCGCTGTTCTCAGCCAGAAGGAGCATGCCCTTTGACTCAATACCTTTGATAACCCTGGGTTGAAGATTCAATAAAATACACACACGCTTTCCGGCCAGGGTTTCAGCATCAAAATATTCAGCTATGCCGGAGACTACCGTGCGTTTATCAATACCGGTATCCACAGTGAGTTTTAACAGCTTATCGGTTTTAGGAACTCTCTCAGCATGCATAATGGTGGCTGTACGAATATCCATTCTGGCAAAATCATCATAGCTTATTAAAGGTTTTTCAGGGGGGAAATTCACCACAGTAACTTCAATATCCCGCACACCTCCCCTTAGCTTTTCAAGTTGTCTTTCAATAACCTCATCTTCAATTTTTTCGAAAAGCAGTTCAGGCTGCCGTATCAGATGCCCTGATTTCAGCAGGTTTTTCTTTCCTGCAACATTCCAGGAAAAGTCTTCCATTGCAAGAATAGTCTTTAACTTAACTGATGCATCCGGCAGAAAAGGTTCAAGCAACAATCCAAGATTGGCTGTCAGTTGCAAAGAAACATACATGATTGATGCCACCCTCTCAGGATTATTTTTTATTAACTTCCATGGTTCCGTGTCGGCAAGATATTTATTGCCAAGCCTGGCAAGATTCATAGCCTCCCTGAGAGCATCCCTGAATCTGAAATTATCCAGGTGATCCTCAATAACATTTTTTTTCTTACCGAATTCTTCGAGCACACGAGTGTCATAATCATCAAAATTCTCCGGTTGCGGCACTTTCCCGGCAAAATACTTGTGGGTAAGTACCAGGGAACGATTAACAAAATTTCCCAAAATGGCTACCAGCTCATTATTATTACGCGACTGGAAATCTTTCCAGGTAAAGTCATTATCTTTTGTCTCCGGCGCATTGGCACATAATACATAACGCAATACATCCTGTTTTCCGGGAAATTCTTCCAGGTATTCATGAAGCCATACTGCCCAGTTCCGGGAAGTGGAAAGTTTATCTCCCTCAAGGTTAAGAAATTCATTCGCAGGAACATTATCAGGCAGAATATAACTACCCTCGGCTTTTAACATCGCCGGAAAAATGATGCAGTGAAAAACAATATTGTCCTTACCAATAAAATGGACAAGCCTGGTATCCTCACTTTTCCAGTATTTCTCCCATTCCGGGGTAAGTTCCTTTGTGGCCGAGATATAACCAATGGGGGCATCAAACCAGACATATAGCACTTTTCCTTCAGCCCCCTCAACAGGCACCGGTATTCCCCAGTCAAGATCCCTGCTAACCGCCCTGGGCTGAAGTCCGTTATCAAGCCATGATTTGCATTGCCCATATACATTAGGTTTCCAGTTTTTATTTTCTTCCAGTATCCACTGCCTTAAAAATGCCTCATGCTTGTCAAGGGGCAAAAACCAGTGTTTGGTTTTTTTCAGGACAGGAGTTGCTCCCGACAGTGTTGATCTTGGATTTATCAGGTCAGTTGCATTTAATGATGACCCGCATTTTTCACACTGATCTCCGTAAGCATTTTCATTTCCGCACTGAGGACAGATTCCTGTAATATAACGGTCGGCCAGAAATTGCCCTGCCTCAGGATCATAATACTGGTCGGTAAAACCTTCCGTAAACTCCCCCTTATCATATAATTTCCGGAAAAACCCGGATGCTGTTTCATAGTGCACAGGCGATGTGGTCCTTGAGTATATATCAAAAGATATCCCGAATTTTTCAAACGAATCCTTAATCATTCCATGATAACGGTCAACAACTTCCTTCGGACTTACCCCTTCCTGGCGGGCTTTTATGGTTATCGGAATGCCATGCTCATCGGAACCACAGATATAAATCACGTCTTCACCCTTTAACCTGAGATATCGTGCATAAATATCGGCAGGAACATAAACTCCCGCAAGATGACCCAGATGAATAGGCCCGTTGGCATAAGGAAGCGCAGCTGTGATAGTGTATCGTTTAAAGGATTTCATATTATCTGTAATAATAAAGTTTCGCAAAGATAAGGAAGATGTGGCAAATCCTTTCCGGAATTTGTTTTTTATTGATGTGTTGTTTTGATATGTGGATGAGTGGATGAGTGGTTACGTGGTTACGTGGTTACGTGTGACGTAGGGGCAGACCTATGTGTTTGCCCTTTAGAAATGACGGGTGACATACGACACAATTAATTTAGGGGCTGTCTCAAAAGCCTCTGTGTATCTCTATGTAAACTCTGTGTTACCCCGTGTAATAACTGCAAGCTATTGTTACACAGAGGGTCACTGCGCCTACGCTGAAGCTTCAGCGCAAGCGTAGAGAAGGCACAGAGTCACACAGAGATTAAAATTGTAATATTTTTAGTTATTGAGACAGCCTCTACATCTATTTACTCAATTAATCAATTACTCAACCACGTAACCACGTAACCACGTAACCACTCACCCACTCTGTGTACCTCCGTGTAACCTTTCCCCCGTTCCAAAAAAAATCCTACTTTTATACCGAAATATTCCATGTATATGCAACTCCTCTATTCCTCACCCGACCTCACTAAATACCGGAATACCCTTGATCCTGCAATGATTGTGGGTTTCGTCCCTACCATGGGAGCGCTTCATGAAGGCCACCTTTCACTGGTCAGGGAAGCAAAAAAACAGTCGGATATTGTAATTGTAAGTATTTTCGTTAACCCCACACAATTTAATAATCCTGACGACCTTAAAAACTATCCGAGAACACTTGAGGAAGACATAGCCATGCTGAGATCGGAACAGACCGATGCCATATTCATCCCCGGGACAAAAGACATTTACCCGCAGAAGGATACCCGTATCTTTGATTTCGGGATACTTCAGAATACCATGGAAGGGCTGCACCGCCCGGGACATTTTAACGGTGTAGCCCAGGTTGTGACCCGGTTGTTTGATCTTGTCAGCCCCCATAAAGCATTTTTCGGTCAGAAAGATTTTCAGCAGCTGGCCATTATTAAAAAACTCGTTGAATTATTTCATTATAATATTAAAATCGTCGCTTGTCCCATCAAACGCGAAAAGGACGGTCTTGCAATGAGCTCCAGGAACCGCCTTCTGACAAAAGAACAAAGAGCCCATGCCCCGCTTGTTGCTGAAACACTTTTCTCCGCGGTAAAAATGAAAAATAAACTAAGCCCGGCAGATATTAAAACCTGG
>CAYVTV010000055.1:0-900 GCA_964454295.1 uncultured Bacteroidaceae bacterium
TTTCAATTCCACTATGGTCTGATTCTTAGGATCGCATTGTTTTATCCAAAGGATATATTATTCAAACATTTCAATTCCACTATGGTCTGATTCTTAGTCAATAAAGATTCAACCTGCAACTGTATGTTTCTGTCATTTCAATTCCACTATGGTCTGATTCTTAGGGTTCTAACCCGAATACAACTCCTTCGTATCCACCATTTCAATTCCACTATGGTCTGATTCTTAGCAGCATAAGTTCCACCTGTTCTCCCAACAAATAGAGATTTCAATTCCACTATGGTCTGATTCTTAGTAAAATGCCATTAAAAACTATTATGAATCTTGCTGTCATTTCAATTCCACTATGGTCTGATTCTTAGACTGTGACGGATCGTGTTCAAGTGTTCTATAAGGAATTTCAATTCCACTATGGTCTGATTCTTAGTCCTGCTGATAGCATAGCTGTTGTTACAACAAATAATTTCAATTCCACTATGGTCTGATTCTTAGTAGCTTCCGATAATTTATCATTCAATGGCTTTGTCGATTTCAATTCCACTATGGTCTGATTCTTAGAAGAGATATGGAGGCACGATCGCTGTTAAGACGTTAATTTCAATTCCACTATGGTCTGATTCTTAGAATGATATTTAATGAAGAAATAATACCTTTTTAATAATTTCAATTCCACTATGGTCTGATTCTTAGTCGTTTTCCCGAGAGACAAGCTGAAATTGTCGCACCATTTCAATTCCACTATGGTCTGATTCTTAGTACTAAGAAAATACAATACTTTGCTAGAGTTACCCGTATTTCAATTCCACTATGGTCTGATTCTTAGTAAGCGGCTTGCGCTTCTTCTTCTGTTGCTTCGTAATTTCAATTCCACTATGGTCTGATTCTTAGTAGTAGCGCCCT
>CAYVTV010000055.1:1000-18630 GCA_964454295.1 uncultured Bacteroidaceae bacterium
TAATGATTTTCCCTACTACCGTTTTATTTCAATTCCACTATGGTCTGATTCTTAGAGTAGCGCCCTTAATGATTTTCCCTACTACCGTTTTATTTCAATTCCACTATGGTCTGATTCTTAGGGAGTTGCAATACCTAATATTACAGATGATTTACTTATTTCAATTCCACTATGGTCTGATTCTTAGAAGTAATAAAAACAGATAGAAAAACATTAATAATTGAATTTCAATTCCACTATGGTCTGATTCTTAGTCTGAAAACTTTATGATCTTACCAAAACCAATGACAATTTCAATTCCACTATGGTCTGATTCTTAGTTTGTTATTCTCCTTGCAGTTGTCACTTTCATTGTAATTTCAATTCCACTATGGTCTGATTCTTAGTGAGGAATGCCAGGCTACCTACATCCGCTTTTGCGGATTTCAATTCCACTATGGTCTGATTCTTAGACCACCAGCATTAGTCTGCGAACTAATAATCCAATCTATTTCAATTCCACTATGGTCTGATTCTTAGCCTGCATGGACTCTCCATGTTTTACCATCAAAACCATTTCAATTCCACTATGGTCTGATTCTTAGTACAAGGATGCGGACGTTCTTTGAGTCTGAATTTTTATTTCAATTCCACTATGGTCTGATTCTTAGAATGTTTGCTATTCCGTTTGTGGTGTTCCTTATTACATTTCAATTCCACTATGGTCTGATTCTTAGATTGCTTTTTTTATTTTAATTCCGGAAAGGCTTGCTCATTTCAATTCCACTATGGTCTGATTCTTAGGCAGATGTGCTATCTGCATTTCTTAAAATATGCCGTATTTCAATTCCACTATGGTCTGATTCTTAGTCCATGTCCGAACATCCAAGGTTGAATTATTTGATCATTTCAATTCCACTATGGTCTGATTCTTAGTTTATGGTTACATAAACACTCCAGATCATTGCCGTCATTTCAATTCCACTATGGTCTGATTCTTAGCACCCACACTAACTCCAACCACATCAATACTTTCATTTCAATTCCACTATGGTCTGATTCTTAGAAAATGGACTTATTCAAAATATACGAAGATAACGAAATTTCAATTCCACTATGGTCTGATTCTTAGTAATTCATCTTTGTAATACTTACTTAACTCTTGTGGTATTTCAATTCCACTATGGTCTGATTCTTAGAAAAAGAAAAAAGGGGAACCAGGTGAGGGAACCGGATTTCAATTCCACTATGGTCTGATTCTTAGGCTAACGAAGCCTTTGCGCTTTCCCACTTTTCATGTTATTTCAATTCCACTATGGTCTGATTCTTAGACTTTTTTGTTTATGTATGTCATTTTAGTTTCTCTTATTTCAATTCCACTATGGTCTGATTCTTAGTTTGAAATACGCTTTATTACTACCATCCCTATCAATATTTCAATTCCACTATGGTCTGATTCTTAGTTGGATAGCAATGTTTGTTCGTTGAGATCACAAATCATTTCAATTCCACTATGGTCTGATTCTTAGCGTATGAAAACAAAGACAAGAAAATATCCGACTACAATTTCAATTCCACTATGGTCTGATTCTTAGATAATACTCTGCAGGACTCATGCGATAAAACTCATCCATTTCAATTCCACTATGGTCTGATTCTTAGTTGGAGTATCAGCAGCCCACCCTCTCCTCTTAGCGAATTTCAATTCCACTATGGTCTGATTCTTAGGATCAGCATCAATGAATACAAAATCCAAACTACCATCATTTCAATTCCACTATGGTCTGATTCTTAGGCAGTCCCAGGAGTTTTTTACATCTATTATCATGTCATTTCAATTCCACTATGGTCTGATTCTTAGTTTTGCATCAATCTGACAATACATAATACTTTCCTTATTTCAATTCCACTATGGTCTGATTCTTAGTCAATACTTCCTGCACTATTATTACAAAGAATAATAATTTCAATTCCACTATGGTCTGATTCTTAGATAAATCCTGTACGAAGACAACTGTTGATGATATCGCATTTCAATTCCACTATGGTCTGATTCTTAGGTCTATTTTTTTATGTATTACATTATTCACTACTCATTTCAATTCCACTATGGTCTGATTCTTAGGGAAATTGCATAAGGTAACGGGCGGTTTTAAGAAATTTCAATTCCACTATGGTCTGATTCTTAGGCATTGTTTCGTAATCTAAACTTCTGCCTTGATAATTTCAATTCCACTATGGTCTGATTCTTAGGAATGGGCTTATGTTTCAGGAGTAAGATTTGTCTTATTTCAATTCCACTATGGTCTGATTCTTAGTTTCCATCGTTACTTTTTCCTCTTTATCCACCTGTTATTTCAATTCCACTATGGTCTGATTCTTAGCCGTTAAAGTTACATAAAAAATTATAGATAAAATATGGATTATAGAAATATTGTACATTGTTTTTTAACTGTAATTGTTGTCGAATCCTGATTGTGTATTTTTAACCAATGTACGACAACTTTGTTAATATTCTAAAAACCAGTTTGTTAATAAATAATTAACGATTTGAAGCAGTATTATTTCATGAGAAAAATCTATTTTTTAGTTATTTGACAACCTTCGATTATTTAAAGTATTGTGTCAGTGGAACTTCGCTCACAACCTAAAATCTCTTTATCCAGCCACTTACTCTCACGGCTTTTAAAAATAATCATACTGTCTTTTTCCTTATCCATAATTAATAAAGCACGGTTACATAACTCTTTTAATTTTACTTCAGTAATATCCCCTTCAAAAACCGAATTCTGAATCCAGTTCAGGTATTTACGACAGAGTTTCAATAACTTGCCTGTACGTTTCCGGTTAACATCATAAACTAATACGACATACATTTTTTATTGTTTTTTAGGTTTCAGGCGTCTTAATATTTGCCCCATGATACTGTTATTCCTTTTATTATTGAATTCTTATCTAAATACATAAATAATCTTACCACCACATTTTAAATGGTTTATACTCTTCAATTCCTAAAAGATGTTTTGTCAACTTATAACATTCGAGCTTTACGAGGTGTTTGTAACTGACGTTTCTTTTCAGGCTGCGGTGCTGAATAGTTTCCGTTAACCGTCCTTCAAATGCTTCAATAAAGATCTTTTTGCCTTTATCATTCAACAGGCAACGGTTTAACTGTTTATCAAAATGCTTCTCCTGTATTTCTTTCTTATTCAGCACTCTAAATATTACCCGGTCAACCAGTAAAGGTTTGAATATTTCTGCGATATCCAATGCCAGCGAATATCTTCTCTCCCCGGGAGAATGAAGGTAGGAAATGGTAGGATTCAGTTGTGTCTGGTGAATAGCCCTCAGACACTGACTGTAACATATCATATTTCCAAAAGAGATCAGGGCATTTACAGGATTTAACGGTGGTTGCTTTGTTCTCTTTCCCATCTGAAATTCATTCAATATCATATCAAATCCCCTGTAATACACTTGCCTGATATTTCCTTCAATGCCCATAAGTTCATCAATACTTTTGCTTGTTGTGATACCTGTTTGATACTGTTCCATGAGACTTATCTCCTCGGTCAGTTCTTTTCCCCGGTTTGCATAATACCTGAGGTTTTTCAGCATATTATGCGATGCTCCTTCCATGAATTTCCGGGCTATTTCCATCCTGTGCGGGTTACTGCTGTGATATTCTGCCTGTGCAATGAGCAGTTTTCCGGAAAGCAAACCGTCTCTTGCCATAAAAGAACCCGAGTAGTTCTCGTAATAATCAAAGAAATGGACGCATATATTGTTCTTTCCCAGGAAATTATAAAGAGAGCTATTGGTATCGAGTGATCCGAAGACATACATATCGTTTATAGCTTCCACCGGGATATAACGGGGTTGTCCTTCGATTTCGTTTTCATCCACGGGAACGAATTTCAATGTGTTGTCCTTTCGGCTCAGCCGGCCGGGATTGAAAAGGTAATAGGATTTTTTCATTAATGATTGAGTGAGTGAATGATTGAATGAGTGAGTTATATATTGAGTTAGGGAGTCTATAGTAATTTTTTTACATTCATTCATTCCCTCCTTCCTCCCCGCTCCAGCAAAAATCGTTGTATGAACAGTTTTTACAGATTGTTTTTTTCTCTCTTGAAGGACAGGTACCGGAATAAATGATTTGTTCAATATCCCGGATGAAAGCATGAATTTTTTCCCTGTCGGTATCATCCAGTTGTACCTTATGAGTACGACGCATGGCAGGGTAATCAAGGATCCCTGTCACACCGTTTATACCTTGCTGTTCCAGTTTGTGAATGTAAAATTTTACCTGCCACTCATGGGCCTCTTCCATTTTATCGGAGCGTTTGGTTTCGTGAATTACTTTATTCCTTGCATCGTAATAATCTATTTTTACTCCGGACACTTCAATTTCCGTGAACTTATCAGGGCGCTGACCATAGGTGGTTTCATGTATCAGTTTTCCGTCGGAGACTGCTTCTGATGTTTGCTCCATGTTGATGCCATTGGCAAAGAGCCAGAGTTTGCGGTGGCAGATGAAAAAATAGGAGAAGTGGGTGCCGGTGATCATAATGAGTGAGTGAATGAGTGAGTGAATGATCTTGTAGAGACGTGCTACAGTGCGTTTAATATTTAATTTTGTTTAGTTCATCTTTCATGGCGGGGCGTTTGTTGAATTTTTCTATCAACTGGGTTATAAGAGGAAGTACATGTTCCTTTCCTCCGGGTATTTTGGACATGGTACGTATATATTCTGCAATTTTCCGGTAATCATTCCTGCCTGTTGCATGTTCTGCTTCTCTAAGTATTGAACATTCATACATGGGAATCAGATCAACTGAATAATCCCGGATAAGATATTGGGTATAATGTATCAGGGAATGTATGCTTTCGTATTTTTTCACCAGGCTGAATAATTCACTCAACATTTTTTCCTCAATATAAACTTCTGCAAGATGAGCAGGCACAGATCTGAATCTTAAGCTTAAGCCTGCATCGTTCTTTATATGACTTTTGATAATCTTGTCGAGTTCTGCAGGCCATTCTTCCTGTCTGAATGAGGATTTGTATTCACGATAATACTTCATGTCATAACGGCCGGAAGAATAATACAAGTCCTTACTAATAATTCTGAATTCTCTTGTATTATTCTTTTTTTTATAAACAGACAACAGCATTTCTTTCCAGCCTGTAACAATTCCGGATAAGTTATCTTTTTCTGCGATACCAATACCTTCCTTTATAAGGCGGATAGCTTCATCGTAATTATGCTCTGCGAGGCGGTTCTCAACCACAATTTTTCTGAATTCATGAATATGCATATTCCCTGAAACAATGTTGGCAGCTTCTTCTTCCCTGCCTGCGTTTTTAAGGACAGCCATTTTTAAACTCATAAAATTTTTATTTCTATAATCCTTTGACCATCCATCCTTTTCCTGGTTCACTTTTTTTATCTGGTCATCGAAAAAAGCCAGCACACGTTTTACATGTTCAGGTGAATCAGCCGCTTCTGTCAAAAGAGGATGTAATTCATCTGCGCAGCCGTAATCTTCGTAATCAGGATTTTCAGCTTCCCTGAGCAGCCAGTTGAATGCCTCGTCCTTCAGAGAAATGTCTGCTTCCGATTGAAGTATCTTTGCGATAATTTCAAATGCTTCGTTAATAGCGCTTCCACACTCCCCATTTGAGTCGTCCATACTTTGCAAGGCCGAAATACAGCCGGGGGCAACGGCTGTTGCAATGTAAAAAGCTTCATTAAAGTTCTCCTCTATCATAAGATCATCAGCTTTGGCGAGTAAATCATACACCTTATGCATGGCGCCATAGGAGTTATGATAATCGATAAACCCATGTCTGCCACCTGCTGCATTGAATATACCATTTAGCAGCTGTACGTATTTATCCCGGTTGTCTCTTTTATCGTAAGCTGTAAATCTGAGCATAATCATATTTCTTAAGTCCTTATTTTTCGCCGCATATTCCGTAACGAATTTTCTGAGTTCATCTTCGGGGATTTCGTAGATCAGTTTTTTCCAGGGACTTTGTTCTTTATCTTTTTTTCCAGGGATTTCCTCTTTCAGTTGATAGAGGACAGCTACTACATGTTTACAGATTCCGCCATCGTAAGGACAATTACAGGTATAGCTTAATACCTTGCCGTTTTCCCCAAGCCGGATATCTACTTCGTAATCATTATTTCCTTCGACAATGGCGAAGCATTGTCCGTTGTCCATGATCTGCAGGTCGGCTACGGCACCGTTGTGATAATAGTCTGCACCCCGTTGCAGGATAGGAGCGGGGATATTAGTTTCGAAGCTCTTCAGGTGCAAAGGGTTTGTTGTTATATTAATTAAAATGTTTACCTTTCATGGTAACATCCCTTAGGGAAAATGCAGAAACAATACGATAAAAGGTAAAGATTTATTTTTATTATATTATTAAATTTCAGATGGTTGTGCGATTTTGGATGATTTTTTTGGATTTTTCATGTTTTTTCCATGTTTTAAATAAAATAATTGAGTTCTATCATTTGTATTTCCACCAGTTTTTCCCATTACAGAATAGCTTTAAATCTGAGATAACAGTATCTGCATCAGGTAAATCATCAGGTGGAAGATGTTCCGCCAAACTATTTTCCCAGGCTTGCTTTACTTTTTTGATATTAGAATCTTCGAAAAAATCATGATAAGATGTAAAGCTTACACCTTTAAACTGAATTTTTGCCTGAAAAGTTATTATCATATTAACACAATCATTATCAGATAAAAGCGGAGTTAAACACCATAGATCAAAATAATCCCGTGGAGCAGGATAACTTCTCTGCAGAAGTGACCGAAATTTCTCCGCAACGATTTCAATAATGGAATAACATGGGACCAAAACATCGTTCATTATATTCATATCAGAATAATCACCTGTAATCGTTTTAAAAACAGGGGGTCTTACCATCAACTCATAAAATGCAAATTCTATTTTAATAGTGGTGTGCCATCTATACGAAGGTGGTATTATCTGGTTCCGTTTATGGTTAGCTCCCCAGAACCGGATAATTGTTTTATAACCAAGTTTTTTGTTTTCATGTAAAACATTTTCAATAACAGCTTCCGAAAATTGTATTCCTGTTTTTTTAGTTACATTATTGCAAACTGTGTTTATTAACTTGTTATTAAATAAAAAAGATTCATCTCTTAATGTTAAATCGATATCTTCAGAAAAACGGTAATCAGGGAAATAGCATTTTTTTAGACAGGTACCCCCTTTGAAGATAAGATTCTCAAATGCCCATTTATGTCGAAACAATTCTGCAATAAGATGACCCAGAACCCAGTTCTTATCTATAGTTGAGGTTGGTACCCGATGCTTTTCCGCTAATGTTATAATCTCGGATTGTAAGATCATCAGTACATTTTATTAATAATTTGCAACAGGTTATTTTTCGGGATATTAAGCCTGATTTTCCATTTTGCCACAAATTGGCCGGTATTATCCCCAAATGGGTCTATAAGGCTATACCTGTTATTAAGTATTTTTTTGACAGCATTTTGAAATTGATTAAATCCTTCCATCTCAAAAAGCTCAGATAAAAATGCCATTCGCTTTAATATTGCAAGATTATTCATAGCAAAACCATATTGCTGTAATCTGTTTTTATTGATTTTTGCTGTGTAGAAAGCGCGGATCAGTTCTTCGTATCCGCCGGAGTATTGAGGTAGATCGAAACAATCCAGCAGTGTCTTTTCCACATCCGTGATCCGGTATAATTCGTTGCCATATCCTTGTTCGGTGATGCCAAAAAACTTCCCTGGTTTAACTTTTATAAAATGATAGTTTACACCGAAAACGTATTTGTCCCGTTTCAGGAATGGTGATTGAACGAACACCGAATTGGGAAATTGTTCCGTAAGGCCGTAAAAGTTCAGTGCTGACCAATATGCTATGGCACCGTTTCCTGCCATGAAATTACCTATCACAAATTCGTTTCGAAAATTATGACGGCAATATTTTCCTTTTTCAATGCGCGAAATAAGGCCGCGTTTTGCAAGGCGCTCAAAAGCGATTTGTAATTCACTTGCGTTTAACACATCCTGTCTCTTGATATCGCTTGCCGAAAATATGTTTAATTCCATATTATCGAGCAACTTAAGAAGCTCCATTTCATTCATGTGACTTTATTGAATATTACCTTTTGATATATTGTTTCATGCAAATATAAGGAAAAAGTATAATAAAGGGTAATAATAATTTCACCTTTTATGTATTTAAGAAGCGATGTTGTTGAATTAAGTTATAAAGATATAACCGGAATGTTAAGCGATGAATTTTCAGTTTTATTATGTTTGAACTTGTTGAATGAAGGATAAGTATCTACAACTGATTTTCGTAATCAAAGGCAGACATTAATTCAATTAATCGGTTTTCCGCTTTTTCAAGAGCATCGACACTTCCAATTGATCCTGCAATATAGCTTGATGCAATGGGCGAAATAAATAACTCAGCTTTGGTTGTTTCATCAATTCTTGGTACAGCCTGTAACCTTTCCGTATCCTCCCGCAAATCACCTCTTATGGCGTAAGCAATCTGGTTGGCATTATCACTGATCGCCAATGCTACAGTTTCCATGAGGCTGAATGTCCTTGCTTGATTGGAAGTTATCCGCCAATTGATTAACGCTTTCGCAAGATTTTGTATTATCTCGTCTCGTTTTTCTTTTGGACAGATCAAACAATTACCAAAAATGTTTTTACCTTCAATCCAACCCTCAGCACGAAGTTTGACCTCAATTTCGGGGAATAGTTCAGGTTCAAGTTTGTTGGTAGAAACACAGAATAGGGTTCTGAGATCAATAGCAACATCGTAAACAAATAAACCTGATGCACGGGTTTGACCTGTAGGATTATAATATTTTGGTCCCAAATTCCTTTTGTTTTCTACTAACCATGCTTCTAACTCCTCCTGTGGTATTTCAACCCTGTTCCCTTTTTCATCTAGTCGGAAAACTATTACCTTGTGTTCGTTTGGCTTATTTGATCTGTCAAAAACAACTGGTTCTGTTTCTCTCTCCAAACCGCCCAGCAATGGATGCAGAGGGCGCATAGCTGAAATGGATAAGGGACTACGTCTTTTAACTGTATAAGAGTCACTTTTTGCTTTCATATAACCGCCAACAAGTTGATCAACATATGTTGGATCACATGGTGAATGTGGTTCCTTCATTCCTGCGTTTCCCTTTTTATCAATTTCCCAATTAAAAGTAATTGCTGCGAATGGCATATAGAGTGCCTCAATAATAGATCGCTTAACCTGTTGTCCGCTTGAATAAGCCATATCTCTGCTAAATTGTGAATCTCGGTAATACTTTTGGCCATTAGTAACGCCAAATACTGTGTGTTCTGCATGGCGAAGACCACGTAAATAGATAAATGATGTGTTCATATTATTTATTTTTTTGGGTTGATGTGATGTAACTATATTCAAATTTGATTAGGGTAATAAAAAGAGGGAAAAGATCATATGGCATTTTTATAATCTCTTCAACAACTTTTCTTAATAATAATGCATTTGATGGGGATTTGTCTAAAATCCCTGTCAGTTCTTCAATAAAACCTTTTACACTTTTACTTTCTATAATTCTTATACTCTCCTGACTTGCAGAAGTCTTTCCTCTCTTCGTATCAATAGATTGACATTCGATGTCTATTAAAATCCTAGCGATCTCCGAGGCTGTTTTTAGCAATTCCGTTTTGTTTAGCATAGCGATTATCCATATTTTAAAGAGTTGATAATTTGTGAATGATTCATTATTAATAAATTTGTATTCCTTGCCTTGAGCGTAAAGGAATGATCCCTTTGGTAAATACTCACGGAGCTTTTCGGGTTCGATAGACCTTAAGCCAATAGTGCCAAGCTTACAGGCTTGTTTAAAATTGTAAAAAGTTACCAGAGTTTCAACCTCCTCTTCTTTAAGTATTGTTTCACCGTCAATAAAAAGTTTGTCTCGAAATTCAAATAACTTATTGACTTCTGGTAAATAAACATTAATAAAACCTATTGTTTGGTTTGTATCGGCAAACTTAAAGGCGTTTAAGGTAAATATCCGATTAGGATATTTTTTTGCTAATGAAAAAATTACCCTTATCCAGTTAATGGATTCAAATTCAATTAATCCAATTTTTTTCCATTTCTCGGCTTTACAAGGAATTGGCTCTGGTAAAGTAAAACCTGATAATGGGTTTGAAGTATCAAAATTGAAAGAAATACTATGACACAACCAATAAGAATTCCATACTTCAATCTGATTGCCCTTTAAATTTGGTGTTTGTGAAAGGTACTTTCGATAAATCTTCCATCCTTGGAAAAGTCCATATAGTATCTCCGGATCATCAATTAATATAGAATAGCCACCTCCCATAGAAATTGCCAGACCGATACCTGCCCATGAAGCATACATCTCATTTGAATATATTTTATGGGATAAATTTGAAACTTGTCCAGATGTTCCTGCTGTAATATCTTGTGCAGCATATCCCACTAAAGTTGTAAGAGACGCACCATTTTCTTTCACGTTTTTATGAAATCTTTCTAATTTAACTTGATTTATTGTTTTTTCTGATGACAATTGACTTTGAGATATAGATTGGAAAAAGGAAGAATTTGCTACATTAATGAAATGCTTTTCATCATCAAAAAACAAAGGATATACTATAGAGTTGAAAAACTCTTCAGCATTAAGGTTTTTTCTTTCTATTTTATTATAAATGTCTATTAATTTCTTACCAATATAGCTTGTGTACATAACTTTAAAGAAATATATTCTGTTCTAATAATTGTAAACCGAATAATTTATAATCATCATAATTCTGAGGTATAACGAAAGGGTATGAACCTATTGCTATTTGTTCATATTCTGATGTATATCGCGAGATGCTTTTCCAATTAATCGGTATTTCCATTTGCAATCTGTTCTCCCAATTGGTGTTGATGTATTTTTCCCTATCCTCTTCCAGAATACAGGTTGCACTTTCAATTTCAAGAGCATCAACCAATACTGCCTTATTTCTGTTGGTTAGTTCCATCAATGTGAACCGGTTATTTTTGAAGATCAGGTGAATATCAATCTCTTTGGTATCCATTACAGGATAAACATTATTGATTTTTTCCTGGACATGTATCTCTTTCAGTAATTCACCATTATCTGGTAGTTGCTCAAAACTTGTTTTTAAAATATCCATCTTATATGGCAGAACATTACCTGATGGTTCTATTATGTGTATTGGCTTGTATTTTCCTATAGTGTTATTATTACGCCTTCTGTTTACCCGCCCAAATCGCTGAATTAAACTATCTAGCGGAGCACATTCAGTTATCATCCTGTCAAAGCTAATATCTAGGCTAACTTCCACTACCTGAGTTGATACTACAAAACAAGGACATAAACCATCTCCAAATTCTTCACTGCCATCACCATTAAATTCTGATTTTAGTCTGGATTCCAATTCCACCCTGTCGCTTCGCTTAAATCTACTATGTATAAGCATTTTAGGTGTTTCCGGGAAAAGATTGGAAAGTATTTTAAATGAATTCTGTGCCTTTTTAATCGTATTGTAGATTATTAAAACCTTTTCACCAGCAATGAATGCATCTTTTAGAATTTCGGGTATTAATAATTCAGTATTAATTTTAAAGATTCTATGGCGGTTAAAGGAATCTAATATCTTATCAGGAAGTGTTACCTGATAAACCTTCTCCTCACCACCAAGTATTCCAAGTAATTCATTGTAGAGCACTTTCGGCATCGTTGCTGAACCAATATGAATCCGGCAATCAAGATATAGTAGTATTTTTACAATTTCCAAAACCATTGACTTTGAATAATCAGAGTAGGTGTGTATTTCATCAAGGATAATATCACAACCATTAAGGTCAAGCATTACACTTTCGAATCCAGGTGTACCAAAAATAATTGCAGCCATTTGATGTGGCGTAAGAACCTTAAGTGATGATCCTACGAGATTTTGCAAAAGTTGTTCTTCAATTTTGTTACCGGCTATAATTTTAGAGGAAGCATGCTGAAGGCGAATATCCCGGTTAGGGATAGTATTCTTCATTCGCTCCCACATTGCATTTATAGACGCCTGGAAAGGAAGGGTATAGAAAATTCTGTTTTTACATCTTTTTAATAGAAAATCGGTTTTCCCTGCTCCTGTTGGAGCTACAACAATTGTATGAGGTCTTGGATCATTAAAATCAATTTTGGATAGCGGATAAAGATCAGATTGTCTGGAATTGTTAAAATAGAATGTTAGATTTGGTGTTTCAAAAAGGTTATCAAGTTTTTCATTTATTTTAGTTGTGAATGCAGAAGCAAAATGATCGGCTGCCATCAATAATCCACGCAGAGGTGACCAGCCTGAAGGCTTAGCTTCACAGTAGCTTACAGCATACATCAATGCCTTTTTGGCTTCCTCTCTCGAAATATTGGCATAATATCCCCAATAATTTAAAACTTCATATCCATAAATACACCAGTTCTCCCAATCTTTCAGATGATTATCAATCCAATTTCTATATCTGTTATCCAAATCAATTATACCTTTTTCTCTAATATCATTTACAATTGATTTATGATGGGCTACAACCATGTCAATTAAGTTATTCCACTCTTCTTTGGGGAATGTTGGTAAAAATGCCAATGAAGATAATTCATGTCTGTGAACATAATTTTCTTCGCGTTCTTCAATTAAAGAATTAGCATTAAGCTGACGAATTTTATTTTGAAAATTAGGATGAGCTTTCCCTAAGTCATGAAGTATTGCGCCTTTTAAGGCTATTTCAGAATCAAAATCAAACCTAAAATTACGCGTAAAATTTTCGATAGCTAGAACTACTTGCTTTGTATGATCCAGCAATGTAATTCCACCATAATGAACACTTTTAGCTAGTATTTGATTATCTTGTAACATATTAATTTCTTATAGGATTCCCAATAACAATAAGATCCCCATACATTTCACACCCTTTATTAAATCGATTATGTCCTACTTTAAATCCTGACTCATCGTTAGAAAAAATCAGTTCAAAACCTTCAATTTCATTAAACTCATTATCAGTCATTTCAACTATAAATTCAGGTAATAATATATCTTCATTACGACACAAACAAATCGATTGGGTAACTGCTCTTTTAGCATCACTATCATTAGCAAAAGCAAGGTATAAATTAGGATTCAACAATACACCACGATTTATTATTCCCAGATTTTTAGGCTTATAATATTCTCTTCCTGTTATATCTTTTTTCTTTTCCTTTATGAATCCGCCTTTTGACCAAGTTCTTTCTTGTTGGATATCAATGCCTTGATAGTTCAACCGATGCCTGACTATCTTTCTAAGTACTCTCTTTTCATTCAATAATTCCGGAAATAGCTTCTTTTCAATGCCTTCAATTATAGATTGAGTTAAAAACTGCTGACTGAAAGTTTCACTGTCTCTTACTGCAGTCCATGGTTTAATGAATCCGAATGGGCCAGAATACTTAACGATATACATTTTCTTTATATTAGATTTCATTCCCTAAGTCACAATGTTAAAAAGAGAACAGGTTACTCAATCGCCCCAAACCCAATCCCCGTTGAATTCCCTAAGCCCACGTTCCATGCAAAAAGTTTTGTTTCCGGTTTTCCATGAATAACAACTGGGCACAATGAAGCTATATTGTTAATACCATTATATCTAACTAGTTTCCTTTGGCCTTTCCTATTTTTATTAAAAAAATTTAATTCCAATGTTTCGTCATTAATTCCTGCATTTTTCATTTTTGTTAATAGTGTTTGTTTAAGATATTCTCCCGCTAGGGGATGATCAAAAAGAAAATGTTCTATTTTGTCTTCAACTCTTCTTTTAATAAAAATAGGACTAGCAGGAAAAAATAATTCTCTTTTTGTAAGGTTTGGATCTTCCATAAGATATATATTACTTACTTTTAAACCATAAAACATATCAGTATCTTTTAAAATACCAGCTACTAATTTTTTTATAATAGAATCCTCGTATGCACTAATAAAAAATGAACAACTATTATTAAATATTAGATTGTTGTTCAACATTTTACCTCCTTCTAACCTTGAAAAGGAATAAAGAGAAACTCTGTCATGCAAAATGCTTCTACCTAGCCATTTATATATTGTTCCCACCATTAAAGGTTGATGATCAAATGGAATTTCTAATCCTTGGCTTTTAAGCTCTAAATATATTCTCATTCCCAAATTGATTTTTTGTATCGTCCTAAAAAAGTTTACAAATTGGATTTAAAACTAATGGCTAAATTTACTTGCCATTTTCTTTAATCAACTTTGTTTTTTCCGCCTCAACAAGCCAATATATAAAAAGAGCCGGTTTCTGTTCGGCGGATTTTCATTTCGTCATTTTTCCAGGGGTTGCAACCCCTGGCTATTATATTGATGCCCCCGCCGCGGCAGGGCTTTTATCCGTTTATCCACTCTGTCAATTTTAAAACCACGCCACCTAACCACTCATCCACGTAACCACTCATCCACTTATTCTCTCCCCCACACACCCAAACCCCATACTGTTCTTCTCTCCGAATCCCGCATGGTACCCTATCTTCATCAGTTCTTCCGGGGCTGTGAAACAGAAGGTGTAGAGGTACCCAATGACTTTGGTCTGACTCCTTGTTCCGGTTTTTATCGTTATCCCTTTCTTCCTGGCACGGGAAAGCAATTCAAACTTCATCCGGTCTGGTCCGGCGTATTCCTTCCCTGTAAACGCTTTGTATTTTTGTAACAGATTACCTGCAAGAAAATACGGCACTTTCTCATCCGCCGGATCAAGAAAATGAGCGCTCCCGTTTTCCCCTTTCTCAGAAACCACAATAGGGGAGAGGGCCTCAAACACCATTTCTTCCCTAAATTGTATTTCCGGTAGTTTTTCTACGCCTGTTACCCGGAAGTAAACCTTGCTCCTGGAATCCCCGAGCGAAAATTCCCTGCTTCCAAATACCCCTTTTATAAACTCTTCAGTTGATCTGCCTGGTAATAGAGATATATGAAAGTTTATTCTTTCAGAAAACAACCGGATACGGTCTTCATATATCTTCTTTTCCTTGATATCCAGATGAGAAAAGGTAAATAGCCTGAATTGTTTATTCCCGTCCGTGAAACCGTTAAAATGAAGCCATTTTGCATATTCCTCATCACCCCCTGAAATGCTTTTGTAAATCCAGGATGCCAGTTCATACTGATAATTTATGGGAAGGACATTCCCTCCCTGATGAAGCCTCTCCAGTGTAATGACAAATCTCATGGCACCTGTGGTTAGTTGTTATTTCAGATTCCAGATTCCAGATAATCTTTATTCAAAGATAAACCCTCTTACCGACAACTACCGTCGTACTGTAAAAAATTTTTAAATTTATTTTTTACGTATGTTTTCAGTTCTTCAGGTTCAAGTATTTCCGTTTCATCAATGAGTCCGGTCACAAACCTTCCCACACCTTTTAATGAATATACCTCACCATGGAATATATCTTCGCCGTTTTCTCTAATGATATAAGGTGTTGCATCGGGGAATTCCTCTTCAAGAAGATGACGGGCACGTTTATTCAATCGTAGTTTTACTGGTATTTTAAAGGTCCCTGTCATCCCGAATATATCAATCTTATTGCGCCCGTGCAGGCACTCAAAAGCCCACGATTTCCCGGTCTGCTGCACGGAAGTTATACGATCGGTTTTGAATTGTTTCAGCTTTTTCCCCTTTATCTCGAATGCCAGAAGATAGCGGTAGTAATGGAAAAATTTTACGGGTTCAACAATGCGGTCACAAATCTTCTCACTGTTAACCGATCGGTAATTTTTCAATATGACTTGCGTTTTGTTACGGATGGCATAGCAAATCTCACTGATGTTTTTTGAGACACCTAGTTTATAAAGTGTCTCAGACAGTTCGTCAATATCAGTTAGCGCATACAACTTGGTTAACAGGCTGTTCTGCATAGGACTTTTTATACTGCTGTTTATAATCGCCTCTTTGATAGCGGCTGCTTCTTCCAGACTGAAAATAATATAATCCTCAAGTTTAAGGTTTTGTCCTGAAAGTTTCTCAATTTTATACCGGTTCTGATATCGTATTAACTCAAATCCCACTTCTTTGAGCAGAAGAAAATACCTTTCCACAGTTCTTTCCGTTATTTCAAAATCCCTTGCTATCTCCTGTTTTGAACAACCTATAGGTGATCTCAGCCTGGAGATCAATTGAAATACCCTGTATAATTTACGATGGTCATCCATGATAACAAACACGTAGGTTACAAAATTAATACCCGGCAGGTTTATTCTTTTCCCGGATTACCTCTGCCGATTCCCTGTTAATTTCGTGACAATTTAATAATAATGAGAATAAAAGTAAAGAAAATATTCGGGAATCAAATTCAGGTATGGTAATAAAGGTATAATTTGCAAAATACTAAAACAATAGCCGGTGGCTGTAGAGGCGTAACAAGTGTCTTCAAAAAATTTCCCTTGCAATTTTCCTTATATTATCTGAGATCCCTATAGTATAATAATGAATGGCAGGCACACCTGCGGCTTTGAGTTCTTTCGACTGCTGTATCGTCCATTCCACCCCCGCTTCTTTTGCCTCAGCATTGGTTTTGCATTGCTTTATTGCTTTTACCAGCTCATCAGGGATACTTATGGCAAAGACCCGGGGCAGGGATTCTATATCTTTGATAAAGGTAATGGGCTTGATTCCAGGGACAATTGGTACTGTAATTCCCATACTTCTGCATTTTTTCACAAACTCAAAGTACTTTGAATTATCAAAAAACATCTGGGTAACAATGTATTCTGCTCCGGCATCGATCTTTTGTTTAAGGTAATCGAGGTCCGACTCAAAATTGGGAGCTTCATAGTGTTTCTCGGGATAACCGGCTACGCCAACTGAGAAGTCAGTGGGGGTAGGGTTTTCTATATCGGGATCAAGATAAATCCCTTTATTCATGTTCATTATCTGATTAACAAGTCCTAAGGTATGTTCATGTCCGTTCTGTTCCGGTATAAAGAACCGCTGCCCCTTTTGCGGGTCTCCCCTTAAAACCAATAAATTCGGCATGTCAAGGAAATGCAGGTCGATGAGGATATCTTCTGTTTCTTCTTTTGAGAACCCGCCGCAGATGATGTGGGGAATAACGGTGATCCTGTATTTGTATTGGATGGCTGCAGAGATAGCTACAGTACCGGGCCTTCTGCGAATGACCTTTCTTTCAGGGACACCTTTCTCACCGGTGCGGTACACCGATTCCTGCTGATGATAGGTTACGTTGATATTCAGCGGGTTGAATTCCACAAGGGGATCAATGGCGTTGTAGATATCATCCAGCTTGTGCCCTTTCAGCGGGGGAAGAAGCTCGAAGGAGAAGTAGGTTTGGGTTGCGGCTGTTAGTTTTTCGGCAATTTTCATTTTCTATATAATTTTTCCCTTTGTGTACCTTTGTGAAACCACTTGTGTCCTTTGTGGTTGACTTAAATGCGTATTAAACCACGAAGTACACAAAGGATAAACATTTAATTTAAAAGTTATATCATTGAGTCTGGTCTAAAAAGTCAGATATTCTTTCAGGAAAAACCTTATATTATTGA
>CAYVTV010000056.1:0-18571 GCA_964454295.1 uncultured Bacteroidaceae bacterium
AAACTTTCCACTTTCAAACTTTATAAACTTTCCACTTTCAAACTTTATAAACTTTTCACTTTCACACTTTATTAACTTTTCACTTTCCAACTTTATAAACTACCATTTCTTTTCAAATAATTTGTACATTTGTTAACTTACAATAAATAACATCCCTTTTTATGAGAAAATATTCAGTAATAATTTTTTTCCTCTGTAGCGTATTACCTTTTTCTGTCGCTGCCCAATCATCTCTACGGGATTTATTTCTAGCGGCCGAATCATACTTTCTCTTTGAGGAATTCAATGAAGCCCTTCCTCTATATCTGAGGGTATACCGTCAGTCCCCTGATAACGATAATATCAGCTATAAAATAGGGGTCTGTTATCTGAATAATCCCTATGAAAAGGAGAAATCTATATATTACCTTGAAAAAGCATCACAAAATATTAATCCAAAATACAAGGACAACAACTTCAGGGAGACATCAGCTCCGCCCGAAGTTTTATATTTCCTGGGAAACGCATACCGTATAAATAATGAACTCGATAAGGCAAGGGATGCATATAACCGTTTTCTTGATATTCTTGACCTTAAAATATATGATGATGAGCTGGTAAGAGAACAGCTTCGTGCCGTTAATGTGGCTGAAGAACTGATGAAAAAACCCCTTGACCTGGATGTTGATATCCTTCCTGGAACAATTAACTCCCGCTTTTCTGATAAAAATCCTGTTGTAAGCGGTAACGAACAACATCTGGTTTATGTTTCGCGGCTTCAGTTTTATGATGCAGTTTTTTACACAAAAAAACTAAACGGCGAATGGGGAAACCCCAGGAATATTATACCTGAGCTGGGCGTTGACGGAGATGTTTATCCCACGAGCCTTTCATGGGACGGAAATGAATTGTTCGTTTACAGGAGGGATAATTTTATTGGTAATATTTATTCATCCAGGCGTGAAGGTGATATCTGGACCCCCTTACAAAAGCTCAATGATAATATAAATACAAAATACTGGGAATCACATGCATCCATCAGTAAAGATAGCAATTCCCTGTACTTTTCCAGTAACAGGGAAGGAGGATATGGAGGACTTGATATCTATGTGTCACAAAAAATGCCTGACGGAAGCTGGGGACCTGCTGTAAATCTCGGACCTGTTGTAAACACAAGATATAATGATGACACTCCCTTTATTACCGAAGACGGGGAAAAACTCTTCTTTAGTTCTTACGGACATTACAACATGGGAGGCTATGATATTTTTATAAGTATCAAAAAAAATGACGGCACATGGGCTGAACCCCGGAACCTGGGTTACCCCCTTAACACCACCGATGACGATCTCTTCCTGCATCCTGTACAGAACGGTAATTATGCCTACTATCCCCGTTATAAGGAGGATGGCTTTGGCAGACATGATATTTACCGGTATCATATTTATGGACCCGATAATCCAAGAATGTATCTCATTACAGGGTATATTGATTTACAGGATGAAAAAACAGATACATCCGGACTTACTGTCAGTGTATTGGATTCCAAAACAAAGAATAATATGGTAAGTGTTATTCCTGATGAGGAAGGGACTTTCCGGTTTAAAGTCCCGCAAGGCACCTATGATATTCTTATTAACAGTAAGAAATTTCATGAACACATGCAAAAACTTGAAGTTACACAAGCTACTCCTCATACAGGCCTTATCCTTCCGGGGAAAATCGCACTTATCCCACTCCCTCCCCCTCCCGATCCGGAGATACTAGAAAAGCTGCTGACACTTCATGACACCATTGTGGAAGTTACCTCTGATAAAACGGTGAAACTGAAATTTGATGCCGAAAAAGGCAGCACCCTGATCATAAATGTTTACAATGATTCTGTGCTGGTTAAGAGTGATACGATAGATGCGAAAAGAAGAAGACAGACATTCGACTTCGATCCTCTTCCGGGAACAAATATGGTTGAATTCACACTGATTGATGAAGACGGAAACATCGTTACCAAAAAAGCTGAAGTTATTTATAAAACAAGGGAAGAAAAGTATGCTGACACATATCGTGATGCTGATACGGTTCCTGATACTGATCCGGATACTGATGCAGGAACACTCACTGCCGGGACAAGTGCACTAACGGATCTACAGGCAGCACAGGAAGAATACCTAAGACTGGAATTACTCCATCAGCTGCTGGCTGGATCGGCAGAAGGTGACTTAAAAACATTTATAGAAAATATAGACCTTAGAAAGGAAGGGATAACAACCAGAGAAGAACTGATTTCTTACCTGCATGAAAATGCAGAAAAGAACGGCTTTTCTGTGGATGATATTAACCTTTTACTGGAAAAATCCCTCAAAGAATCCTTAGACCTTTTCACCTCACTGGCAGAAGGTGAACTCAAGGATCTGCTATTAAAACTGGATACGGAAAAAGCCGGTATCAAAACCACTTCCGACCTTATTGATTATCTGCTGAGCATAGCAGAAAAAACACCCGGGATAAGTTCCGAAGCTGTTCTGCACCTTATTTCTGAAGCTCAGAAAAGCGTTGAGACACAAAGTTTAACTGACCTCCTTATGCTCAATGCAGACGGAGAATTAGGAAAAACGCTCGAAAACCTGAACCTGAGACAAGAAGGAATAAAAAATGCTGAAGATCTTATAAATTACCTTCTTAAAGAATCTGAAAATAAAGATTACAGTAAGAATGATATTTTTAAATTAATTGCTGCCGTTTCAGGAAAAGAGAGTCCGGATGATTTTATTAAAGGGCTCCTTCCGTTTGCCGAAGGTAACCTGAAACAATTGCTTTCAGAGCTTAACCTTGCTGAAGCAGGCATTACCAGTGTTGAAGATCTGCTGGATTATCTGGTGAGGATGGCAGAACAGTATAATTACACTACTGAAGAGCTTTGGGACGTAATTATGAAATCGTTGCTTTCCCCTGACGACATTGCTGAGCCTGAAAAAGATCTGGATACCAGGACTGAGAGAAAAGAGTTCAAAAGAAACGTGTTACATACAGGTTTTGTCTTTTTATTTCTCGGCCTGATAATTCTCTTTCTGATCTGGAGAGAAAGAAAAAAGAAAAAGAAAAATGAAATATTGAATGAGACAGATGGGCATTAATTAACATTTTTTCATTAGATTGCATATTTTATTATATATTTGTTTCAACGACAAATAATTCTGCCAATGAAAAAACTAGCCCTGACATTAATCTGGGTTCTGTCAACCGTTGCATATTTCAACATAGATGCACAAAAAGACCCCATCAGAGATGAATTTTTTGATGCAGAGTTTTTCCTTGCTGAAGAAGATTATCCTGAATCCTTACAAGCCTACCTGAAAGTTTATAATGCCGGTAACCAGGACAATGCAAATATTAATTACCGTATTGGCATGTGTTACCTGAATATACCCGGAGAAAAGCAAAAAGCGATATCCTATCTCGAAAAGGCTGTTACCGATGTTACTCCTGCATACAGGGAGGGAGCTTACAAAGACCCGAGAGCCGCCGTTGATGCATGGCTGTACCTGGGGAACGCCTACAGAATTGATTACCAGCTTGATAAGGCTATTCAAGCTTATGGTAAATTCGTGGATCTTTGTACCAAAAGCAGAACTGCTGAAATTAATTTCGCAAAACAACAGATCCATGCCTGTGAAAGGGCAAAAAAAGCAATTCTTTCACCGGCCCCATTCAGTAAAGAAAATATTGGCAGAAAATATAATACCAATCAGGATAATTTTCAGGCCGTTCTTTCGGGTGACAGGAATGCCATGGCTTACATGACTTCACAGCGGTTTTATGATGCTGTTTATTTTGTTCGTAAAATAAATAACACATGGACTAATCCTGTGAACATAACCTCACAGATTGAGTCTGACGGTGACCAGTATATAAGCTCACTCTCCAGGGACGGAACCACGATGTTGCTTACACGGGTTTCAATTTTCAGCGGAGACATCATGCAAAGTAATTATCTTTCAGGGCGATGGACACGATCCACCCCGCTCGATAAAAATATTAATACCAAGTATTTTGAATCTCATGCATGTCTGTCACCTGATGGAAATACCCTGTACTTTACCAGCAACCGGAAAGAAAGCTTAGGAGGAATGGATATTTTTATGTCTGTAAAAGATGCAGCCGGAAAATGGGAGATTCCGGTAAATCTTGGGGAAACCATTAATACCGAATTTAATGAAGAAACTCCGTTTATATGCGAAGACGGTAAAACGCTCTTTTTCAGTTCTCAGGGACATGAATCCATAGGTGGTTATGATATTTTTTATACTGTCAGACAGGATGATGGCAGCTGGTCAAAACCTGTAGCTCTGCTCTATCCGCTGAACACAACAGATGATGAACTTTTCTTTTTCCCCGTTGATAGAGGGCAAGCAGGATATATCACTTACTATACCGACGACGGTTTTGGCTCCGGTGATATCTGGTATGTAAATCTTAACGCGGAGATTGAGCTGGCAGACCTTACAGACGAAGAAGAGATCACTCCTGATGTAATCATTGCGGAGGAGCTTGTTGCTGAAGAAGCTGCTCCTGCACCCGTTGAAGCCGAAGTCACCGAAGCACTGCCGGAAACCACTGAAGTACCTGTACTTAAAGAGCCTTCCGTTAAATATCTTATTAAGCCCATTTATTTCAATTTCGACAGTTACGCTCTTGCTGAAGAATCTGTGGAAAAACTTGACGTGATGGCTAAAGCCCTGGAACAGCACTCTTCAATGGTACTGGAAATAAGAGGACATACCGATGCTATTGGTACATATAATTATAATCAGGTACTTTCTGAAAGACGCGCTAAAGCGGTAAGAGACTACCTGATATCGAAAGGAATTGATGGCAGCAGACTGAAATACAAAGGATTAAGCATGTCTGAACCTGTAGCTGCCAACAAAAATCCTGACGGTACCGACAATAAGGAAGGACGCCGGTATAACAGAAGAGTAGAATTCAGGGTCCTGGTAAATCCGGCAGATGAAGTTATTATTCAACCCGTTGAAGTACCTGAAGAATTGAAACTTACCAACTGACAGGATGGATGGATGTTTCAAGCTTAACAACAATAAACTACTGTGAAAAATACAGCATTGATATTGTGTTTAATTGTTCTCCCTTCAATTCTCCTTGCGCAAATTAAGGATGATCCGGAAAGTATATTCAACGATGCAATTTTCTTTTATACCATAGAAGATTATAAAGAGGCTGCATTTCTTTTTCAGCAGCTGCTCCGTGAAAACCCTGAAAACGCAAACTTTAACTTTTATGTAGGCATGTCATTGCTAAATGTTAAAGGTCAGGAAAGACAGTCAATTTACTTTCTTGAAAGGGCTGTCATGTTTACGAGTCTGAAACATAAGCAAAGAAGTTACACCGAAAGAAGGGCTCCGCACCATGCCTGGTTTTACCTGGGAAATGCTTACAGGATCAACAACCAGCTGGATAAAGCGCTGGATTCCTATGAGAAATTTCAGAATATTAAGGATTTTGAACGTCATTATAATATCCGTATCATAGAAAATGAAATAAAAGCCTGCAACAGGGCCAAGATCATTCAGGATTCACCTTTGCGTATCAGAATGGAAAATCCCGGCAGCCCTCTGAATACCCCGGCAGCTGATTATAGTGCAGTGCTAAGTTCAAATGAGAGTGCCATTGTGTATGTTACCAGTCAGCGGTTCTATGAAGCGATAATGTATTCCCGCAAAACAAATGGTCTCTGGAATAATCCTGTAAATATTACATCACAGATTGGCTCTGACGGCGATATGTTCCCTTGCTTTCTCTCACCCGCCGGAGATGAGCTCTATCTCGTGAAAAAATCCCGCTCCGGAGGTGATATCTATATCAGCCGCCTGGAAGGAGAATACTGGTCAAAAGCACAAGCTCTCAACAGCAATATTAATACACGTTCCAACGAGTCGCACGCAGCCCTGAGTACAGATGGAAAGTTCCTGGTTTTCACAAGTGACAGAAAAGGAGGTTACGGAGGACTCGATATGTACCTGAGTGAAAAGCAGGCAGACGGAGAATGGGGCTCAGCCATAAATATGGGAAAAACAATTAATACCACCCAGGATGAAGACACTCCGTTTTTCTCCCCTGACGGAAACACTCTTTATTTCAGCTCTACAGGTCATTTTAATATGGGAGGATTTGATATATTCTTCTCAGTAAAAAATGAACAGGGAAACTGGACTGATCCGGTAAATATAGGATACCCCCTGAATACTACAGGAGATGATAAATTCTTTTTCCCTGTAAAAAATGATCATGCAGGATATATGTCCAGATTTAATGAAGAAACAAGTATGGGAATGGAAGACATTTTCAGGATCCAGGTTCTACCTCTTACTGCTTCACCTGAAGAAAAAACAAAATATTTTGAACGGGATTTTAATATGGAAATAAAGGATAAGGAGAGCGGTGAAATTCTTGAGATCATGTATGACAAGGATGCTGATAAATTTCATATCCGGACAAACAAGGAAGGAAAAACATATACCATAAAAATTAAAGATTGATAGAGCAGGAAACTTATGAATATATTGGAAAGTGTAAATATCAAACTGCGTGCACCTGAACCTGAAGATATTGATTTACTCTACGAATGGGAAAATAATACCGAGATATGGTACCTGAGCAATACCCTTACACCTTTCTCAAAATACAGTTTAAAAAAGTTTATTGAACATTCTCACCTTGACATCTATGAAGCAAAGCAGGCACGTTTTATCATTGAATTAGTAAATCAGCAAAGACCTGTAGGCGCAATAGACGTCTATGATTTTGATCCGTATCATCTTCGGGCAGGTATTGGAATCCTGATTAATTTAAAAGAAGACAGGAGAAAAGGATATGCAGGAGAGTCATTGCAGATCCTTATTAACTATTGCTTTACCTTACTTGGCCTGAAACAGTTATATTGCAGCATCACAGAAAATAACCAGGAAAGTCTCAGACTTTTCATTAAACAAGGTTTTGTTATTACCGGACAGAAAAAAGACTGGATAAAATCGGGTGAAGAATGGATGACGGAATACTTCCTTCAATTAATCAGGTAATAAATCAATTTCCTTATAATAGGGTATGTCATCGAGGAAAGTTATTTCCCCCTTATTATAATCAAGCCGGCAGCAATAATTATCCATACCATTGGTCAAGGCAAGGTACCTGACTTTAAAATGCAAATTATATGCTGAAACCTGCTGAAAAACCTCGTTATTCAAAGTGACATCGGGAGCCTTGCACTCTGCCAGCAACAAAGGATTCGCATAGGAGTCATACACCAGTATATCAGCCCTCTTTTCCATGCTGCGCAAGTTCATCCCTTTTTCAGTCGCTATTCTGGTAACAGGATAACCCCGCTCTCTTTCCAGGAACATGATAAAATTCTGCCTCACCCATTCTTCCGGTGTTAATTTAACATATTTTTTCCTCAGCCTGTCAAAAATATAATTGTTCCTGCCTTCCGATTTTATTTTAAAGGAATAAGTTGGTAAATTTAGCCTCTGCATCCGGGTTTGTGATATCTGGTTTTGGTATAATAACGCGAGTTATATATAAAATATGATTTACTCTATATGATCCAAATATAATATTTATTTATGGCAAAAGGCATTATTAAATTCGGACAACTCATGGCCGACCTGAAAAATAAAATTTACCATCCGGTATATTTTATGACAGGCGATGAACCATACTATATTGATGTGGCTACTTCCTACATAACAGAAAATATACTGACTGAGGATGAGAAGGCATTTAACCAGACCATTTTCTATGGTAAGGACAGTGATACGGCTTCAATTATCAATGCGGCAAAGAGGTATCCCATGATGGCCAATCACCAGGTGATCATTGTTAAAGAAGCACAGGAACTCAGAGCCTTCGATGACTTTGTTCATTATATCCAGTCGCCCTTAAAATCTACAATCCTTGTGATAAATTATAAATACAAAAGCCTGGATAAACGAAAAAAATTATATAAGTCCATCGAGGAAAATGCCATAGTTTATGAATCTAATAAATTATATGATGATAAAATACCAGGATGGATAACACAACACCTTGAGGAGCAGAATATTAAAATAGAACCGAAAGCTTCCATTATGCTCACGGATTTTCTGGGGAACGATCTCTCAAAGATCCATAATGAACTGGGGAAACTGATCATAACACTTACCGGGGACTCCAGAACCATAACCGCATTACATGTTGAAAAATTTATAGGCATTTCCAGGGAATACAATAACTATGAGCTTCAACATGCACTGGCAAAAAAGAATGTTCTGCAGGCTAACAGGATAATAAATTATTTCGGGGATAATCAAAAAAACAATCCCATGGTGGTTACTCTGTCATCGCTGTACTTTTTTTTCAGTAAACTTCTGCTGCTACATTCGTTAAAAGACAGGTCTGAATATAGCGTTGCTGCAGCACTTAAGATAAGACCTTATTTCGTCAGGGAGTATGAGACAGCAGCAAGATATTATTCATCCGGAAAGGTGGTAAAAATAATTTCGCTTCTCAGGGAATATGACCTGAAACTGAAAGGGTTCGGAAACCCCTCTGTTCCGCAGGGAGAGTTGTTGAAGGAGCTTATATTTAAGATATTGCATTAGAGTGGTTACGTGGTTGAGGCAAAAGAAAATGTGCAAATTACCCCGGAGGGGTATCAATATAATAGCCAGGGGTTTTTTGTAGAGACGTGCCTCCAGGCACGTCTAATCATTTAAAATATTAAATAAAAAATAAAATGCTCACAATCATTATAATAGCCGCCACCGCAATTTTTTCATACATAGCTTTCAGAAGACCTGAAATCATGCGGCGGTATGATTTTGCTCCCTACAGGATAGCTGCCAGAAAGGAGTATCATCGTTTTATCACTCATGCTTTCCTTCATGCCGACTGGCCTCACCTGATCATTAATATGCTGGTGCTTTTTTCGTTTGGGAGTCATGTGGAAAAAATTTTTGACCACTATTCCATATACGGTTTTTTGAAAATTCCCGGCTCAGCTTACGTACTATTGTATGTTGGGGGCATTATCCTCTCAACCATTTCAACATTCCTGAGGCATCGTAAAGATCCGGACTACCTGGCAGTGGGTGCTTCAGGTGCTGTTTCAGCAGTGGTATTCACCAGCATTTTCTTTTCCCCTTTCGGGAAAGTTTATTTTTTCGGGGTTCTTCCGATACCGGGGATTGTATTTGGGGTATTGTATCTTATTTATTCCAGCTATATGAGTCGTAAAGGGAGAGACAATATAAACCATGATGCTCATTTCTGGGGTGCGGTGTATGGATTCGTGTTCCCTGTATTAATGGATCCTGCCATGATAAAAGTATTTCTCAGCCAGTTAAAATTATGAAGAACAAAGCCATTTTCTTTGACCGCGACGGCGTCATTAACGATGATAAGGATTACTACTATGTTACCAGTCCTGATATGTTTGAACTAAATGAAGGCATCACCGATCTTATGAAGCATGTCAGAAAAAAAGGGTACCTGATGATAGTGGTTACAAACCAGGGGGGCATTGCAAAAGATCTTTATACGCATGAAGATGTTGAAGCCATTCATGCTAAAATGAACAGCCTGCTTGAAGCTGAAGGCTTACGGCTTGATGAAATATATTACTGTTCACATCATCCCGCCATAGGCAAATGCATTTGCCGGAAACCCGAAACACTGTTTCTTGAGAAAGCGATAAGCCGGTTTAACATTGATCCGGCTCTTTCCTATTTCATTGGTGACAGGGAATCGGACGAGGAAACGGGTAAGAGAGCAGGATTAAATACAATAAGGATTGAACGGAACTCAAATCCTGCCGTTTTGATAAATTTATTCAGTTAAGCCATTCACGGGACAGAGCAAAAGATTCCGGTAATGTTATGTCGTTTTGATAAACTTATTCAGTTAAGTCCCGGATTTTCCGGGAAATTAGCCCACACCTGGTATTTATTATTCATCTTTTCCAGAATGACATTCCATGTATTGGCACTCTCGGCTTTCATAATTATTTCCGGGCTCAGTTCCACAACCAGCCATGCATTCTCTGCGAGTTCGTCTTCGAGCTGGCTGGCACCCCATCCGGCGTACCCGAGGAAAAAGCGCACCTGATGCTGTTTTACAGCACCTGCGGATATCATTTCCTTCAATATGTCAAAATTTCCTCCCCAGTATATATCTTTTATAACATGGACACTTTCAGGAATCAGATTACCCAGTGTATGAATATAGTGTATGGTATTTGTATTGACAGGCCCTCCTATGCATATGCTGGCATCTATTTCAGGGAAATCCTGTATAACATCCTGCACCTTCAGGTCAACCTGCTTGTTAAGAACAAAACCAACGGAGCCGTCTTTAGTATGCTCGGTAAGAAGAACTACGGAGCGCTTAAAGTAGGTATCATTCAGAAAAGGCTCGGATATCAGCACCCGCCCTTTCTGCGCAACCTGCTGGTCGGTGATCTTAAAAAAATCTATATTCAGTTCCATATAAAGGAGGCAAAAAAAGATTGCCTAAATATAATAATGGATTTTTTAATAGAAGCATTTTTTTAACATTTTTTATGAGTACTTTAGAGGCAATTAGCTATAGAGACTATTTTATAAGCTTTTCCCTTTGTGTTCCTTCGTGTTACCCTTTGTGTCCTTAGTGGTAAGAAATTATTAACCACAAAGGACACAAAGGGTAACACGAAGGAACACAAAGGGAATCGTTAATTAAGAAAGAGATGCCCATAAAAAGAAATCCGTTTATCAGGGAGCCCCGGCTTATTCATGCTCTGATCCCCCTGATTTTCCTCATCACCCTGCTTTCCCTGAATGTAATATATTTCGGCGACCACACTTTGGATGGCGCCAACCAGACCGTTTTGATACTCTCCGCAGCAGTGGCAGGAGTTATTGCCATCAGGCTCGGTCATACATGGAAATCCGTCAGAGATAAAATAATATCATCCATCGGTTCGGCCATGCCCTCCATGCTGATCCTTTTGCTAATCGGGGCGCTTGCCGGAACATGGATGATCAGCGGAGTGGTACCTGCGATGATATACTATGGACTGAACATCTTTCACCCGGGAATTTTTCTTTTTGCAACCGTAATTATCAGCGGAATAGTATCCCTTTCCACCGGCAGTTCATGGTCAACAGTTGCCACCATCGGCATAGCGCTTGTCGGTATCGGAACAACCCTGGGTATCAGCGAAGGATTGGTGGCCGGAGCTGTCATTTCCGGATCCTACTTTGGTGATAAGATGTCACCCTTATCCGATACCACCAATCTCGCTTCTGCTATGGCCGGTACCGACCTGTTCACTCACATAAGGTATATGACCATAACCACAACTCCGAGCCTGATCATCACCCTCATTATTTTCCTGGTCATTGGATTCACTTATAGCTTCAACACGGCGGATACGAACATCTTTGAGGTTCAGTCAGCCATTGCAGAAAAGTTTAACATCCATCCCTGGTTGTTTATTGTACCGGTAGTATTGATCGGGATCATCATCGGCAAAGTACCTCCTCTGCCTTCACTGCTGACAGGTAGTTTACTCGGCGGTGTTTTTGCCATTATCTTCCAGCCTCAGCTTATTCATGAAATTTCGGGTGTAGAGGGAAATTTTTTTAAAGCATCATATATCACAGTGATGCAGGCTATATTCGGGGAAGTAACCATTGCCACGAACCAGGAAATGGTCAATGAACTGCTCAGGTCTACCGGGATGGCAGGGATGCTTAATACCATCTGGCTGATACTTTCTGCAATGATTTTTGGGGGAACCATGGAATCGGCAGGTCTCCTCCAAAGGATAACCATAACCATAATCAGGTATGCCAGGTCAACAGGATCACTGATTGCCGGAACCATTGCCTCCAGTATATTTTTCAATGTTACTGCTTCCGATCAGTATATTTCCATTGTCGTACCGGGGAGAATGTTCGCAGAAACATACCGTAAGAGAGGGCTGAAACCTGAAGTGCTGAGCAGGACACTTGAAGACGGGGGAACATTAACCAGTGTGCTCGTTCCATGGAACACCTGCGGCGCAACACAATCCCGCGTTCTCGGTGTCTCCACCCTGGCTTATGCTCCCTTTGCTTTCTTCAACTATATCAACCCTCTGGTAGCAATAATGATAGCCAGCTTTAATTACAAAATAAGGAAATATAAGGAAGGGGAAATTCCGGTGGATATTCCGGAAGAGCCTGCAGACAGAAAAGATATTTAACCACAAAGGTACGCAAAGTAAGCACAAAGGTATGGCAAATCAGAAATGTATACTTTGTGACCTTCGTGCGTACTTTGTGTCCTTCGTGGTTAAAAAACATTTTTAAGACAGCTCTGTTTTCAGATAGCGCTGAATGGCTTTTGTTTCACTCTTACCCAACATTTATCCCTAAAAATTGTTATAATTGCAAACGTGTTAGATTAATTTATAAAAAGAGGTAAGATATGAAAACCAGACAAATTGTATTCCGGCTTTTAATTGTTGCAGGTGTAATCGGTATTATTTATTTATACAAAACATTACCCATTTTCGACAGTGATTCAGATAAACAAATAGAGTGGGTAAGTCCTTATGAGGATATCAACTGGGAAACCGTTATACAGGCAAAGGCTCAGTTTCATTCCCATACCACCCAATCTGACGGGGAACATACACCGCCAGAATTAGTTGATGTATATGCCAAAGCGGGTTTTGATGTTCTGGCCATCACTGACCACTGGAAGGCCACCTATCCATGGAAGAATTATGATATCAATACAGAGGAAACAGGAATGGTTGCCATCCAGGGCGCCGAGCCCTCTTTCAGGGGGCCACGGGAGCACCATATAGTCTCCTTGTTTTCCAACGTCACCGGGAGAGATATGGAATTTGAACAGACACTGGCTATTATCGACATGGTTGGTGGACTCGCTTCTTTCGCTCACCCTGCAAGAAGCACGGAACGAAATAATAATGAAACAGCCGACTACATATACTTTCTTGATAACTATCGTCAGATTTACGGCATAGATATTTTTACACGTGCCACATTCAGTGATACTGAAAGATGGCCCATAAATACAAAACTGTATGCTGAGATCATCATGCATTACGGCACTCCGGAAAATGAAGGATGGCGGCCTGTATGGATGACCTCAACAGATGATCTGCATAAAATTGAGGATATCGATCAGGGGTTTCAGATCCAGCTGGTGGATACATTAAACCGTGATCATGTCTATGACAGTTTAAAGGATGGCAAGTTCTTCTGGGTAGCCAACGCTCCCGGTGAACAACCACCGGTGATAAAATCAATTCAGTTCAGAGGAAATAAGGTAACCATCAGCGCTGAAGGGTATGACCATATCGACTGGCACTTCAACGACCGGGTTATTCATACCGGAAAGAGTTTTGATGCCCTGAAGAACGCATCCGAAGATGTGTTTTACGTATATTTCACAGCTTATACATCTGATTTCTCAATTGAGGATAAAACAGGTTCACTGATCGGGAGCCAGCCGTTCTGGATAGTGAGAAAATAAAGAGAATTATGCTAACAGTTTTACTCATAACCATTGCTTTACTGGCAGCAGCCATGCTAATGCTTGGCATCAACATGCTGATCCGTAAAAACGGAAAATTCCCGGCATACAGCGTTGGGCATAACAAGGATATGCATAAACTGGGAATTACCTGTGTGAAACATGATGAGATGAAGGAACACAGGAAGCTGGGGGAAGAGGGGTGTTGCGGGTGCATGGAGACCTGTCATCCGGGAGGAAACGGATAAAAATTTGTTTCATTCAGGGATTTAACGATTTATTTAATTGATAATCTCATATCTTCCAATGACAGAAACCTAAATCCAATGGTGTATCCCCCGACAATATCTTGTATTTGAGATTTCCTATTGTACTATTAATAAGCCTGATTAAAAGTTTTGTTACGATCGTAACAGTTACGGTGATAACTAAAGAAAAAATAGAATTTTGAACAACAGCCCGGATACCATCCCCTACTTCTCCTTCAATATAAATGACTCCATTCCCTTTGAAGTATAAACTCTATACTGCCCTACCTCATCCCCATATATCAGATAAGCCTCAATTTCTTTTTTCGTTTCAAGTACAGCTTTGCTTTTTTCGAGGCCCATAACCATAAAAGCCGTAGCCCATGCATCTGCAGTTATGCAGTCATCTGCAAGGACAGTGGCACTGAGTAGCTGATCCCGTGAAGGATAGCCTGTTTTAGGATTTATAGAATGGGAAAACTTCACCCCGTCTTCTTCATAGAACTTACGGTAATTGCCTGAGGTGGCAAGTGCTTTGTTCCTCATCTGCAGGATCACCTGCAACTGATCACCGGGTATCATGTTCCCGAAATCCGGCCGGTCGACTCCTATCCGCCATAACTGCCCGGAGGGGTTCATTCCTTTCGTCCGGATCTCACCTCCTATCTCAATCATGTAATTCTTAATGCCCAGGCTGTCAAAATACGTTTCCATAACATCCACTGAATAACCTTGTGCTATGGCATTAAAATCGAACTGCAGGTTTGGATGCTGCTTGATTATCTGGTTCTCAAGCAATGTAACCTTATCCATGCCAACGAATTGCAGGAGGCTGTCAATAATTGATTCTTCCACATCCATTTTCCGGCCCGGACCAAAACCCCAGGCATTTACCAGGGGCAGTACGGTTACATCGAAATACCCGTCCGATTCTTCCCATACCCTGCGGGCGGTATTATAGATCTTAACAAAGGAGGTGTTAACTAAACTTTCCTCATTACGGTTAACTTTTGAGATCAGGGAATTGGGCTCATACAGGGAGAACAGCATATCAAATTCCTTCAGAACAGAATCAACCTGTGATTTAAGATTCACAGAATCAGGATATTGATAAGTAATGTGATAACTCGTCCCTTGTGCAAACCCGGCTATTTTGTAATATGTGCCTTTTTCCGGGAAGGAACAGGAAATGCAGAGAGAGACAATAAGGATAACAGATATTTTAAGGTTGTGGATCATAAAAAAAGTATTTCCCTTTGTGTCCCTTCGTGTAATCCTTAGTGTCCTTCGTGGTTATTTTTTTTTTTTACCACAAAGGACACGAAGGATAGCACAAAGGAACACGAAGGGGGTTTCTCATACCCCGAAATCATCAAAGTCTACCATTTCATCAGGAATACCCAGTTCGTACAGCATCTTCATTACAGCATCATTCATGGCCGACGGGCCGCACAGGTAGTATTCAATTTCTTCCGGCTCTTCCAGTTTACTGAGGTATTCATTGTACAGCACCTGGTGAATGAACCCGGTATAACCTGTCCAGTTATCTTCCGGTTTTGGCTCAGACAATGCCAGGTTAAATTTAAAATTCGGGAATTTCCTTTCTATTGCCCTGAATTCATTCTCATAGAATACCTCTCTTCTTGACCGGGCTCCGTACCAGTAACTTACTTTCCTGTTTGTTTTTACTGTATGAAAAAGGTGAAAAATATGCGAACGCAGAGGTGCCATTCCTGCGCCACCGCCAATATATATCATTTCCCGGTCAGTGTTCTTTATAAAAAATTCCCCGTAAGGGCCGGAGAGCATAACTTTATCCCCCGGCTTACGCGAGAAAATATATGATGAACAAACCCCCGGATTGATCTTCATAAAAGCACCTTTGGATTTATCCCAGGGAGGGGTGGCGATCCGGATGTTCAGCATAACTATATTACCTTCCGCCGGATGGTTGGCCATGGAATAGGCCCGGAATGTTTCCTCCGTATTTTTCATCCTGAGGTCCCACATCCTGTATTTATTCCACTCATCCCTGTATTGTTCCTCAATAATGATATCCTTTGAGAAGTCCACTTCCACCTTAGGCACGTCGATCTGAACATAACCCCCCGGTTTAAACTCCAGATTCTCCCCATCGGGAAGACGCACAACGAACTCTTTAATAAAGGTAGCCACATTATGGTTGGAGATGACCTCACACTCCCACTTCTTAATCCCCAGGATTTCCTCAGGAACTTTCACCGTCATATCCTGTCGTATCTTTACCTGGCAGCCTAACCGCCAGTTATTCTGCTGCTCTTTCCTTGTGAAAAATACGGTTTCCGTGGGAAGGATTGAGCCTCCGCCTTCCACTACCTGGCATTTACACATGGCACAGGTTCCTCCGCCGCCGCAAGCCGACGGCAGGAAAATATTATGATTGGAGAGGGTAGCCAGTACAGTTCCCCCGGGCTCAACATTAAATTCCCTGTCGTTAATTTTTAACTTCACTTCCCCCTGTGGAGTAAGCTTTGCCCTGGCATACAACAGCAGTGCCACGAGCACAAGAATGATCACAACAAAGACTGCAATGCTGATCAGTACCACTCCAAGTTTACCTGTTAATAAGATCATACCGGCAAAATATATTTTTTCAGAAACTAATCCCCATAAAACTCATAAAAGCAATACCCATTAACCCTGTGATAATAAATGTTATTCCCAGTCCTTTTAATGGTGCCGGGACGTTGGAATATTTTATTTTCTCCCTTATCGCGGCAATACCGACGATGGCAAGGTACCAGCCCAACCCTGAACCCAGTCCGAAAGACGCGGCCTCGGCAATATTGGCATATTCCCTTTCCTGCATAAACAGCGATCCTCCGAGTATGGCACAGTTCACTGCAATAAGGGGAAGGAATATGCCGAGGGAAGAATACAAGGCAGGACTGAATTTTTCGATCACCATTTCCACCAGTTGAACCATGGCTGCAATCACGGCGATAAACATAATAAAGCTGAGAAAGCCCAGGTCAACATCAGAAAGTGAAGGACTTATCCAGGTCAGGGCGCCGGCGCTAAGCACATATTTTTCCAGGAGATAATTTACCGGAACAGTGATGCCCAGGACAAATATAACAGCTATACCCAGTCCGGATGATGTTTGCACCGTTTTCGACACAGCCAGGTATGAACACATGCCCAGGAAGTAGGCAAAGATCATATTGTCAATGAAGACCGATTTTATAAAAATATCGATAAGATTTTGCATATCAGGTAAAAATTAATCTTTACTTCTCAAAAAGTTTTTTATTCGAACTTCGCTGAACCCAGATAATAATACCCACAGTGATCAGCGCCATTGGGGGAAGGATCATCAATCCGTTATTCACATAGCCTGCCTGGTAAATTGCTTCAGGTACAACCTTAAAGCCCCAGATAGTTCCGGAGCCGAGCAGTTCTCTGAAAAAAGCAACGATAATCAGTATAACCCCATACCCTGCTGCATTCCCTATACCATCAAGGAATGCCGGCCAGGGTTTATTTCCCATCGCAAAAGCTTCCAGTCTTCCCATGATGATACAATTTGTAATGATGAGTCCCACAAAGACCGACAACTGCTTGCTTACCTCATAGGCAAAGGCTTTTAAAACCTGATCAACAATGATAACCATAGCGGCAATAACGGTAAGCTGTATTATGATCCTTATCCGCGGGGGAATAGTATTCCGGAGAAGCGAGATGGCCACATTTGAAACAGCCATGACAGCAATAACTGACAATGCCATGACTACCGAAGGCTTAAGTTGTACGGTTACTGCCAGGGCGGAACATATCCCGAGAACCTGCACGGTGATCGGGTTGCTGTCGTTCAGCGGTTCCCTGAGCAGCTTAAGGTTTTTAGAAGAAAACAATGGTTCTTTTTCACTCATCGCTTTTGATCTTTGCTTGTTTAAAATACGTTTCGTAGGGTTTGAGGTTTTCCCTGAGCATAGCTTCCAGTCCTTTACTCGTTATGGTTCCACCTGAGATGGCATCCACAGCATGTGGATTTGACGGATCGGCACCTCCTTTCATAACCATTACAGAAACAAATTTTCCGGCATCATCGAAAAGTGTTTTCCCTGAAAACTCCTGCTGAAACCACTTCTGGTTTATTTCGGCTCCCAGCCCCGGTGTTTCTTTAGCGTGATCGAAAACGGCTCCGTAAATTGTATTAAAGTCTTCATTCAGCGCCAGATAACCCCATATCTGTCCCCATAATCCTTTGCCTGTCATTGGAATAACATATTTCACCGAGCCATCCTCCTTTTCATAAATAAAGAGCGGAAGCCCTCTCTGATCATCAGGTCTGGAAAATTCGGCCTTAAGATTTTTGGTTATCTCAAACGCATCTCTTCCCTCTACCACTTCACCCTTATTATTCACTACGATACCGGAGCTGAAATACTTAACAAATTCTTCTTCGATGTAAAGGTTTTTATTTTTCACTCCCTCAGGAATGACAGCTTTTCCAACTGATCGCAGAATATCCTGCTTTTTTTCTATTTCAAGGTTCCGTTGTTGTAAGGGCCTAAGCTCCTCGGCAATAAATGACAGTAATGCAGCGGTTACCACCACCACACCGGAAATGTATATAAAAGTGTATGTGTTACTGAAATTCTTCACTGAATTAAAATTAATATTTAAAGTATGTTTTATACATTATTTCCTTTGTGTTCCTTTGTGACATCCTTCGTGTCCTTCGTGGTTAACCTCATAACGTTTTTTACCACAAAGGACACGAA
>CAYVTV010000057.1:0-85 GCA_964454295.1 uncultured Bacteroidaceae bacterium
CTGATCAATTTATATATTTGCACCGTTCAAGCCTCCTTAGCTCAGTGGCAGAGCATCCCGACGCGAGTCGGGAAGGTCGCGGACT
>CAYVTV010000057.1:185-18544 GCA_964454295.1 uncultured Bacteroidaceae bacterium
CTGATCAATTTATATATTTGCACCGTTCAAGCCTCCTTAGCTCAGTGGCAGAGCAGCTCACTCGTAATGAGCAGGTCGCGGGTTCAAGTCCCGTGGGAGGCTCAAAAATTCCTCCTGTTATTTTCAAAGACGCTGCACCCCGCTTATCCTTTGCGGTCTTTTTATTTCCTGTCACTGCAATATTCAAATTTGTTTCTGCGTTTTTATTGGCTAGGCTGATACAAATTAGTTCATACATAACGATCGATAATTGGTCATTTTGTAACATACATGTTTTATGTGCGGAATTGTTGGTTATATCGGATCAAAACCAGCCCGTGAAATAGTTATCAATGGACTTAAACGTCTTGAATACAGGGGTTATGATTCAGCCGGTCTGGCTATAATCAATGGTGACACAAGGATATTCAAGTGCAAAGGCAGGGTCAAGGATCTGGAGGATATGCTAATCCAGACAGATTTTAACGGATCAGCCGGAATGGGTCATACCAGGTGGGCTACACACGGGGAGCCAAATGAATTGAATGCACATCCGCAAGTTTCATATAAGGGCAACTTTGTTGTAGTACACAACGGAATCATCGAAAATTATTCTCTTATAAAACGTCATCTGGAAAGCAGAGGAATACAGTTCAGCAGCCAGACAGACACTGAAGTCCTTGCCAACCTGATCGAACATCTTTATCTAGAGGGCGATCTGACAGCAGAACAGGCAATTACTCTGGCTCTTTACAAAATTACTGGTGCTTATGGGCTTGTAATAATTTGTACAAGAGAAAATGACCGGCTTTTTGCCGCAAGGAAAGGCAGCCCTCTTGTTATTGGCGTTGGTGAAGGCGAAAACTTCATTGCATCAGACGCTACTCCAATTGTCGGATTCACCCAGAGAGTAATCTATCTGAAGGACGATGACATAGCAATAATTAAAAAGGATGAACTTGTGCTTAAAAATATCCGGCCGGGTAAAGTAGAGCCTGAAATTAAGGAAGTCGACCTGAAGATCGGAGAGATAGACAAGGAGGGATTCCCTCATTTTATGCTAAAGGAGATATATGAGCAACCGCGAGCCATTCATGACACTTTCCGAGGCAGGATACTTCCAGGTGAAAACGGGATTATGCTCGGCGGGCTGCATGATGTTCTGGATTCTGTTATACAGGCAGACAAGATAATCATTGTGGCATGTGGTACATCGTGGCATGCCGGGCTTGTTGGAGAATATATATTTGAAGAATACACGAGGATACCCGTTGAAGTTGAATATGCCTCAGAATTCCGCTACCGTAATCCTATAGTAAAGAAAGGTGACATAGTTATTGCAATAAGCCAGAGTGGAGAAACGGCTGACACCCTGGCGGCAGTGAAACTGGCAAAGGAAAAGGGGGCAAAAGTTCTGGGAATATGCAATGTGGTAGGTTCCAGCATACCCCGCGAAACTGATGCCGGAGTGTATACTCATGCGGGTCCCGAGATAGGTGTTGCCTCAACCAAAGCATTCACAACCCAGGTTACGGTTCTGGCAATGATGGCCTTTGAAGTAGGGCATCGTAAGGGCATAATCTCATCAGAAACCTGTCAGGAACTTATCAGAGAGCTTATTACAATCCCATCGAAAATTGAGAAAGCCCTTGTAGTAAACGAAGAAGCCCTTGAACTTGCCAGGAAGTTCCAGAAGGCCAGAAACGCCCTTTACCTGGGACGGGGATATCTATTCCCTGTGGCTCTTGAAGGAGCACTGAAGCTTAAGGAGATTTCTTATATCCATGCCGAAGGTTATCCGGCAGCTGAAATGAAGCACGGCCCTATTGCATTGATCGATGAGAATATGCCTGTCGTTGTGGTGGCTACAAAAGATGATACTTATGACAAGATTATCAGTAACATCCAGGAGATCAAGGCTAGAAAAGGAAATGTTATTGCCATAGTAACTGAGGGAGATGAATTGATCCGAAAAATAGCTGACTTTGTCCTCGAAGTGCCGGAAACGTTATCTGCATTCTCAGGGATGCTTGCCGTAGTACCTCTTCAGTTATTATCATATCACATCGCTGTTCTGAGAGGTTGCAACGTAGATCAGCCAAGAAACCTTGCCAAATCAGTTACGGTCGAATAACAATACCGGATCCTTTAAAACGGCACTCAATTTTCCTGGACATTCCAGAGCATGATTACATTCAGGAATCCATCGCCTTAAGTGACGTGAACTTATTGCCAAATTCTAAGATAATTGGCTGTTACATGCGTATTACAAAAAAAAATATCGAAGAATAGACATGCAGCTTAAAATTTTTGTTATTAGTCAATTATCACAACAAAGAACCAACTCCGGAGAAATGAAGCTATCACTCTTCAATTATTTGTGAAGTTCAGGTGCAATTGAACTTTAAAACGAAAAATGTTAATTATCATGCCAATAAAACCAGGTTATTGATACTTTTGATGCAAAATGTGATGACTGACGCAACGGATTATCAAGTACAATACCTTTTTTCAACCCTCTAAATCAACCATCATGAAAACAAGACATTCAAATAAGCTCATAACAGCTATTCTGGTATTAATGCTGCATTTCACCATTAATGCCCAGGATTTTGTTGAAGTGCCTGCTGAAACAGTGGATCTGTCTTCAGAACGTCTGGAATTTTTAACCAGCACATTTCAGAAATATGTGAACAATGGTGAATTATCCGGAGCAGTGGTACTTATAGCCAGAAAAGGACAGATAGCTTATTTCAAATCCTTCGGAAAAAGTGATATGGAAAAGAACATACCAATGGAAAAGAACTCCATTTTTCGTATTGCTTCCCAGACAAAGGCAATAATAAGTGTTGGAATAATGATGCTTCAGGAGGAGGGTAAATTGTTAATCACTGATCCTGTTGGAAAGTACATTCCTGCATTTAATGAAACGACTGTTGCTGTACCAAAGGAAGATGGCGAATACGAAATTGTCAAAGCCGGAAGGCCAGTTACTATTCGTGATTTGCTGACACATACTTCAGGAATTGGATACGGTGAAGGTGTCGCCGCCGACCTTTGGCAGAAAGCAAATATACAGGGCTGGTATTTTGCCGACCGGGATGAACCAATACAGGCGACAGTAACAAGAATGGCCGGGTTGCCTTTTGACGCACAACCCGGGGAAAAATTTGTTTACGGATACAATACTGATATTCTGGGGGCGCTGATTGAAGTTATTTCTGGAGAATCGTTGGATGTATTTTTAAAGACCCGTATACTTGATCCGCTGGAAATGAATGATACTCACTTCTATCTTCCGGAGAGTAAAAGAAAGCGTCTGACCGTAGTGTACTCCCCATCTGAAGGCGGTCTTAAAAAAGCTCCGGACCCCGGAGGAATGACCGGCCAGGGTGCTTATGTGGATGGACCGCGAAAATGCTGTTCAGGCGGGGCAGGTTATCTGAGTACTGCCCCGGACTATGCAAAGTTTCTTCAGATGTTGCTGAATAATGGCAAATTCAAAGATAAGCGTTTACTTTCGCCCAAAACCGTGGAACTGATGACGGTCAATCATCTTGGGGATGTTCCTTATCCATGGGCCCCTGGTACCGGTTTTGGTCTGGGCTTTTCAATAGTTGAGGATCTGGGATTAAGGGGCCTGCCGGGATCAGTAGGAGAATACGGATGGGGCGGAGCATATCATTCTACTTACTGGGTGGATCCCGCAGAAGAACTCGTTGTTGTATATTTTACACAACTGATACCTGCAAACGGAATTGATGACCATGAAAAGCTGAGAGCACTGATCTATCAGGCAATAATTGATTAGTATAATTTCTTGACACCGGAGATATTCAGTTCATGAAATCATCCGGCAGGTCCGGCTTAAGTAAATGACAATAGTCACTTATTTAGTCGCTGCCAATATATTTTTTCCTTGTACCCTGCACATCGCTGGCAGGTTTGCGGTAACCAGGGCAATCTGATCAGTAATCATTCGCTTTTTTCCTTCTGAAGTTCCCTGATACAGGAGAGCATTGATAATCTGTATTCCGCAAAATCATCCGAGGGCTTAAGGTTCCTGCTTTCTAGATACCTTCGGATCATCTGCGGGTGTTTCAGCATACGGGACTTATCTTCAAATATATTGGTCAGCAGCGTACCTGTTACACCTCCCGTTGCCTCAGGCACTGAAGGATCAATATGTCCTTTCAATGGTTCAAGTCTTAGCAGATAATTCACCATGATTGCCAGATCAGGGGATTCAGCATAAGGAATATTTTCGCCTTTTCTTATACCAGGCCCGTAAAAATTCATAAATGTCAGCCAGGAAGAGTAAACTGAAGGAGGATGGTCGCTCTGAGAAGTAATGCCCATCCCGTGGTCTCCTGCAACTATTATGTACGATTCCTTCCACACATTTTCACTTCTCAGGGCTTCTATCAGCTTACCAAGAAGGTGATCGCACTTAATAACAGCTTTTTGATATTCTGAGGCAGGATCAAGTTTATCTTCCGGGCCTGTCCATCTGTCCCTTATCCTCTGAAGGTGAAGCCGTATCAGTCTCACACCATCCTTCTTAAGATGATTTATCCCATGCTGAACCACCATTGAATCACTCAGAGAACCGGCGTAACAGAAATCGGGAGTGGTAAATTCCTCATAATTTACAGCACCTCCTGCAAAAACGGATTTAATTTTTGCACGCCGGGCTGACAGAAAAATGTCATCCATCTGCCTCGACTCAAAAACGTGCGTGCCAGTGTGCATCGCAACATTAGGAGAAGAAGATGTGCCCCATGGCAAGGAGCCGTCGGGTAAAAACATTCTCGGTGCAGGACTGGTGCAATATGCCTCTTTTACGTATACTCCGTTTTCAATAAGAAACCTGAGATTTGAGGCTCCGTTTGCAGCAGCGACTTCAGCAGCATCACGCTGAAGTCCGTCAATAACAAACAGGACCACAACGGATTCTCCGCCGGATACTGATGTATTAGTGAATATCAAAACGGCTATCGTCCAGATTTTTATTTTTTTCCAGCCTGCTTTTATAAATATATCTAACATTTTATTTAATAGTTTGGTTTTCTGAGATTTACCTGTCCTCTGCATTTTACATATACAAATACCGGGAATTTAAATACATCAGTTTCTAATGCAACGGACTGAAAAACCGCCCTTCTTGTTGCTGCTGCTCCTGTCCATATCGCTGTAATTGAAATTCATAGCGCGATAAAAGGCTTCGTTTGATGAGGATTCTGTTGAAGACCACCAGTAACCGTAACGTTTAATGCTGCCAAACACTCCATATGAATTACGATAACCTCCCGGAAGCGAGGTAAAACCGGTTTCGTTTGTGGCGCCGAAATTTGGACTCGACCAGTGAAGAGAGCCTGCCTCTTTAAGGGCACCGGCATCACGATTAACACTTTCAAGGTAGGTGGCAAGAGTTGTCCACTCCTCATCGGAAGCCACATGCCAGCCTGACGGACATAATTTTCCCGTTTGCACCGCAGGCCAGTTGTAAAGGGCTCCGTAATCAACAGAATCATGGTTATAATAGCAATAACCGGGGGTTGATAATCCGGCCCATGCTGATTTACCTATTACGAAAGGGATATCGCTTCCATCATTAAACTTTGTTGTATTCAGGTTCTCGGCCATCCATACCTGTGAGCCCACAAGAATAGTCTTATAAATATTCCCGTCAATATCAGCCACAGAATCATATGTCAGCTCCGGGTTGAAAGTAATGGGGCCCCTTGTGGTGTCGGAGGTTTTAAAAGATTTATCGTTTCCGTATGCTGTTTTTGATGAATTTACGGCTTTTATCCTGAAATAGTATTTTTGATTGGGTATAAGTCCTGTGACTACGGCGCTGACAGATGTGCTGGTGTTTCCCGTCACGGTTGCAGGATCTGCAGTAATAGTGTTCGTGAATGAAGTTGTTGTATCATATTCAAAAGTGACGGTTGTTGATATATTATTTGCATTCACGGTACCGTTAAGAGTTGCCCACCTCTGACCGACTGTAGTTGCATCATTGGTTGCTGCAAGCGCAGTCGAAGGATTGATCGGGGAGGGTTCCTCACTTTTCTTGCACGAAACAGATGCAAAAAAAGCGATAGACAATATGAAATGGAATAAAACCGGAATAGAAAAACTGGTCTTCATAAATTAATGTATTCGACAGGTTAACAAAAAACTCAATAAGAATTAGTAAAGAATTATTGGTTGACTGGCTAATTCAAGAACAAAATTAATGCCACAAGTATAAATAAAATTTATTGAAATTGCTTTGTGTTTGTTCTGGTTGTTTCAGGCTAGCCGGGTATCTTAATGTATCACAATGGCACCAGTAAATGATTTCGGGAACGATCGTTATGTGAATTCATTTTATGGCCTGACATGTTTGGGAGAAAGATTCAAATTATTATTTTTGTTCCTTAGATTTGAAGAACATGTGCTTTTGAGACCAGCCGTCTGTTGAAAAATGCTGCAGGACAATGGTATACATGCGAATCTTCACAGGAGGAATGATTGAGTAGCTCAGTAGAAGTCCCGAAGTTCCGGGATCACAGACTGAGGGTGGTAAAAAATAATGCGGGAGTAGCTCAGTGGTAGAGCATCAGCTTCCCAAGCTGAGGGTCGCGGGTTCGACCCCCGTTTCCCGCTCAAAAAAAAGACCTGACAATCAGGCATATACAAGGACTTGCAAATTTGACTGTTGCGAGTCCTTTTTTATTTGCAATAAAATTTGCAATATAAAATGATGCTCGTTACTTTTCAGATTTTTCCGAAAATTTTTTTTAAAAAAATTCTTCCTCATAGTAATTAAGAAACATTGTAATTTTCTGTATTTCAATTTTTTCCAGATTTTTTTATTCATAACTTTCAGAGCCATTCAATAGCTTCTCAGATTTCCAATAATTTTTCTAATTTTTTTCTCAGTATTTATTTATAGAGAAGCACATTAATCAGGGAATCGTTTATTCGCCTCACCCACAGCCATATACGCGACCGTACCCTTGGCGGGGGAGAGACGGGGGGTTACGGTGGATATGCCTGATTATGTGTACATTATATAAATTGAAATGATTGTACGAATATGAGACTACAAGACCTATTTCCATATGATAGTATAATTCTGGGGTTACTTCAGGTTTACCACGGTGTTGGATTGGATTCTTTTTTCATTAATCAGCCATGTATAATGGCGCAAGACCATATTGTTACCACTGGGGTGACTTATTTTCTATTTACCTATGACAGGGATAGATTAGTTTCAGCAAGAATGGTGAAACTGGTTGATGCATTTTATTGGAATGAACAAATATATTTGTTACTCAATGATTTGCTCACTGAAAAAATTATACTCCGTAACCATGCTTTGAATAAAGACGAAAACAGATGTCAATGGAAACTATTTGATGTCGATACACTCAGGGATATTCTGTTTGCCAAAGATGAACTGAAATATTCTGAGAGAACTTACCACAATAATAATGACTTGCTGGAACTTGATGAGAAATAAACATGGTAAATAAATCTTACATCAACAGTTCTGGAAGGAAAGTGTTGGAATATATGCCACCAGTCTCTATTATGCTTGATTTACCACACATCCTGACCCGTGACAAGATATTAACCATCAATATGCCTTATCTGAAACTGGAAAAACGAGTGGCTTGCCATGATATTACCGCTATAAGGTTAATTGATTTTGATAATAATGCTGGAATTGTAAGTTTTTATGTACAGGAACTGAAGTCCAAGAAGACCTATTATCTGTCTGCTAATATGAAGTACGATGGGGAAATGTGGATGTGGACATTGGCTGATTTTGAAACCCTGACTGCAAGTGAAACTTAAAATGAAGACCATACCAGTTGAATTCCAGAAATTACAAGCAGAATCTCAACAACAATTATAAAAGTGGTTTTTGATAACTTTTGAATTATTCGTTTCCCTGCCCAACTACCCAGAATCATTGCTACACCAATGAAGAGTCCATAATATAGTTCTGCTAATCCAACAAGGGCATATCTGCCATAGACCACTGTTTTTGTAAGATGCATAGTTAGTGCTGTAAAGGCTTCACTCGCCACATATGCTACAGCAGAAAGATTCAGACCAAGAAAAAAAGCAGCACCAAGCGGTCCTGCACTTCCCGCAAGACCTGATAAGAACCCTGTCAAACCACCGCCAATCAACATTCCCCTGTTACCAAATGAAATACTTTTGATTTTTAACCTGCGATACAATACTATCAATATCAGAAAAATACCGATACCGAATGTTATCTTTTTACTGTCGATGTCTGTGAACAGGTAACTTCCAACAACCGATAAGGGTATTGCTGCAACAACAAAATAAACAATCGGTTTCCATTGTAATTCTTTTCTGCCGAACCACACCCGTGAGGCATTGCCAAATATCTGTGCAATTGTTAAAATGGGGACAGCGGCTTTGATTCCGACAACACCTTTCAGAACGGGCAATAATAGAAGCGCACCGCCAAAACCTGCTGCCCCTGATATTGTTGCAGCAATAAATGAAACAAAGAAAATTAAAACATATTCCATGTTCCAATTTTTAATCAAAAATCATTGTCAGGCATTTTTAAATGCTTTCTTTCCTGCAAACTTAGAAGTACTTCCCAATGCATGTTCAATTCGCATCAGTTGGTTGAACTTTTCGATGCGTTCACCCCTGCATCCGCTTCCTGTCTTCAGGTGACCAGCATTGACGGCAACCGTAAGGTCTGAAATGAAACTATCAACTGTTTCACCGCTACGATGCGAAACAAAACAGTTATACGAGTTTTTGTATGCCAGTTCAATGGTTTCCAGTGTTTCTGTTACTGTACCAATCTGGTTTAATTTTATCAGGACAGCATTGGCAACTCCCTTTTGAATACCCTCAGACAGGATTGCTTTATTTGTGCAGAACAGGTCATCTCCAACAATTTCTATCCTTTTACCAAGGGTCTTGGTCATGTTTGCCCAGCCAGACCAGTCATTTTCTGCCAGTCCGTCTTCGATAAGAACAATAGGATACTGGTTTACCCAACCTTCCCAGAGTTTCACCATTTCACCGCTGGTCAGGAATTTGCCTGTACTTTTAAATAATTTGTATTTGCCGTCTTCCCACATTTCACTTGCAGCAGGGTCAAGACAAATGCTCACTTCATCACCTGCTTTATATCCTGCTTTTGTTATCGCTTCAAGAATAACTTCTACTGCTTCATCATTCGACTTCAGGTCTGGAGCAAAACCACCTTCATCACCAACACCAGTGCTGTAACCTTTGCCCTTCAGCACCGATTTCAGGGTGTGGAATACTTCTGCTCCAATGCGAATTGCCTCTGTAAAGGATGGAGCACCATGTGGAGCAATCATAAATTCCTGAAAATCCACATTATTATCTGCATGTTTCCCGCCATTAATAATATTTATACATGGAACAGGCAGCAGGTGGGCATTACTTCCACCAAGATACTGGTAAAGAGGAACACCAGAACTCATGGCTTCGGCACGGGCATATGCCATTGAAACACCCAGAATAGCATTTGCGCCAAGTTTTGCTTTATTAGGTGTTCCGTCAAGTGCAATCATCGAATAATCAAGTTCACGCTGGCTTACGAAACTTTTACCAACTATCTCTTTTGCGATGATTTTATTGACATTCTCAACGGCTTTCAGGACTCCTTTTCCAAGATATCTTTTTTTATCACCGTCACGAAGTTCACAGGCTTCACGTTCCCCAGTTGAAGCACCGCTTGGTACTGCTGCTCTGGCTTCAGTTCCGTCTTCAAGAGTTAAATTGACTTCAACCGTTGGATTCCCACGTGAGTCGAGTATTTCCAGTGCATTTACATTAATGATTTCCATTGTATTAAAATTAAGTGATTACTATCTTATCCTGTTAGTTATTTCGATTAATCTATTGATATCGGAATCATATTCTTCAGCATACTTCTTTGGAAATGTACCATAACCTTTAATTTTACGGGATAGTGTATCAGTCAATATCTCCCATATTTTGGTTCGTTTTGCATTGATAACCCTTTGCAGACTCAAATTTTCCTTTGATGTACCATATTTCTCAGCCAGGCTACATATATAATTCTTTGCCTCTTGAATTGCAGAAATATTGGTTATAATAGTCTTGTCATCAACGTCTTTCATAAGCAGATTACAGCAAGAATTGTTCTGTTTTAACAACATATCATCAAGTTCCAGCAGGGACTTTTCAACAACAATCAGACTTGATGACAGAGACCGTGTATGGTTTTCCGATAATTGTATCTTCTTGCTCATGTATTTTTACTTTCCGAAATAGCTGTATATAAAGTTATTAAAATTCCATCTCTTATTTCTTCCCATTTAAAATATCAGGCAACTGGTCATCAAGAATTGGCTTCTCAAGGAGATGGTCTGGCAGAAAGAACTTGTTCGCTATAAGTGTCGGGACTACCGCACTTGCTATAACAACTCCAACAATGATGGAATACTGTTCAGTATTGATGATGTTATTTGTAAGACCATACAATGCTGAAATAGTACCGAATGTAAGTCCAGTGGACATCAGTAGTGTATAGTACCATTTTTCCTTCTGATGCTTTTTAAATCTGCTGATAACAGGATATAGTCCGAATATTTTGAACATTATTTTACCACCAAAAAGAAGCATGAATATCATAAATGCTCCAATTACTGCTGGAAGGGATACCAAAGCACCTGCTCGAAGGAAATATATCGGTGTCAGAAAACCAATTGTCATGGTGCGCAATCTCCTTAAGAAGAAATTATCCTTCTCAATGGTTCTTGCCAATACCATTCCGATGATATATGCTGGAAGTACTGGCTCACTACCTGACCACATTGCCAGAACACCCATTGACAACAGAACAAATAGTATCCATTTTGTACGGATTGCAGCAGTTTTGTAAGCAAAATGCTTTATTAGGTAATTTGTTATTGATGGTAGTACAAAAATTAGCAGAACGGTCATTGCTAAAAAAATCAATGTCTTATAATTGAATGGAGCAAATATAAGTCCCAATCCTATTACAGTTCCCAAGTCGTTTACAAAGCAAGCACCCAGTATACTTTTTCCAAATGATGTTTTATTAAAACCATATTCTATCATCACTGCATAGACAACTGCCATTGACGTTGTTGAAAGAGCGATACCAGTTAACAGGCTGGGTCGAAGTCCCCAGTCCAAGAGAAAATATGCAATCAGTGATGCACCAATAAAAGGAGCAAAGAATCCCACCAGACCAACAATTGTAATTTCTTTAAATTTCGTTTTAAGTGAATCAGGATTCAATTCTGCTCCTGAAAGAAATGTAAGCATGATAGCAGCAAGACCTGCAATTAATTTCATCCAGTCGGCATCAAGTGCCAATTTTTGGGAGAATCCAGCTTTAAATGCGATAAAACCAATAGCAGCACCAATGATAATTTCCATCAGTGCCATTGAAATCTTCAGACGGTTAGCAATAATTGTAGATACAAGTGCGGCTAAGAACCAGAATGCTGCGACAATATAAATGTTAATCATAAAAAAACTCCTATTAAGTTATAAGTAGGAGTTATCAGCATCTGGAGCGGTTTCGGGTGAACTCCATCACCAGAGTACAAATATAGTAATTATCATTAATGTCCCCTTGCTTAATATTTATACTTTTGTATAACAATTGTTTGTGTTTTGAAAAAGATTCTAATCATAGATGATGAGGACAAGCTAAGAAACTTGCTGACAAAGATTATCAGTTATGAGGGATTCGATGTACATCAGGCAGCCGACTGTAAGACGGCTCTAAAAAAGATGATTGAGATTAGCTTCGATGTTGTCCTATGTGATGTTAAGTTACCAGATGGAAATGGAGTAGAATTACTAAAGGAATTAAAAGAGAAATACCCCATGACTGAAGTAATTTTGCTCACTGCCTATGGAAACATACCAGATGGCGTCAGGGCAATTAAAAACGGTGCATTTGACTATATTACAAAGGGAGACGATAACAATAAAATAGTTCCACTGATTAACCGTGCTATTGAAAAGGTAGAATTGGAAAAACGTGTGTTGCACTTAGAAAAGCAGCTTGAAAATAAGTATTCATTTGAAAATATTATCGGAACATCAGAACTAATTCTTGAATCAATTGAACTTGCCAAAAAAGTTGCTGAAAGCGATACATCTGTTTTATTAACTGGCGAAACAGGAACGGGAAAAGAAGTTTTTGCGCAGGCTATTCATCATGCAAGTAGTAGAAAGAATCAAAATTTTGTCGCTGTCAATTGCTCAGCATTTAGCCACGAACTGCTTGAAAGCGAATTTTTTGGACACGTAGCAGGAGCATTTACTGGTGCAGTTAAAGACCGAAAAGGACTTTTTTCTGAAGCAAATAACGGCACTATTTTTCTTGATGAGATTGGAGATTTAGCAACAGATTTGCAGGTAAAACTTCTGAGGATTATTGAAACGGGAGAATTTATTAGAATTGGTGAGAACAAACCATCAAAGATTAATGTGAGGGTAATTGCTGCAACAAACAAGAACTTACAAAGGGAGATGGAATTGGGAAATTTCAGAGATGATTTATATTACCGAATCTCTGTTTTTCAAATAAAATTACCAGCATTGCGAGACAGGATAATTGATATTGAACCATTATCGTATCATTTTTTACGACTTTTCGCAGCAAAATCAAGAAAGAAGATTGGTAGCATATCTCAAGACTGCATCCATAAATTAAAGCAGCATCAGTGGAAGGGAAATACCCGTGAACTCAGAAATGTAATTGAAAGATGCGTCATTTTAGCAAAAGGGAATGAAATCACATCAGACCTTTTGCCAATCGAAATACAGAGCAGCACAGAATTCTATACAGATGACCAACATCTTTCCAAACTTGAATTAGCTACAGTGGAAAAGGAGCATATAAAGAGAGTTCTTAATGTCAATAATGGTAACAAAACCCAGACTGCAAAGTTACTTGGAATTGCTTTGACAACTCTTTACCGAAAACTTGCCGAGTATAAAATAGATTAGGTTCACACTTCCAAATTGCAAATCTATACCCTTTCAAAATGAAAGGGTATTTGTATTTCAATTCAAGCTGTTTGGAGTTTGTTACCAAACAATCAGACATTTACAATTAATCATCCATTTTGGTAACAGAATTGCACTGCTGTTTTCAATATTCATTTGACCAATTATTATTTGTTATGGAAACAAGAATTCATAAAACACTGTGCCATTGGTTCCCAGATGCTTTCCAAGGCAAAGAGGAATCAGTTATAAGTTCCGACTATGGCATACTTCGTCAATTTGCAGAGTATACCAAGAAACTTATAAGTAAAAAATCCGAAAGCCAAAAAGAACCTTTCAAAATCATTCATCTTTTATATTCAAAAGGAACACTATACGAGAAGAATGCAATCGAAAATGAGTTCTTCAATGTACTTGCATCAGATGAAAATGTCATCAGTCTAAAGGAGCACCTCGAATTAATGCCTGAAGCATTGAAAGAAGTTTACATCAAAACAATCATAGATAACTAACTGAATATAATACAGGTAAAAATGAAAATTGTTATTGCGGGTGACGGTGAGGTTGGGTTCTATCTTGCCAAATTGTTAGTTATTGAATTTCGTGATATCATATTAATTGATACCCAAAAGGATAAACTTGAGTTTGCGGAGAAGAACTTAGGGATAGCAACAATATTAGGTGATTCGACAAGTTATGAAGTATTAAATCTTGCAGGGATTAAGTCTGCAAATATATTAATCGCTGTAACTTCTATCGAATCTGTAAACATTACTACATGTTTAATCGGTAAGAAACTTGGTGCTAAATTTACTATAGCCAGAATCGACAACATGGAATATTTAGTTGACAAAAATACTTTGGACTTAAAGGATTTGGGTATTGATGTTTTAATTTCACCAGAATCTCTCGCAACACGAGAAGTGAGGTATATCCTGAAATCACCAGCTTTAAAAGAGATATTTAACTTTCATGGTAAAGCTCTTTATTTGATGGGATTACTGATTGACAAAGATGTCAACATTGTGAATAAAACAATTATTGATACGGCAGATTTAATTCCGCATAATTCGTTCATGATTGTTGCAGTCCATCGAAATGGCACTACAATTATTCCGAAAGGGGACTTGAAGTTTCAGGCGGGTGACCTTGTATATTTCATGTCAACCGAAGAAGGTAAAGATATGGTCATAGAATATGCTGGGAAAAGACCCATTCATATTAAAAATGTATTAGTAATTGGGGGGAGTAGAACAGGTAAATATCTCGCTTCAAAGCTGAGTCAGTATTACAACATAAAATTGATTGATAAGGACATTGAAAAATGTAATTATATGGCAAAAACCATCTCAAAAGTTCAAATAGTATGTGGAGATGGTACAGATATCAAAGTACTTGAAGAAGAGGGTTTGGAAAATTTTGATGCTATAGTATCCGTGACTGGAAATTCGGAGACTAATATATTCACATGCTTAATTGGCAAAGAATATGGTGTAAAAAAAGCTATCGCTATGGTTGAGAACATTGGATTGTTCGGCTATTCTCAAAAAATGGGCATAGACACGTTAATAAATAAAAAGATGGCAGCAGCAAATTATATTTTTCGATATATCATTAAAGGAAGAGTACTTTCTCATCTATATGGAGTGGATGCCACAATTCATGAATTTGTCGTAAAGCCGAACGCAAGAGTTACTCAAATGCCAATCAGTGAACTAAATTTACCTAAAAATGCCATTGTTAGCGGTGTGGTAAGAAATGGCAATGGATATATTACACTCGGCAAATTTCAATTAAAACCTGAGGATAAGGTATTTGTATTCTCTTTGCCACAGACTAATTCAGACCTTAAAGCATTCTTCAATTAATTATTCTGAATTTATGATATTTAACCATCATAATAAGTCCGACACCTTTAAAATGTTGCTTAACCAGATTGGTGGTTTGCAGATTTTATTAGGCTTTACAATCATCATTCCTTTACTGGTATCATTATTATATGGTGAGTATTATACAGCAATTGGGATGCTTTTTTCTTCTTTGTTTTGTTTAGTCATTGGTTTTATTCTTCGGAAAGGATTTCATACCTCTTTTGAACCACTTCACAGACATGCTTTAATTATCGCTGCTTTGGGTTGGCTTTCAATCGCTATCATGGGTGGTCTGCCATTTCTAATAACATCATACATTACCCCACTGGAAGTAGCCAGTCTTTATGGTCAAACGGAAACAGATTATCTACCCAGCCTTTACTTTTTTAAGAATCCGTTACATGCAGTTTTTGAAAGTATGAGTGGGTATACAACCACAGGTTTAACTATGGCAGTGCATGAACCTTCAATTGGGAAAGGATTGTTATTCTATCGTTCATTTACACAATATCTGGGTGGAGCTGGATTTATTATACTGTCTTTGGCTGTTTTAGGTCATTCAAACGGGAAAATCGCATTTCTACTTTACGGAACAGAGTCATCAGGTGAAAGATTAAAACCATCAATTATTGAAACCGCACGTTCTATCTGGAAGATATATATTGGAATTACCTTTTTCAGTTTTATTTACCTTACAATTGGGACACATATAATTTTGCCTGATTACAATTTTTCGGAAAACGTTTTCAACTCAATAAATCACGCAATGACAGCACAATCCACTGGTGGATTTAGCACATTGGACGATAGTATAGCTGGCTTCCAATCAATTAAGATGGAAATGCTGTACATATTGCCAATGGTATTAGGTGCATTGTCATTACCTTTTTATTTTAAGGTAATTAATAATAAGGAAATCAATCAATTCTGGAAGAATCTTCAGACAAGGTCAATATTAATTATATGTATAATTGGAAGTATTGTGCTATCTCTCATGCTTATGAAATCAGGTGTGATAACAGAACCTTTTCGGATAGGCATATTTCAATTTGTCAGTGCTCTAACTACCACAGGATGGCAAACATCTGATGTTCATTTATGGGATGGTCCATCGATTGTATTCATTGTTATGACTGCAATGATTGTTGGCGGTGCTGCTGGGGCAACTGTTGGTGGAATAAAAATAATCAGGGTTTTACTGATATTTAAGGGTTTAATATGGCATATCAGCAGTTACTTTTCATCTGAAAATTCAATAAAAGTCCTTAAATTCAATGAAAAGAGATTATTACCTGATGAAATGAATAAGGAACTTGGTTCTGCTGCGACTTTTTCATTCATTTATCTGCTTTTTGTTTTAATCTCTACATTGGTAACTTATTACTTTATGGGGAATGGCTATACAATTACAGATGCGCTATTTGAATCTGCATCTGCTCAGGGAACGGTAGGATTATCATGTGGTATAACTAATCCAGATATGTCACCTGTTCTTGAGATTAATTATATAATACAAATGTGGGCTGGGCGGTTGGAGATAATACCTGTTCTTGTTTTATTCAGAACCATATTTTTAGGAACAAATCCAAAAGTGGTATGACCTTCATCTCACGTTACAGATTTAAAGAAGTACTTTTGTTAGGTGAAATAAAAATTATACCACCGTGAGAATAAAGACAAAACTGTATCTTGGAATTGGATTATTGTTGATTCTAATAATTCTTGTGTCCTTTTTTTCTGTAAAACAGATAAAATCTCTGGCTATAGCTTCCGAAAATATCATCAAGGATAACAAAGAAACCATTGGCTACACCCAAAATATGCTAAGAATCCTTTCAAGAATTTATCAGGATGAGGATGCATTAAATATTTTTGAAGCCTATCTTTTAAAACAAAAAAATAATATTACTGAGGTCGGAGAAAAAGCATTAACAGAAAAACTATCGGAAAGTTTTCAAAAACTTAAAGATAATCCTGAAGAGAAGACCTATCTGACAGATGTACAATCATATCTATTTGAAATCTGGGACACGAATTTGAACGCTATCGAAGAAAAGAGTACTATTGCAGCACGTACTGCTAATAAATCAATCCTATTAATTAGCTTCATTAGTTTTTTCTGCATCTTAATTTCCCTGCTGCTTTTCATCCTTCTGCCGTGGAATATATCAAAACCGATAAATGAATTGACGGGCAGTTTAAAACAGATTTCTGGCAATGATTACTCACAAAGAGTTAGTTTTGAAGGTCATGGTGAGTTTGGAGAACTCGCAAAATCATTCAATACCATGGCTCAGAAACTTGAAGAATATAATAAAAGTAATATCTCAAAATTGTTAGCTGAAAGGAAAATTACTGAAACTCTTTTAAATAAAATTCAATACCCTATCATTGGATTTGATAATAATTTGAAAATCACATTGACGAATAAGGAATTCTTGAAAATTGCGGGACTTGAAGGCAGGAATTTGATTGGTGAGAACATGCTTGATGTTGCAAATGAAAGTGAGTTAATAGGTAAGCTGATTATAATAGAACCTGAGACAGAAAACAAATTTTCTCTAGAAAAAACGGTTTCAAGAATTCAGGTCAACGAAAATGACAGAGATGTTTATTTTGAAAAGGAAATTCAAAGTATCTCCCACAATACGCAAGATGAAAATGAACACATATTGGGTTATGTGATTATATTAAAAAATATCACAAAGTTCATGGAACTTGATTTAGCAAAAACTCATTTTATTGCAACAGTTTCCCACGAATTAAAAACTCCAATTTCAGCTATCAAACTTAGTCTACAATTACTTGAAAATGAAAAAACTGGCACACTCAACGATGACCAAAGGGAATTGATTAAAAGTTGTGAAGAAGATACAAATACACTTTTGAAATTGGTATCGGAGATACTGAACCTTACCCAAATTGAAACAGGTAAAATTCAGTTAAATATAATGCCGTCCAATTTGAAAGACACTATACAATACGCCATTAATACAAATAAACCAATCGCAGACAAAAGAAATATTAAGTTCATCGAGGATTATCCTTCGGAACTTCCTGAGGTGCTTATTGATAAGGAAAAAACAGCGTGGGTGATTACTAATCTTATTTCAAATGCAATTCGCTATTCTTTTGATAATTCCAATATAAAGATTTCGATTCTTCAAACAGGTAATCGTGTAAAAATATCCTTAACTGATTCAGGTCAAGGAATAGACCCAAAATACCAAAATAAAATATTTGATAGATATTTTAAAGTACCAGACACAGAAAAAGAGGGCACTGGACTTGGCTTGGCTATAAGCAAAGAGTTTATCGAAGCGCAGGGAGGGCAAATATCTGTCGAAAGTAAGATAGGAGTAGGAAGTACCTTCTCAATTGTTCTAAATTGTAAAACATGATTCTTCTCCTGACTTGTGACAATTAGTGCGGTAGAAGTTTTCATCAGCTCACAACTATAAC
>CAYVTV010000058.1:0-18367 GCA_964454295.1 uncultured Bacteroidaceae bacterium
GCTGAAACCAGCAGTTTGCTAAACTGCCGTACTCTAACGGGTACCGGGGGTTCGAATCCCCCCCTCACCGCTCTTGATGAGAGAATATCGTTGATTTTCCGGATACATTGAGCGGTAAATAATCAATTTAAATATAATCAGTTTATCAATTATTATGCTGGCACCACCAGCAGAAAGGAAATTTCATGAGGTTAATGGATTATTTGAAAAAGGCACCGGCTGCTGAACCGCTACCTGAAGAACAGGTCGCATCTTCCTACCGGAAATTCAGAATGCAGGTTTTTATATCTGTTTATCTTGGATACGCTTTTTATTACCTGATCCGTAAAAACCTGTCTATCGCATTACCCTCCATGATGGAATCGCTGGAATTAAGCAAAACCCAGATGGGAGTGATACTTTCTCTGTTTAGTGCAACGTATGCCTTTGCCAAACTAATAAACGGCCCGCTATGCGACAGGTCAAATCCAAGATATTTCATGGCCCTTGGGCTCTTTGGGGCAGCTGTGGTTTCAATTTTTTTTGGTTTGAGTTCAAGTATCCTGTTTCTTGGGATCTTCTGGATAATGAATGGATATTTCCAGTCCATGGGCAGTCCTATAGGGCCGAAAACCATAGCAAACTGGTTCAGTCAGAAAGAAAGAGGCCGGTTTTACAGCATCTGGAATACATGTCATAATATGGGTTCATTTGCTATCCTGTTTGCCGGCGGTTTTATTATAGAACAAATGGGGTGGCGTGCGGGCTTTTTCCTGCCAGCCGGATTCTGCATATTAGGAGCGCTTCTTGTTGCATGGAAAATGCACGACAGACCGGAATCCGTTGGTTTGCCCCCGATTCAGGTGTATCATGGCGACGTGGTTAAAGGTACAGTTATGGATACCAATGAAACCGGAAAAGAATTGTTCAGGAAATATGTATTGAAAAATTCCAGTATCTGGCTGCTTGCATTTTCATGTATGCTTATTTATATGGTAAGATACGGACTGGGTGACTGGGCTGTCACGTATTTAACAGAGGTAAAAGACGCCTCCATCACCTCCGGCGGAATAACCTCAAGTTTCCTTGAATTAATGGGTATTCCCGGTACCATACTGGCAGGCTTTATCGCTGATAAGTTTTTCCCGAGAAAAAATCTCGCTGTGGGCTTGATCTATATAATAGGTATTATTGCTTCGATACTTTTTATTTTCTATCTGCCGAAAAATGTAGGCATATGGGATTCCGTTGCATTCGGAATGGCTGGATTTTTCATTTATGGCGCCCAGATGGTCGCTACAGGCCTTGGCCCTCTCGCACTGGTACCAAGAAGAGCTGTAGCATCTGCTGTCGGACTTACCGGGGCACTGAGCTATATCGGAACATTCCTCACATCAATCATCAGTGGCTGGATAAGCGATAACTGGGGATGGACAAATACCTTCATGTTCTGGATAATCTGCGCAGTACTGGCATTTTTAATTTTAATACCCCTGGTGATAAAGAAAACTACAGGAGAAAGTTATTAACTAAAGTTTCGCATATGCTCATCATGTCCTACAATGAAAAGAATAGTTAAACATTTTTGTTATTAATAAACATATTTAAAAGATAAAATTATGCAGGAAATGAATAAAGATCTTAAAACAGTATTTTTTGATGTTGGAGGTGTTATACTCATCGATTTTATCGACTGGAAAATTAAGGATCTGGCAGTAAAATATTCTGCCGACGAGAAATTGCTCTTTGAGGCTAAGAAAAAATTCCGTCCCCTGGCTGACGGAGGCAGGATAAGTGATCCGGAGTTCTGGAAACATGTGCTGGGATCCATAGGAGTTACTGCCGACGATGATGATATTGACCTGGAACCTTATATGAAACCCGTCGAAGGAGGACTGGAAATTGCACTCGATTTAAAAGCCAAAGGCTACAGGATCGCTATCCTTTCCAATGACTCTGTCGAGATGTCAAATCACCGTCGCAGGAAATATGACTTTGACAATATCTTTGATCATATTATTATTTCCTGTTACCATGGCATTATCAAACCCGACACCGGCATCTATGAAATAGCATTAAAAGAAATGAATGTAAAACCGGAACAGGCTGTATTTATTGACGACAGGCAGGAAAATATCGATACCGCAAACAAAATAGGAATATCAGGTATATTTTTTGAGAACTCGAGCCAGGTCAGAAAACAGCTGAAAGAACTGGGGATTGATATTTAATTGGAACATTCGAAAAACAAGGTTTATGATCATGATGGGGCAACCCTGTCAGTCTCCCTCAAAACAAAAACACCACCCCGCCCCCGAAGATATTCCATGCCCACTCCGACATGGGTACATCCACCTCAAAGATAAAGGCTGCATTACGTTTAAAGATAACCTCAACACCCAGGGGAACCCATGTGAAATGCTCCATCTGATCATTAAAAACAATGTCCGCATCAACACCTGAAAAGATGGTGGCATAATGAGTTACCGGAAAGGATACCACTCCCCCCAGATCTAATCCAAGGTCCTTCCTGATGTGCCCGCCGGTAACCAGTGATATATCCAGTTTACCGACCTTTCCCAGCCCCCATTCCAGGTCAGCACCGATGTAATCAGCCCCATCAAGGAATCCGTATTTCAATGCAATGTCAATCTTTTTATTTATTCCATATCCCCCATGAATAAATATCCCGGGATTCTTCTCGTATAATACAGGGTTGATCCCCAGTGAATAACTGCGCGGATTTAATAACTGCGCTGTATTGAAACTCTGCGAAAAAAGGAAGGTGGAGAAAGCGGTTGGTAATAGTAATAATAAAAGTTTCTTCATAATATGCTTAAATAGTGGTTATAACGTTATAAGGGATCACGGGATCGAGGGATCACGGGATCACGGGATCACGGGATCGAGGGATCACGGGATCACGGGATCGAGGGATCACGGGATCACGGGATCACGGGATCGAGGGATCACGGGATCACGGGATCGAGGGATCACGGGATCACGGGATCACGGGATCACGGGATCGCGGGATTGCAATTTCTTGATGTGTGCACTGTATCGTCCTAAAAAATCATTGTCCGTAAAGGGACTGTTCTACGAACTGTCCCACACAGTTATGTGAACACTCCCTCCGTAAATTAACATTTCCTTTTCCGCCTCAACAAGCCACTAGATAAAAAGAACCGGTTTCTGTCCGGCTTTTTCTGCCGGACAGCGTCGAAAAAGGCAGCAATAAAACCTTTACTCTGTACTCATTTACTCTCACCCACTCACCCACATAACCACTCATCCACTCAACCACTTTACACTTTCTGCTTCACATTCTCCGTTACAATATGCCCGTCGAACAACTGAATTACCCGGTGTGCCTTATCCGCTTCAACAGCTGAGTGTGTAACCATGACTATAGTTGTGCCTTCCTGGTTAAGCTCTGCCAGCAGGCTCATCACCTCTTCCCCGTTTGCCGAATCCAGATTGCCGGTAGGCTCATCGGCAAGAATCATCAATGGTTTGGATACCACCGCCCTGGCTATGGCCACCCTTTGTTGCTGGCCACCCGACAGCTGCTGCGGAAAATGTTTCCTCCGGTGGGAGATCTTCATCCGCTCCATCGCTTCCTCAACACGTTTTTTCTTCTCAGATGAAGATACCTTCTGATAAAGCAAAGGCAATTCAATATTCTCATAAATATTCAACTCGTCAATAAGGTTAAAACCCTGAAAAACGAAACCTATATACAACTTCCTGTACCAGGTCCGCTCACGCTCAGAAAGTCCGGATACTTCCGTATCCATAAAAAACAACTTACCTGAGGTGAGCTTTTCGAGTAGCCCTATAATATTCAGAAGTGTTGATTTACCACAGCCTGAAGGACCCATGATGGCAGCAAACTCCCCTTTACTGATCACAAGATTTACATTTTTAAGGGCAGTAGTCTCTACTTCCTCCGTTCTGAATATCTTATTCAGCTCAACAGTTTTGATTATTTCCATAATTATTTCAAAATTATGATAAAAATACAATTTCAAACATTAAAAAAAAACTTGTAATATTGAATGTTAAAATTTTTGCTATGGTAACAACGGAAAAAAACGGTAAAATACTTGCCGTTGACGATAATGAGGATATACTGTTCGCCCTCAGACTTCTTCTTAAACCCATTACTGAAAGGGTAGAGACAGTAAATAATCCGGAACTTATTCCCGAATTAATGGCTAAGGAGAACTGGGATGTTATTCTTCTCGACATGAATTTTACCAAAGATGCCATAAGCGGACAGGAGGGATTTGACTGGCTGGGAAAGATCCTTGAGATCGATCCACAGGCAGTGGTTATCTTTATCACCGCTTATGGTGATGCGGAAAAGGCAGTGAGAGCGATAAAAAACGGGGCAACTGACTTTGTCCTGAAGCCATGGCAAAATGAAAAACTCATGGCCACAATAAATTCCGCTGTTAAATTAAGGCAATCTAAAAATGAAGCCGACAGGTTACGGAGAAAACAGCGGGAGATAAGCGCAGTACTGGATCAACCCTTTACAGACTTTATAGGTCAGTCGGAGGAAATGAAAAAAGTATTCAACACCATCCTGAAAGTATCCGCCACCGATGCCAATGTTTTGATACTGGGCGAGAACGGAACAGGTAAGGAGCTTGTAGCCAGAGCATTATACAGAAATTCACACCGGAAAGATGAGGTGTTTATCAGTGTTGACCTGGGGTCAATAACCGAATCCCTTTTTGAGAGCGAATTATTTGGCTACGAGAAAGGAGCTTTCACCGATGCAAAAGCCATGAAACAGGGAAGATTTGAGATCGCTTCGGGTGGCACACTCTTTCTTGATGAAATAGGGAATTTGTCCACCCAGATTCAAACAAAACTACTTACCGTCCTGGAAAGAAGGGAAATAACCAGGGTGGGGGCAGTTAAACCCATACCCATTGATGTTCGGCTTATCTGTGCCACAAATAACAATATCCATGATGATGTTGCAGAAGGAAAATTCAGGCAGGATTTGTTGTATCGCATCAACACAGTAGAGATACCCCTTCCGCCCCTGCGGGAAAGGACCGGCGATATTTCTTTGCTGACCAGCCATTTCCTTAAAGTATATGCACGTAAGTATCGTAAAGATATCAAGGGAATCCAATCTACAGCACTGAAAAAGCTCAACCTTTACCATTGGCCCGGAAATGTCAGGGAACTGCAACATGCAATTGAAAGGGCAGTAATTATGACAGATTCCGATATGCTGACACCTGATGATTTTATCCTTAACCCGGTAGCAAAAAAAAGTGGTGAGTTTGAGTTCGAAACCTGTAATCTCGATGAAATTGAGAAAATAATAATAAGTAAAGTCCTGAAACAGACCAATGGAAACATAACCATTGCCGCCAGGGACCTTGGACTTACCAGAACATCTCTTTACAGAAGAATGGAAAAACATGGTTTATAAAAATTTCAAAATAAATATTACTATAAGGATCATCCTTTTTGCATTAACAGTTATACTGTTTTTCTACTTTGTGTATACCACCACATACATAACTCCTCTGTTTATCGCACTGATTATCCTTTTGCAGGTCTACGCCCTCATCCGGTATGTGGATAAGACCAACAGGGATCTTGCAAGTTTCCTTGAATCAATTAGATTTTCAGAATTTACCCGTACTTTCCAGGTGGAGGGCATGGGCGCATCATTTAATGAACTGAATAAAGCTTTCAATGATGTTATAACCGATTTTCAGAGAGTGCGCGCTGAAAAAGAAGAACATTTTCATTACCTCCAGACAGTTGTCCAGAATATTGATGTCAGCATACTCGCTTTCACAGCTGACGGGAATATTGAAATGATCAATAAATCGGCAAAAAAGCTTTTCCAGCAGGGATCACTGAAGAATATTTCAAAACTGTCGGAGCTCTCACAGGAACTGACAGACACCCTGTATACCATTAAACCCGGTGAAAATAAACTGGTTAAGGTTCAGGATGACGACGACATCCTGCAACTTGTGATCAATGCCACGGAATTTAAAATTAAAAACAAGCAGGTTATATTATGCACTATAAAAAATATACAGAATGTTCTTGAAGGACAGGAGACCGAGGCATGGCAAAAGCTTATAAGAGTTCTCACCCACGAAATAATGAACTCTATAGCACCGATTTCAAGTCTTTCTTCAACCCTGGATATCATGCTGAATGATATTCGATCTTCGGGGGAAAGCAGTTTTGAACTTACCGGGGAAACCGCAGATGAAATACACCAGGCTCTTCAAACTATTAATAAAAGGAGCAACGGACTCCTTCATTTTGTGAATACCTACCGTAACCTTACAAGAATTCCCAAACCCAGCTTCAGGCTTGTCAAAGTGGCAGATTTGTTCCATAACATTGAATCTCTTATGGGCAAAGAATTGGCAACCCATAATATTACATATTCTATCTCTGTTGATCCGCAAGGCCTTGAGGTATATATGGACGATCAGTTAATTGAGCAAGTTCTGATCAATCTGATTAAAAATTCAATGTATGCTCTCGAAGAAAAACCGGCTGCAGAGGTTAAACTGAAAGCTTTTTACAACAAGAGAGGCCGGCCGACAATCCAGGTATATGATAACGGTACCGGTATCCTTCCCGATGTAATGGATAAGATATTCATTCCTTTCTTCACAACAAAACAAAGTGGTTCAGGTATTGGATTAAGCCTCTCCCGCCAGATCCTTAAACTTCATGGTGGAACAATATCAGCACAGTCTGTTCCTGAACAGGAGACTATCTTTACGTTAACGTTTTAGAGGGAAGAGTTACTTACAATCCCCTCCATCTCCCTCCTGAATTCCCTGAATGTCAGCGGTTTGCCAATTATCTTCCGGTTCCTGTCGAGAATGAACATGGAAGGTGTGGCATAAATGTTATAGTCAGCTGCCACTTTCCCTTCCCATCCCTTGAGGTTGCACACATTTATCCAGGGGTAATCATGAAGCATCAAATGCTCTTCCCAGTCAAAACGGCTTGTATCAATGGATACTGAGTATATCCCAAGGTCAGTCTGCCGGTTATTTAAATACCAGTTTTTAATTTCCGGTAACAATTTTGTGCAGTGAGGACACCATGTTGCCCAGAATACCACCAGCACATACTCATTTTTAAGTTCGGTGAGCCGCCTTGATTTTCCTTTCAGGTCAAGTAAAACAATATCGCTCACAGTGTTTCCGACAGCCATTTTTTTATAGCCGCTTAGACGCTGTTCCATGATCTTCTTACTGTCTGTCTCACATCCTTTCTCCACGTAATTTTCAGCAAGGTGAACAAGTACATTCTCCATTTTTAACCTGTCAAATCCATCTACCAAAAAAGCAAGCACAAACTCAAATACCTTTTCATTATATGAAGCTCTCTCCATGATTATATCCACTGCCTCAACAAATTGCAACTCCAGTTCAGACTGAGTATTGCTTGAGTTCCTGAATAATCCCAGGTATTCAATAATTTTACGGGTAATCACCTGGCTCCTGATCAGCCTCTCATCGGTAAACGAAACCAGGTCAAAATAGTGTTTTTTCATAAATTCCGTCATCTCGGAAAATCCAACAGAGGGATCAACTGCAGGGAGCAGGCTGAACTGCATTATGGATGATGCCAGCGACCCGGGTAATTGCTCTGTCAGAGCCAGAATGCGTTCGGAATAATCTTTCTGAAGGCGACCCGTCTCCGTTTTCACATCACTGTAAAATTCATCCTCAGGGGAATATACGCCAAAGAGGGGTATCATGTGTCCGAATTTATTTCTGTAATCCTGATACAGCATAAGAAAATCATAATACATCCTGTTTTCTTCCGACCGTATAACATTCATCTCTTCAACCGGAAAATGAAAGTCAGTCTCCAGCTTAATCTCATCTTCCCTGTTAACGATAATATCAAAATACTGAGGATCGTCATTATAAAAGTCAGCTCTCAGGGATTTCCCCAGTGTAATACGATACACTCCAGGGACGGGTTCTTTCATGGTAAAGCTTATAACACTGCCTGTAACAAACACACTGTCAATAAGTCTATGTTCCTCACCTTTTATCTCACTGAGAAATACTTTACCCGGAGGTAAATGTCGCACGGCAGCTTCAATTTTTAAGGGCTGTGCATACAGCAGGTTAATGGAAAGTATTCCGGAAACACAAACTAACAACAGATGTCTGGGCATAATAATAATTTTGGTTCTACCATGAATTTAACTTCTTTGTAATAAGACGACCACTTCTGCTGCCACTCCTTCTCCTCTTCCTATGAATCCAAGTTTTTCGGTGGTAGTGGCTTTGACAGATATATTATCGACATCTGTCCCAAGCACTGCAGCCATGGTTTTTCTCATTTCATCCACATAGGGTCGTATTTTGGGTTGCTGCAGGATTATTACCGCATCTATATTAATAATTTGGAATCCCTTTGAACGAATAAGGTCAGAGGTTTTCTGTAACAGCAGAGTACTGTCAATCCCTTTGTATTCTTCGGAAGTATCGGGAAAATAAAGTCCAATATCTCCCAGTGCGGCTGCCCCGAGCAATGCATCGCATAATGCATGAATTAATGTATCGGCATCTGAATGTCCTTCTGCCCCTTTATGAAAAGGCAGGGTAACACCTCCCAGGCGAAAAGGAATTCCTTCCACGAGCCGGTGTACATCATAACCAAGCCCTATCCGGATATTCATCATCTGACCAATGAAATTATTATTTATTCCTATTGTAGTATTTATCGAACTCAAACCCCAGGGTAAATCTCAGTGTATTTGCCAGTGGATTATTCTGATAAACAGGCACAAGGTATGAGAAGTCGAGTGAAAAAACATTTAATTTCAGTCCTATGCCAAGAGTAAAGAATTTTCTGTTTCCCTTTGTTGCATGCTCATGAAAATAACCTCCCCTGATTGCAAACTGATCGCGGTACCAGTATTCGGTACCGGCACTTATAGCAATTTCCCTTATTTCTTCGAGGAAAACATTTCTTGATCCATTTTCTCTTTCCACACCCGGCGCATCATAAAAAGATCTGAAAATCCCGACGGCGACAGGAACATTCGGGTCTTTACCATACGCAAGGTAAGGAACACCGGCAGAGTCTTCCGCATAAACCGGGGGTGTAGGCACAAGGAGTTTGTTAAAATCGGCAGTGAACATGAAAGAATTATAATCATCGAGATTAACCTTCAGGGCACCTCCCAGTTTAAGATTAATGGGAATAAATGATTCTTCCTGCGTTTCAGTGTAGGCAATTTTTGTTCCGATATTGGAGATATTCATGCCGAATGATAATTCGCCGTCGCGTCCGGATAAATCAACGGGTCTGTAATAGTACGCTGCCAGATCTGCAGCGAAAGATATGCCTGCTTTAGTTTCCGAGTCGCCAACAAATTGTCCGCCGGTAAGGTCAGAGCGGATAAACCTGAAAGCAATCCCACCTGAGAAATAATCGGAAAAAAGTCTGGAATAGGCCATATCTATTGCGAATTCATTGGGATTGAACTGACCCTGGGGATCACCTTGAATATTGGTAAAAATAATATCTCCCAATGAGAAATACCGGAGAGAAGCACTCACAACCTGTTGTGGGTCGAGTCTTTTATAACCCACAAGATATGCAAGATTAATATCATTAATAAGTCTCCTGAGCCAGGGAGTATATGAAAGGGCAACACCTCCCTCATGGTCAAGGAATGCATATTTAGCAGGATTCCAGTGCTGTGAGTTTATATCAGGGGAAGTGGCCACACCTGCATCGCCCATGGCACCACCCCTGGAATCGGGAGCTATCGTTAAAAAAGGCACAGCTGAAAGAATAACATTCATCTGTCCTGTTAACTGACCCGTAGTAATCTGTCCGATAGCATTATAGTTCAATACAAAAAGTATAACTGCCGCAAAGAAAATATTTTTTACCAATGATCTGAGAAACATTATTTTTAATTTAAAACACAAATATAAAAGATAAAATTAAACTATTGTAATTTTTATTCTAATTGACTATCAAAAGCTTGCCAGATTTCTCCGCAACTTCACCCTGGGAACTTTTTACCCTGATACGGTAAATATACACTCCCTGTCTGTTAAAATTACCTGCTTCATCCTTCCCGTCCCACATAACTGGCTCAGATCTGAAACCACTGCCATAATCCCTGGCCTTTATGGTTCTGACAAGTTCACCGGTTGAACTGAAAATATCGATGGTAATGTCAAGGTCGCTGCCAGCCCTGTTATGACCAAAGCTGAACCAGGTAATGTCATTAAACGGATTAGGATAATTAAATATTTCATTAAGCAGCATTTCTTTTGAATTTACCACGATAAATTCAACAGAACCCTCACCCGAGTTATTATAAATATCCCACACCTTAACACTTATTTTATGATTACCTTCTTCCAGGTTAAATAACGGATATTCTGCAATTCCTCCTTTATAACTGTCGATGTCAGCCTGATAATAATCATTCAGCACATATACCGATGAGGAATTGTCATTGAGTATGGCAGTAATGTCATGTCCCACTCCATTTCCGGAAATATTGATCCCGCTTTCATCAAATACCCGAACGTAGAGTATGGGGTCAGGAGTAGTAATATCTCCTGATCTGAAATTTTGATCATTAAGAAATACCTTAACCTGCGGGCCTTCAAAGTCAGTCATATAATTCTCAGCTGTGCCACCGACAATGAAATTATTAAAATATCCTGTTGCGTCTCTTTCCGCATTGTGAGCGTAATAGCTTAAGCGTCCTTTCCCAAGACTGTAATTCATGTCCTTTGGAACGATAAAGCTAAAACGGAAGTAGCCGTCTGTAATACTTGCCTTGCCTTTATACAGTATACTGTTCTGGTAAGAGAAAGTCATTGTGTTTCCCCCGTCATTTGCCAGAGTAGTTAGCTGTGCAGGCTTGTCATAAACTGTTGAAAACAATGTACCGTTCATGTCATTAACTATATTACCCAGGTGATCTTCCACATGACCGGTAATCGTAATATGGCTGAAAGCTTTTAACGTATCCACCAGGCTTGTGACAGAACTATCGTTAATAGAGTCGGTAATGATCTTTAACCCCGGATAGGCAAGTTGCATGGATGGATCTCCGAGAAGTGTGAAATTTCGTTTATTTATACCGGATCCGGTTTTATTCTTTGTGTATTGCATTATACTTCCCAGGCAATAATTCTCACCATCAGGTTTCTTCTCAAAAACAATCTCATATAATCTTTCGTTCAGTGCATGATTTGGTCCTGAATAAACAAGCCTGGTAGTTGTAAGGAGAGCTATTCCGCCTCCGGCAGGATTAAGAATGGATTCCTCTCCTGCGGTAATTCTTTCGTAATCATCAAACCGGCTGAAGTCACAGGTTGCCGTTACAAACAGCGGATATTTCCCCTTATTACTCCAGGAAGTTATGTCATTCAGGGTGAGAATCTTTTCATGAGCAAGTCCATCAGTTCCTCCATGCCCGGTATAATTGATAATAAGAGCTCCACGTGTTACCTGATCATTTATAGCCCTGTTGACATCAGGATAGCGTTGACCAACCGGTGTGGCGACCTGTTTAAAGGCATCAAGTAAAATCTTATTGATATTAAAGGAAGGATAGCGCAAATTAACATATTCGGCCAGCTGATTTGCCTGCAGCATGTGGATATTATTATCTTCATCATCACCGATAAAACAAACCATATTTCTCCATGTTCCCATGTTGGCAGGGTCTTCATACTCCATAATTTTATTAACCATGGCTTCAGCCTGTTCTAATGATGAAACAGGCAGACGGCCAACACCAATATCAAGTAATCCTGTCAACATCTGTTCACCGGGGTCCAGCATGGCAAAAAAATCGTCAGTAAGATAGGATAATATGGGAGAAAGGCTGTTTTCTGACTGATAAGTTGGAATAAAATTTCCGGGATTAGCTGTAATACCCTTGTTGTCGTATGAACCATCGCCAAAAAGCAACAGGTTTTTCAGTCTGCCAGCTGTGCCATCTTTTTCATAGAGCATGACCATAAAATTACGGAGAGCTGTAACATCCGGCGTACCCGATGAAAATTCATTATAAATTTTTTCCGGTGTGGTAACCAGAACCACAAAATTATTTTTTTCAATCCTGTAAGATGCCAGTCTTTCAGCCTGGGGTAAAAAATTATCATGAGTGATGATCACAAGATCCGGAACTTCATCTCCATGTAAATTCTGATTTTGCACTTTTCCCAGACCCTCCCCTGTAAATTCGGGTACAGGAAAACTGCCGTTAACCCTGAAGATGGCAAATTCCTTCAGAGTTTCTGTTGCGGAGGTGAATGACAAAACACCGGATTGCAGTGAGTAGGGTAACTGGTGGATATAATTCGGATCAGTGACATCCCATACCAGTACACTGTTATCCGTGTTGGTCACGTTAAACTGTGTTATACCGTCCGGGAGTACAGATGCATAATTCCGCATTATCAGCTGGTCTGAAGTAAGTGAAAGCATGGCTTTCGCATTAACCGTAATAAAATCAAGCCACCCTTTTGCTGTTGCATCAGGTTTTATGTAACGCAATCTTACTGAAATATTATCCGATGAAAGGCTGAAAGTGCTTTTCTTTTGCAGTGTGCTGGCATGAATGCCCGTATAATCATTAAGATTAAGGGGGCGTAACCTGAAAGTCTCTATATCCTTCCCGCCGACATTCAGGATAAATGTAGCGGAGTCTTTCGCACGGCTTAACACATTAGTGAGAATAGTTGCAGGTTCAGCAGTGACAAGGTTTTGTCCCTGGAAATCAATAGTATATTGTGTGACCAGATCAAATTCTTCCCCGTACCATTTTCTGCCGGACTTGATAAGGTTCCTTACCTGCAATTCATGGTGCATGTAAAAATCATATGTACCCGTAGTGAACGTCACTTCCCCTTCAGGGGCAGTGTAATTCAGAGGGATATCAGTATCTCCGTTTTTACAGGTCAGAAAATAATACGCATGATCTGCATACGGATTTTTTTTACAACGGAACATTTGGGTTCCACCATCAAATTTCCAGGTATCAGTCCCTACACCATAGAAAAGAATATAGTCGCCCTGGTTAAATATATTATCCGCACCCTTATTTATATATATCTGTACCGGTAAAAGATCATTTTTACTGCCCAGTCTTATATCTTCGGGAAGGGTCCTGCCTCCGTAACCAAAAACCCTCACCGTGGCAGGGTCGGATAATCCGATGGATTTCAGCTGATCAAAGGTAAGTTTGTATATGCCGTCTGAAGGAATTCTTATTTTATACCATTCACCGGAGGAAAGGACTGATGTGGCAGGAGAAGTATATATATTCTTTTTAGCCGCCTCTGCTTCAACAGGATTAGAATCTATACCCAGAACAAACTCCCTGAGCCTTTCAACACGGCCGGTTTCAGCATTTCTTCTGAACGGGGTCAGGCTTATGATCAGATAAGGTTTTCGTCTTTCATATGAAATTGTATGCTCAACAGGTATCTCTGCAGGTAAATCATTAAAAATCCTGTCACCTGATATATTTTCCGGAACAGGTTCATACGTTGCGGAATAAAAAGTAACCGTCACAACAGGGTTTTCCGGATGCCACTCCAGCACATCAGAATAACCAGGTAATGAGAGTTCATGTTCATTATATACTGCAAATCGAAAATGAATCACATCCCGGATGGCAATATCTTTTGAAGAGATATCCTTGACCGTCCAGTCAATTGTTCTCTTAATGTACCATGATTGTCCGAAAGCCTGATTAAAAACAAAAACCAACAACAAAAAAAGAAATCTCATTATTTTCTTATACCTTTATTTCTTCAAATTTTGTATTTCCGCAACTTTTTTTGTTCAGATACGTTAGAAGTAAACGATTCCGTTAGCAGAATTATTGTTACATCATGAAAGCTCAAAAATAAAGTTTTTCTTTTAATGTCAGCTTACGTTAAAATATGGATTCACATTTTATTTCTCACATTATCTCTTCTTGCCGGGGGGCAGGATCCGTATTTTTCGCAGTTTTTTGCCAACCGTCTTTATCTTAATCCTGCATGGGCAGGAGTTGAAGACAACCGGAAATTATCCCTGAACTACCGGAACCAGTGGCCATCGGCAAACAATGCATATGTAACCTATGGTGTTGCGTATGATCAGTATATTGAGCCGATGCATGGAGGCATGGGGTTGATGCTGTTTGGCGACAACCAGGGAAACGGGGTCTTAACTGAATTCGGGCTTTCGGTTATCTACAGCTATCATTTGTATGCAAGCAGAGAGCTGACAATCAACGGGGGCTTCCAGGCATCGTATGTACAAAGGAAACTCGATACGAATAATTTTATTTATGGTGATATGCTGGGCCCTGATGGTACTGTTCAGCCTGTGGGAAGCGAAAGTTACGGAACATATCGTACCGGCTATCCCGATTTTGCGGTTGGTTTTACGGGCTTTTACCGCGGATTATATACCGGGGCAGCAATGTATCACCTGTTAAAACCCGATCATACCATGAGTTCGGATCCGGAAACACGTTTAAGCCGCAAGTTAACCTTGTTTGCAGGAGGAATGATTCCCGTTTATGAGCGCAGACTGGGAAAAGAAGTTTTACAGCTTTCGCCAAATGTTATCCATATAAGACAAAAAAAATTTAACCAGTTAAATTACGGTCTTGAAACACATTTAAAGAATGCTGTTGTTGCCGGAATCTGGCTCAGGCAAAACCTGGGAATTAAATACAGTTCTCTCATATTTTCAGGAGGTTACATAACAGAAAAAGTACGTGTAAGGTACAGCTATGATCACCAGTTGACAGCTCCTTCTGTGAACATTACCACCCTGGGTGCACATGAGATTTCCTTTATCCTTACATTGGATACTGTTAAGAAAAATTCACACAGAGCAATAAAATGTCCCAAAATTTAGTTATTTTTGAGAATTAATATTATTTTAGAGCAAATTTTGTAGTCAGTCAAATACACATAAAACTATGAAAATCAAGTTGAATCTCCTACCCTTACTATTTTTAGCAGCACTTTTTGCAGTTTCCTGCGGAAAAGAGACCCCGACAAAAACCGGCAAAGAGTCAACAACTACTGGTTGGACATACAATGATCCGGCACATGGAGGTTTTGAAGTTCAGCCTGCTATTGAGCAACCCACTGGTCCCGGACTCGTACTTGTTGAAGGAGGTACATTTACCATGGGAAGAACCCAGGATGATGTAATGTATGAATGGAACGCAGTGCCCCGCAGGGTCACCGTATCATCATTCTATATTGACGAAACAGAAGTCAGGAATGTAGACTACCGTGAGTATATCTACTGGCTTGAAAGAATCTTTGCGGATAATAATTACCAGGTTATAATCAATGCATTACCCGATACTCTGGTATGGAGAGATCCTATGGCATTCAATGAACCTTATGTTGAATATTACTTCAGACATCCTTCTTTTAATCAGTATCCTGTTGTAGGTATTAACTGGCTTCAGGCTAATGATTACTGCATCTGGCGTACAGACAGGGTCAATGAACTTCTTCTGGTCAATGAAGGAATCATTGAACTCAGTACTGATCAAAAAGGAGAAAACAATTTCCATACAGATGCTTACCTGGCAGGCTTATACCAGCCCGTTATCCGGAATCCCATCCCAAGTCTTGACCCCAATAAGGATTCCCGCGGGATTAAAATTGAAGATGGTATCCTCCTTCCCAAATACCGCCTTCCAACCGAAGCAGAGTGGGAATATGCTGCTCTCGGACTTGTTGGAAACACTGTAGACGAACTTATCTGGGAAAAGAAAGTATACCCATGGAATGGTCATAATGTAAGAAATGACCAACCGAGGTACATGGGTCAGATGATGGCCAACTTTGTCAGAGGAAGCGGAGATATGATGGGTGTTGCAGGTTACCTTAACGATGCCGGTTCAATCACCGTTCCGGTTAAATCTTTCTGGCCTAACGATTACGGCCTCTTTAACATGGCCGGAAATGTGAACGAATGGGTACAGGATATCTACCGTCCGCTCACCTTCCAGGATTTCAATGCATTCAACCCTTACAGAGGTAATGTTTTTGATAAGCAGTTCGTGAATGCAGACGGTATGCCGGAAATAGACAGCCTCGGCAGAATACGCAGAGAAGTCATCACCGAAAAAGATGCCGAAGGAAGATTTAATTACCGTAAAGCAGACTACAGAAATTACAGGGACGGTGATATCATTTCTTCCATATTCTATGAACAACACAGCGATACTGCCAGTGAAGCTTTTGCCAAGGGAACAAACAATATGTATGTAAATACCCCGTATGAAAAATCTTCACTCATAAACGACAATGTGCGCGTTTATAAAGGCGGATCATGGAAAGACAGGGCATACTACCTGAGCCCCGGAACCCGAAGGTTCCTGCTTGAAACCGAATCACGCGATGATCTGGGATTCCGCTGTGCCATGATCAGAGTGGGAACACCAACAGGTTTTTAAAGAAATATCCCATAAAAAATATTACAGACGCTGTCCGGCTGAAAAATGCCGGACAGGTTTGATTATTGGTAATAATTACCATTTTGTAAAACCTGGCTTTGCCGGCGTGAAACAGGGAAGACATAGCACTTTGCTTTCTTCATTGACGCTGTCCGGCTGAAAAACGCCGGACAGGTCTAACTGCTGGTAATAATTACCATTTTGTTAAACCTGGCTTTGCCACTTGTCATCTGAAGCTTTTGCGAAAGATGAGCGTTGAACAGGAAAGACAAAACAAAAAATACTGTCTCCTATTTTCTTATGCGTATGCATACCATTGAAGAATTATATAAAGTGTTCCTCCTTTCTGAAGGTATTACAACCGACTCAAGAACCAGGGGGAATAATAAAATATTCTTCGCACTGAAAGGAGAGCGGTTTAACGGCAATGTTTTTGCTCCCCAGGCTCTTAAAAACGGATGCCGCCTTGCTGTTGTCGATGACCCGGGCTATGTTGCTGGAGACGATTATTTCCCGGTAAACGACACCCTGCAGTGCCTCCAGGAACTGGCTGCATTTCACCGTCAGAAGAAAAAAATACCCCTGCTGGCTATTACCGGATCCAATGGCAAAACAACAACCAGGGAGCTGATCACCTCCGTGCTTTCAAAGAAATATAAAGTACTGTCAACACAAGGAAATCTGAATAACCACATCGGAGTACCCTTAACTCTCCTGAACATCAGAGATCATGAAATGGCTGTCGTGGAACTGGGCGCCAACCATCCGGGAGAGATCAGAAAGCTTTGTGAAATTGCTCTCCCTGATTTCGGCATTATTACAAATATTGGAAAAGCACACCTTGAAGGTTTCGGAACTATGGATAAACTCATACATACAAAAAGAGAGCTTTATCAATACCTGCAAAAACATAACGGCAGCATTTTTGTCAATTTCAATGACCCGGTTCTAAAAAAAATAACCGAAAAAAACTTCCCTGATAAAATCATATACGGAAACCATCCTGATTCTGTCTGTCAGGGAAAAATAACCGGTGATGAACTAATGGTAAAAGCATCAGTAACATGGAACCATGAACATAGAAAAGGAATTGCCGGCATACAGACGAAACTTACAGGAGCCTACAACCTGGATAATATCCTGGCTTCATTTACCGTCGGATTGTTTTTTAACGTGGAGGAAAATGACATTGCAGATGCCATCAGGACTTACGTTCCTGCCAATAACCGCTCCCAGCTGGTAACCACTTCATTAAACAACACTATCATCCTTGATGCGTATAATGCAAACCCGACAAGCATGCATAATGCGCTTATGAATTTCGTTACCCGGAGAAATAGCAATAAAACAGCCATTCTTGGAGACATGCTGGAGCTGGGTGAATACTCTTCCCGTGAACATGAAATCCTCATTGACATCCTTAAGGAACATAAAAACATCAGTGCATTTCTTGTTGGCAGGGAATTCATGAGGGCTGATAAAAATAATGAATTCAAAACATTTAAGGATACAGATCAATTGAACAGCTATCTGAAGGCTAATCCTGTTTCCGGCCATCTGATCCTGATAAAAGGCAGCAGGGCCATACGGCTGGAAGAAGTTGTAGTACAGCTGTGAGATATTTGGTGATGTGGAAGGGATCAAGTGGTTGAGTGGTTACGTGGTTACGTGGTTGTGTAATGGCTAAGTCGTTGCCCTTTAAAGGGATCACGGGATCAAAGGGATCACGGGATCACGGGATCACGCTATCACGGGATCAAAGGGATCAAAGGGATCACGGGATCAGGCTATCAGGCTATCAGGCTATCAGGAAATCTATTACTCGATTAATCAATTACTCAATTACTCTATTACCTAACCACGTTCTTCGTCCCCTTCGTCCCG